>NZ_JAIBNX010000125.1:0-9237 GCF_026130045.1 Micromonospora sp. CPCC 205371
CCCCGCGATCTCGGCAAGTGATCGCGGGGGCCGACAACGACGAGTACGCGTGGCTCGCGCACACGGGACCGGCCACGACCTGCGAGAAACGCGTCACCCGAAGACACGTCCACGCGGTGCGTAACCGGGTGAACACGCTATCGATTCGGCCCGACTCCGCGCAAGGCACCGCCCCGTACGCGTGTCGGCGGGGCGCGTCCCCACCGGAAGTTCACCGGGTGGCAATATCTGCGCGTGAGTTTTGACCTCGTCGTGTGGGCCCTGGACAACAACGCCACACCAGCCGACGTACGGGCGGCGCATGAGCTGTGCCGCGAAGGTGAGCACGCCGAAGGCGAAGTCGACCGCCGGATCGGCGCCTTCTACGTCGAGCTGACGGCCCAGTACCCCGACACTGTGTCCTCGTCGGACAGTCCCTGGGCGGCCGCCCCTCTGCACAAGGCGACCGACCACGTCATGATGTGCCTCACCCCATCGTGCGCCGACGAAGTGCTCGAAGCCATCGAGCGCCTGGCCGCGCACCACAGCCTGATGCTGCTGGATCTCCAGGATGGCTCGGTCTACCCGCCGCCCACTCCCGTGAAATAGAGCAACCCCCGTGAAATAGAGCAAGGCGCCCGCCGCACCGACGGACGCCTTTAGCGCCTGTTGGCAAACCTACGATCGGCCGCGCCGGGTCCAGACGACGACCGGCGGTGCCGGACGAAAGGCCACATACAACACCGGTATGCGACCTTCCGCCCGACTTGCCGGACGCCGTCTGGGCCTCGCCGCAGCTCGACCGCAGGTTTACCAACAGGCTCTGATCACAGTGGAGGGTGGTTACTCGTCGCGCAGGTCGGCAGCGCTCGCCGCGACGGCGCCGATGGCGTCGGCGGCCTCGGTGGGCAGCTCGGCGCCGACCGCCCCGTCGACGGTGGGGGGCATCCGCGCCCCGCCGCCCGCCTCCGGGCGGGCCACCTGCCTCGCGGCGATGTTGACGCCGGACTCGCCGAGGATCGAACCGATCGCACCGACGACACCCGGACGGTCGACGTACCGGAAGAAGAGCAGCACGCCGTCGGCGCCCAACTCCAGGTCGAACCCGTCGACCTCGGTCAGCTTGATGGTCTCGCGGCTGCCGCTCACCACGACAGTGCCGGACACCGTCACGGTGCGGCCGTCGGGCAGCGCGCCGCGCACCGTCACCAGCGTCGGGTTGTCGACAGAGTCGGCGTGCGTGACCAGCTCGACCTCGACGCCCCGGTCGGCGGCGAACAGCGGCGCGTTGACGTAGGTCACCTGCTCCTCGACCACCGAGGTGAACAGCCCCTTGGTGGTGGCGAGCTTGAGCACTGACACGTCGTTGGCGGCCGCCTCGCCGCGCACCTCGACGGTCACGTTGGCGGCTACACCGCCGGCGACCGCGGTGAACGCCTTGCCGAGCTTCTCCGCGAGCGGCAGCAGTGGCCGGACGTCTTCGGCGACCACGCCACCGGCCTGCACGTTGACGGCGTCCGGCACGAACTCGCCCTGCAGCGCCAGCTTGACGCTCTTGGCGACCGCGAGACCGGCCTTGTCCTGCGCCTCGGCGGTCGACGCACCCAGGTGCGGGGTGGCCACCACGTTGTCGAACGCGAACAGCGGCGACGCCGTGCAGGGCTCCTTCGAGTACACGTCGATGCCGGCACCGGCGACGCGGCCTTCAGCGATCGCGTCGGCGAGCGCCTGCTCGTCGATCAGGCCGCCGCGCGCGGCGTTGACGATCCGCACGCCCGGCTTGACGAGCGTCAGCTCCTTTTCGCCGATGAGGCCGACGGTCTCGGGCGTCTTGGGCAGGTGGATCGAGATGAAGTCGCTCTCCCGCAGCAGCTCCTCCAGGCCCACCAGGCGCACGCCCAGCTGAGCCGCGCGCGCCGGCTGCACGTAGGGGTCGTACGCGATCAGCCGCGTGCCGAACGCGGCCATCCGCTGGGCGAAGAGCACGCCGATGCGGCCGAGGCCAACCACGCCGACGGTCTTGCCCTGCACCTCGACGCCGCTGTACTTCGACCGCTTCCACTCGCCGGCCTTCAGCGCGGAGCTGGCGCTGGCCGTGTTGCGGGCGACCGCGAGCAGCAGGGCGACGGCCTGCTCGGCGGCGGAGACGATGTTGGAGGTGGGCGCGTTGACCACCATGACGCCGCGGGCGGTGGCGGCGGCCACCTCGACGTTGTCGAGGCCCACGCCGGCACGCGCGACGACCTTCAGACGCGGGGCGGCGGCGATGGCCTCGGCGTCGATCTGGGTCGCGCTACGCACGAGCACGGCGTCGGCCTCGGCCAGCGCCGCGAGAAGGGCCGGGCGGTCGGTGCCGTCGACGTGGCGTACGTCGAAGTCGTGCGCGAGCACATCGATGGCGGCTGGAGCGAGTTCTTCGGCGATGAGTACGACGGGAGTCATCTGTCCTCGTAAGTTGTCGGCTTCGGCGGCGCGCGCAACAGCGCGCCGCTCTGCGCCCTGCGCCTCCCCAGCGAGCGGACGGCTCTCGCACGGTGCGCCCTCACCGCGAGGATAGGCGCACGCCGACCGCCGCGTCGCTCCCGACGCGGCGTGAGTGCCCTCACAGATGAACCGAAACCGGAAAATTGGCTGATCACCGCCGTAGTCGGCCACGGCTCCTACCCGACTGGAAGGTGACCCCGAGCCGTACTAGGTGACGGTCGACACGTCCAACGAGCACTCGATCTGGTGGAACGCGCTGGATTCGGCGTTGAGCGTGTCGAGGAACGTGTCGAACGACATCGACCCCACCGGCGGGTAGATCCGCTCGCGCGGCGGCTCCTGCCCGGGAGCGAGCGCGCCCTCCGCGACCATGAACTCCAGGATCGCCTCGCGGACGGCCGGCAGCGACACCTGCGAGTGGTACAGCACGTTGAGCGCCTGCATTCGCATGCCCTTGACGTGGTCCTCGCCCTTGTTGTCGTGGAAGTGCGGGTTGCGGGTCTCGATCTGGAGCACCGGCACCGCCTTGACGTCCTCTGGCAACGCCGCGGCCTCCGGCAGCACACCACCGAACTGCTCGAACAGCTCCACGTACTCGAACGGCTCGACCGCGAACCCGCCGGCCAGCCGCATCCGCAGGCCGAGGTCGAGGCTGAACGCGTGCTCACCCGCGTTGCCGGTGGCGATCACCTCGGTGCCGAAGCCGCTGTGCTCGGCCACCAGCCTGTTGAGGAACATGTTGGTGATCTCGGAGCTGCGGCCTCGCCGGCTGAAGAACAGCCGGCCGTCGCGCAGCTTCGGCTTGGAGTGCCAGGAGATGCGCACCATCGAGTACGGGCTTTCGGCGAGGTGCAGCCCGGCGGCATATGCCTTGCAGTACTCGTTGACGGCGCCCGGGACGTAGTTGTCGGCGTCGACGTAGCCCACGTACTTGCGCCCGGTCAGGGCGGCCATCGCCATGCCGATCAGCATGGCCTCGCCCTTGCCGGTGCGCACCAGGCCCTCGTCGTCGATCAGCTCTGGCAGGCCGGCTGCCTTCATCGCCGAGGCGAGGCCGGGATCTCGTTGGTGCACCGCCACGGCCGGCCGGTCCGCGAGGCGGCAGAACTGCTCCAGGCTCTGCACCTCAATCTCGTACCGGTCGACCGGCTGCCGTGCGCTGTTACTGACCAGAACGATGAGGCAGTCGTGCGGAATTCCAGAGAGCACGCCTTCAATTACTCTGCGTGTCTCATTCATGCACGGAATGACGACGACCAATTCCTCTTCGATGGCGCGGATGGCCTCAGGTGCGACGAGCTGGCTGTTGCCGGCACGTCTTCCCAGGTCAACACCCCGTTGCGCGCCCGAGTCAAGCTCGATGACGCGCTGAAGCTCATGAATCCGGACGGCGCCAAAGCGTTCGGTCCGGTGTGATTGCTCCAGCCGCATAGAGCGACGGTACCTGAGGCTCCGATCAAGTGCCCCTTACCGTTTGTAATTAGCGAGCATTGACCCCGACTCGCAATCTGCCGGTAACGAAACGGACCAGCAATCGGGGGCGCCCGCAGCACGCGGACGCCCCCGGATGGCGCAGTCTTACGTCAGGCTGTCTCGGTGATGGGCCGGTCGACCCAGCTCATCATTCCGCGCAGCTTCTTGCCGGTCTCCTCGATCGGGTGAGCGGCACCCTGCTCGCGGTACTTGGTGAAGTTCGGCCGGCCTGCGTCGTCTTCGGCGATCAGCTCGCGGGCGAACTCGCCCGACTGGATCTCGCTGAGGATCTTGCGCATCTCGTCCTTGACGCGGGAGTCGATGACGCGCGGGCCACGGGTGTAGTCGCCGTACTCGGCGGTGTCCGAGACGCTGTACCGCATCCGCGCGATGCCGCCCTCGTACATGAGGTCGACGATCAGCTTCAGCTCGTGCAGGCACTCGAAGTACGCCACCTCGGGGGCGTACCCGGCCTCGGTGAGTACCTCGAAACCTGTCTGTACCAGCGCGGAGGCGCCACCGCAGAGCACCGCCTGCTCGCCGAACAGGTCGGTCTCGGTCTCCTCCTTGAAGGTGGTCTCGATGACACCCGCCCGGCTGCCGCCGATGCCCTTGGCGTACGACAGGGCCAGCGGCAGCGCGCCGCCGGTCGCGTCGCGCTCGACGGCCACCAGGCACGGCACGCCCTTGCCGTCCACGTACTGCCGGCGGACGAGGTGTCCCGGGCCCTTCGGCGCGACCATGGCCACGTCGACGTCCGCGGGCGGCTCGATCAGGCCGAACCGGATGTTGAGCCCGTGCCCGAAGAAGAGCGCCTTGCCCGCGGACAGGTTGGGCGCGATCTCCTCGGCGTAGATCTTCCGCTGTGCGGTGTCCGGAGCCAGCACCATGATGACGTCGGCCCACGCGCTGACCTCAGCCGGAGTGCCGACGGTCAGGCCCTGCTCCTGCGCCTTGGGCCGGCTCTTCGAGCCCTCCTGCAGGCCGATCCGCACCTCGACACCGGAGTCGCGCAGGGACAGCGCGTGGGCGTGACCCTGGCTGCCGTACCCGATGATGGCGACCTTTTTGCCCTGGATGATGCCGAGGTCGGCGTCGTCGTCGTAGTAGACCGTGACGGCCATTTCTTCCCTTTCTCAGGCGGCGCGCAGCGCCGGTCCGGTGGTGATCGACCGTGAGCCGCGGCCGATAGCCACGAGGCCGGACTGCACCATTTCCTTGATTCCGTACGGTTCGAGGTCGCGAAGCAGCGCGTCGAGCTTGTCGGCGGTGCCGGTGGCCTCGATGGTGAGCGTGTCCGGGGCGACGTCGACGACGCGCGCCCGGAAGAGGTTCACCGTCTCCAGCACCTGTGACCGTACCGGGCGGTCGGCCCGGACCTTGACCAGGAGCAGCTCGCGCTGGACCGACACGTTTGAGTCCAGCTCGACGATCTTGAGCACGTGCACCAGCTTGTTGAGCTGCTTGGTGACCTGCTCCAGCGGCGACTCGTCCGCGTTGACCACGATCGTCATCCGGGAGACCTCCGGGTGCTCGGTCTCCCCGACTGCCAACGAGTCGATGTTGAACCCGCGACGGGCGAACAGGCCCGCGACCCGGGCCAGTATGCCCGGCTTGTTCTCCACCAGAACGGAGAGCGTGTGCTTGGTCATTAGAGATCGTCCTCGTCGAAGCTCGGGCGCATGTCGCGAGCGAACATGATTTCGTCGTTGCTGGTGCCGGCGGCCACCATCGGCCACACCATCGCATCCTTGCCGACCACGAAGTCGACCACGACGGGGGCGTCGTTGATCGACATCGCCGCCTCGATCGTCTTGTCGACGTCGTCCGCGCTCTCGCAGCGCAGGCCGATGCAGCCGAGCGCCTCGGCCAGCTTCACGAAGTCGGGGATGCGGTGCTTGTGGGTGCCCAGGTCGGTGTTGGAGTACCGCTCACCGTAGAAGAGCGTCTGCCACTGCCGGACCATGCCGAGGTTGCCGTTGTTGATGATGGCGACCTTGATCGGGATGCCCTCCAGGGCGCAGGTGGCCAGTTCCTGGTTGGTCATCTGGAAGCAGCCGTCGCCGTCGATCGCCCAGACCGTGGCCTCCGGCTTGCCGACCTTGGCGCCCATGGCCGCGGGGACCGCGTAACCCATGGTGCCGGCGCCACCGGAGTTCAGCCACGTGTGCGGCTTCTCGTACGAGATGAACTGCGACGCCCACATCTGGTGCTGGCCGACGCCGGCCACGTACAGCGCGTCAGGCCCGGCGATCTCGCCAAGCCGCTTGATCACGTACTGCGGTGACAGCGTGCCGTCGGTCGGGTCGTCCCAGCCCAGCGGGTACCGCTCGCGCAGGTCGTTGAGCGTGGCCCACCAGTCGGTGCGGTCTCCGGGGCGGCCGGAGGACTGCTCGGCGGTCACCGCGACGATCAGCTCGTCGATGACGTGCTTGGCGTCGCCGACGATCGGCACATCGGCGGCCCGGTTCTTGCCGATCTCGGCCGGGTCGATGTCGGCGTGCACGATCGCCGCGTCCGGCGCGAACGAATCCAGCTTGCCGGTCACGCGATCGTCGAACCTGGCGCCCAGCGCCACGAGCAGGTCGGCCTTCTGGAGGCCGTACACCGCCGTCACGCTGCCATGCATGCCCGGCATACCGAGGTGCTGTGGGTGCGAGTCCGGGAACGCGCCGCGCGCCATCAGCGTCGTGACGACCGGGATGCCGGTCAGCTCGGCCAGCTTGCGCAGGCTGTCGGTGGCGCCGGCCTTGAGCACGCCGCCGCCGACGTACAGGACGGGCCGGCGTGCCGAGTTCATCAGCCGGGCGGCCTCGCGGATCTGCTTGCCGTGCGGGTGCAGCGTCGGCCGGTACCCGGGCAGCTCCAGCGTCGGCGGCCAGTTGAACGTGGTCATCGCCTGGAGCACGTCTTTGGGGATGTCGACCAGCACCGGGCCGGGCCGGCCGGTGGACGCCAGGTGGAACGCCTCCGCGAGGATTCGCGGGATCTCCTCGGGCGTCGTCACGAGGTAGTTGTGCTTGGTGATCGGCAGCGTGATGCCCTGGATGTCCGCCTCCTGGAAGGCGTCCGTGCCGATCGCCGGCCGCGGCACCTGGCCGGTGATCGCGACGATCGGCACCGAGTCCATGTACGCGTCGGCGATCGGGGTCACCAGGTTCGTCGCGCCAGGGCCGGACGTGGCGACGCAGACGCCGACCTTCCCCGTCGCCTGGGCGTACCCGGTGGCGGCGTGGCCACCGCCCTGCTCGTGACGCACCAGGATGTGCCGGACCGCCGAGTCGTAGATCGGGTCGTACGCCGGCAGGATCGCGCCGCCCGGAATGCCGAACATGACCTCGACGCCGAGCGCCTCGAGCGACTTGACGAGCGCGGTGGCCCCCGAGACCTTGGCCGGAGCTACCGGCGCGGCCGGTGCGGCCGCGGCCGCGAGGGTGGCCGGTGAGGGGGCGCGCTGGGCGAGGGTCTCAGGTGTGGGTCTCGTCATGGCGGTTCAGCCTTCGTCTTAAGGGTTCGCGGTCGTCTGAGGGTCTTGAGGAACGTCCGGACATGAAAAAGGCCCTCGTGCGGAACGCACGGGGCCAGCGCACTCTCCGGCTGCCGGAGTGCGCTCAGAGAAGAACTCGAGGAGACAGAGGCGGCGGCATGGGGCTTACTCTGACGGTTCTCCGCCGCTGAGTCAACTGATCTCACATGTTGAGCGGGGAGTGTCGCGGGACCGCCGTTGATCTGCATTTCCGGCTGGCGGCTGTTGGGAACCACCGGTGCCAGCGACTGCAACCGCGCCTCGAAGTGCTCGGCGAGCACCGGCCGCCCAGCCAGATAGCCCTGGCCGAGCCGGCAGCCGGTCTTGACCACCATCGTCATCTGGTGCTGCCGCTCGATGCCCTCGGCGATCACCTCCAGCCCGAACTGGTGCCCCAGCTCGACGATCACCCGCATCATCGGCTCTTCCACCAGCGAATGGTCGATCTTCAGGATGTCGATCGGCAGGTTGCGGAGCTGGCCGAGCGACGAGTACCCCGCGCCGAAGTCGTCGAGCGCGATCCGGACACCGGTCTCGCGCACCCCGCGGAGCTGCCGGATCATCTCGTCGACGTCGGTGGCGACGGCGTGCTCGGTGACCTCGAGGACGAGCCGCTGCGGCGGCACCCGGTGCGCCCGCAGCGCCTCCTTGACCTGCTCGACGTAGCAGGCGCGGTGCAGCTCGCGTGGCGAGACGTTGACCGATACCCAGACGTCGTGGCCCTCGCTGAGCCACCGGGAGAGCTGGTGGCAGGCCTGGTGCAGCACCCACCTGTCGAGCTTTTCGATCATGCCGCACTCTTCGGCCACCGGGATGAACTCGTCGGGGCGGACGCTCCCCAGCTCCGGGTGGCGCCAGCGCAGCAGGGCCTCGGCGCCCACCGGTCGCACCGAGGGCAGCATGACGACCGGCTGGAACTGTAGGTACAGCTCGTCGCGATCGATCGCGCCGCGCAGCTCGTGCTCCAGCGTCGTGCGCCGGCGCAGCTCCTGGTCGTATCCGATGTCGTAGAGCTCGACCCGGTTTTTGCCGCGCTGCTTCGCGGACCGCAGGGCGAGGTCGGCGTTGCGCATCAGGGTTGTGACGTCGGACGCGGACGTGCAGCTCGCGAGGCCGATGCTCACCGAGAGAAAGACCGTGCCGGACGGCTGCTCGTATGGCCGGCCGAGCACCTTCAGCAGCCGCGCGGCGGCGCCCTTGGCGTCGCTCGGCCGGGCCCACATCAGCACGGCGAACTCGTCGCCGCCCAGCCGGGCCGCCACGTCGCCGGGGCGCAGGTTCATCCGGAGCCGCTGCCCGACCTCGACCAGCACCGCGTCGCCGACGTCGTGGCCGCGCATGTCGTTGACGTTCTTGAAGCCGTCGAGGTCGAGGGCCAGAAGGACACCCGCCGAGCCGGCGGCCTCTTCGTCTTCGAGGGCGGTGAGCAGGCCACGCCGGTTGGCGAGCCCGGTCAGCGGGTCGGTGTGCGCCAACTCACGGAAGTGCGCCTCCCGGTCACGCAGCCGCTCCGCGTATCCCTGCACGTCGCGCAGCGCGAAATACTGCCGGCCGACCAGGGTGAAGCCCTCCAGGCTGCCTGCGACGATGAGCATCATGCCGAAGTCGCCGCCGCGCAGCAGGTGGTACAGCGCGGAAGCGGCCATCGCGGCCATGGGTATGAACGCGTAGCCGGCGCCCCGGCGGGTCATGTCGGCGTCGCGGGCGTCGGGGCGGCCCGACCCGCCCCTCCCCCGCCCCCGGGGGCGGCCGGCGCGGGGCGCGGGGGGCGGCGG
>NZ_JAIBNX010000125.1:9247-12198 GCF_026130045.1 Micromonospora sp. CPCC 205371
CCGCGTCGCCGGCCCCGCGGGGGATGTGGCGGGCGTCGCGGTGCGCCGCGTGCCCCACGCCGACCCACGACTGCCGCGGCGGGCGCTCGGCGCGGCGCGACGCGACGGCGATCAAGCCGAGGCCCGCGGGCATCGCGATCAGCGCGACCCAGCTGGCCTCCGTCCAGCCCTGGCACACGCCGCCGGCCAGAGCCGAGCCGGCGATCGTCACGGCGGTGACCCCGATGCCGACGCCCACCAGCGGACCACGCGGGCGGCGGGCGCGCATCGCGGCCATGACGCTGAGGCCGAGCGCCAGCGCCGCGACGGCCGCGGGCAGAAGCAGCGGCCGGCACCAGTACGGCGTGCGGTCGCCGAGCAGCTTGGTGGGCGTTGACAGCAGCACGCAGCCGACGAACCAGAGCGCGGCCGCGATCACCAGGGCGTCCAGCAGGTATCGAAGGGCGCGTGACCGGTCAGGAGCGCCACCCGGCATGGCCAGCAGCCCGAGCAGCAGCAGCACGCTGCCCAGGGCGACCCCGGTGGCCAGCAGGTTGCCGAGCGATGTGCGGCCCGGCTGGGTGTGCACCAGATGCTCCTCAACCGCGCGACTGGCGACGATGCCGCCCACGACGGTCAACAACGTGACGCCGGCTCCGGCGGCGAGAAGGCGGTGGCCCCGCCGTGCGACCCCCACGTGCCGGCGGGCCGCAAAGGCTAGCAAACCGGTGCAGAGCACGCCGAAGAGGGCGCTCGCTATCGCGACAAATTGGAACACCGTAGGGAGGTGCACGCATCAATGCTGCCGGATGTCAAGCGGAGCGTGGGGGACGGGGTGTGCGACGCGCCCCGGATTGGCACTAACCGCCTAATCGGGCCGTCCCGCTTGGTGGACCCGGTGGGCGCCTCTTCGGCGGATGGCGCTGGCGGTGACACACTGTATTACATGCCTGAACTGCGGTCGAAGACTTCCACGCACGGCCGGACCATGGCGGGCGCCCGCGCACTCTGGCGCGCCACCGGCATGACCGACGACGACTTCGGCAAGCCGATCGTCGCTATCGCCAACAGCTTCACCCAGTTCGTACCGGGGCATGTGCACCTCAAAGACCTTGGCGGGCTGGTCGCCGAGTCGATCAAGGCCGCCGGCGGCGTTGGCCGCGAGTTCAACACGATCGCGGTCGACGACGGCATCGCGATGGGCCACGGCGGCATGCTGTACTCGCTGCCCAGTCGCGAGCTGATCGCCGACGCCGTCGAGTACATGGTCAACGCGCACTGCGCGGACGCCCTCGTCTGCATCTCGAACTGCGACAAGATCACGCCGGGCATGCTGATCGCCGCGCTGCGCCTCAACATCCCGACGGTCTTCGTCTCCGGCGGCCCGATGGAGGCCGGCAAGACGGTGGCCATCGAGGGCATCGTGCACGAAAAGATCGACCTGATCGACGCGATGATCGCCTCATCCAACGACGCGGTCACCGACGAGCAGCTCGGCGGCATCGAGCGCTCCGCGTGCCCCACCTGCGGCTCCTGCTCCGGCATGTTCACCGCCAACTCGATGAACTGCCTCACCGAGGCCATCGGCCTGTCGCTGCCGGGCAACGGCTCCACGCTCGCCACCCACGCCTCCCGCAAGGCGCTCTTCGAGCGGGCCGGCGAGCTGATCGTCGACATCGCCAAGCAGTGGTACGAGAACGACGACGCCTCCGTGCTGCCCCGCTCGATCGCGTCGCGGTCGGCGTTCGAAAACGCGGTCGCGCTCGACGTGGCGATGGGCGGCTCCACCAACACCGTGCTGCACCTGCTGGCCGCCGCCCGCGAGGCCGAGCTGGACTTCAGCGTCGCCGACATCGACGAGATCTCCCGGCGGGTGCCGTGCCTGTCCAAGGTCGCGCCCAACTCCCCCAAGTACCACATGGAAGACGTGCACCGGGCCGGCGGCATCCCCGCGATCCTCGGCGAGCTCGACCGGGCCGGCCTGCTGCGGCGTGAGGTGCGGTCGGTGCACTCTCCCGACCTGGACAGCTGGCTGGCCGACTGGGACATCCGGAGCGGGTCGGCGAAGCCCGAAGCGATCGAGCTGTTCCACGCGGCTCCCGGCGGCGTGCGCACCACCGAGCCGTTCTCGACCACCAACCGGTGGAACAAGCTGGACACCGACGCGGCCAACGGGTGCATCCGGGACCGGGAGCACGCATACACCGCCGACGGCGGCCTGGCCATCCTGCACGGCAACCTCGCGCCGGAAGGGTGCGTCGTCAAGACCGCCGGGGTGCCCGAGGAGGTGTGGCGGTTCACCGGGCCGGCACGCGTCTTCGAGTCGCAGGACGACGCGGTCACCGGCATCCTGGCCGGCAAGATCAACCCCGGCGACGTCGTGGTGATCCGGTACGAGGGGCCGAAGGGCGGGCCGGGTATGCAGGAGATGCTGTACCCGACCTCCTTCCTCAAGGGACGCGGCCTCGGCCGGGCATGCGCGCTGATCACCGACGGCCGCTTCTCCGGCGGCACCTCGGGCCTGTCGATCGGGCACATCTCGCCCGAGGCGGCGGGCGGCGGAGTGATCGCGCTGGTCGAGGAGGGCGACGAGATCGCCATCGACATCCCGGCCCGGACGATCACCCTGAACGTGGCCGACGACGTGCTCGACGCGCGTCGGGTGGCACAGGAGAAGCGCGAGCACCCGTACACGCCGGTCGACCGTGACCGACCGGTGTCCGCGGCCCTGCGCGCGTACGCCTCGATGGCCACCTCGGCCAGCGACGGCGCCTACCGCCGCGTCCCCTAGCCCCGCACCGTTTTTCGTCGATCAAGGGCAAACGCACGTGGATTGATCTCAATTCCGCGTGGATTTGCCCTTGATCCTTACGTTTTCCCTTGATCGGCGCCGCCGCGGGCGCCGATCGCCCGCCCGCGGCCCGGGGGGTGGCCCCCCCGGGGCCCCCGGGGGGGGGGCCGCCGCGCCCCCC
>NZ_JAIBNX010000125.1:12208-24138 GCF_026130045.1 Micromonospora sp. CPCC 205371
GTGACCGGGCGGTTGCCACGCCGGCGTCACGCGGTCGGCGCACCGCCGCAACCCGCCGCGCACTGTGCCCTCCCGCGCGCGGCGAGCTGCCACGCGCCGCGACCCTAGGGCCTGTATCAAAGTGGGGGCCGGAGCGAGGCGGAGTCCAGGCGTCGGCTGGGGCCGCGCCGGGCGCGGCAGGATACCGGTGTTGTATCCGGCCGTGACCGGCGTGGGTCCAGGCGGCGTCTGGGCCCGCCGCAGCCCGGTCATCCACTTTGATACAGGCCCTAGAGATCTTGGGGTCAGGTTCAGGACCAGGATCGAGTTTGGGCTGCCGCGACGCTCGTCGCGTTCCAGGCCCGCCGCTCCCGCAGCCTCACCCTCCGCGGTTCACAACCAAGCCCGGCCGGCGCCCATGGGCCGCCACAGGCCGCGTGCAGCGCGCGATTGGCCGCGCAGAGCGCGGGCGCCCCTCCGGCGCAGGCCACACAAAGCGCACGGGCGGCTGGGCGGCGCCGGGCAGCGAGCGCCTGGCAGACGCCAGGCCGCGCAACGCGCGCGGGTGCCGCGCCCACCCACCTCACGAGCCGAACGAGCAGCGCGCCAGCATGCCTGCGCTCCTGCGCTCCTGCGCGACGACGCCGGCCACGGGCATCGGCGATCAAGGGAGATCGCGTCGATCAAGGGCAAACGCGCGTGGATCGGAGATCAAAGCACGTGCATTTGCCCTCGATCGACGAGGAAAGGCAGCGCCAGCGCGCAGCGGAGAGCTAGTCGGTGCGGACGTAATCGAAGTCGAAGGTGCCTGTGCTGACGTAGATGAAGATGTCGTGCACCTCCGTCAAGGAGGCCACGTCGCAGCTCATGCCGCCCAGCAGGTCGGCCGTGAACGTCGTCGTGGTGTTTTGCACGACCCAGGCGAACGTCGACTGGCACCACGTCCACGATGGACCGCTGCGCACCGCGATGGCCGCGTTCGTACCGTCGACCGGCCCCACCTTCAGGTCGTACATGATCTTCGTCTTGGTGGACAGGTCGAGCGGCTCGGCGAACGCCACGCCGAACCAGCCACCGTCGGCACCGTTGACCCGCAGCCCCGCCGACCCGTGGGTGGCGAAGTCGGTCTGCGGCTCGACGGTGCCCGCGTTGGCCTGCCAGTTGGCGGGCGCCCAGCCCTCGGTACCGGACTCGAACGAGGAAATAACGATGGGCGCGGACGCCGGTGGGCGTACGGTCACCACAAGATCGGCCACGTTCGACGTACGGCCGGCGAGGTCGCGGATCGTGTAGTGGCCGGTCGCCTTGCCGAAGTACCCGGCGGTTGGAGTGAACGTGACCACGCCGCCAGCACCGAGCGCGAACTGTCCACCTTGTACGGCGACAGTGGACTGCCGACCCACCGCTGCCGGGTCCAGGTCGATCGTCGACGGCTTGACCCGCGTGCGGTAACCGATGTCGTTGTCGGCCGGTGCGAGCGTGACGGCCGTCTCGTACTCGGTCACCGCCGCGTCGTGGTCGGCGACCGGTGGCCGGGACCGGTAGCCGCGCCGGATCTCGTCGGTCGCGTTCGACAGCGTCAGGCAGACCGGGCTCGGGCAGTACACCGTGAAGCCGTCGTAGTCGGGGTACAGCGAGCCGTCGTCCTGTACGCCCGAGAGGATCCAGTACAGGAACCCGGTGCCACCGGTCGAGATGACGGCGTCCGTCCAGTCTTGGAAGACCGGGTTACGGATCGCCTTGTCGTGGAGGCCGAACTCGCCGAGCATCACGGGTTTGCCGACGCGCGCCGCCTCCCGCGTGTGCCGCTTGATCCACTGGGTGCCCCAGGCGGCGTCCTTGCCCCAGTGGTCGGGGTACAGGTGGTACGACATGACGTCGACGGCCGGCAGCTTGGCGAGCGCGACGGTGTCGACGCCCTCGCCGCAGTTGACCGTCCAGTCAGTACTGGCCGGGTCGTCGCAGAAGAAGCCCTCGTCGCCGACGCTCGCGAGGTGGCGCCGGTCGATCGACTTGATGTGCCGGGTCATCTCGTCGGCCCAGCCGGTGAGGGTCTGCGTGGTGCAGTTCGGCGACTGCGGGTATGTGCCGGAACCCTTGCAGCGCGGCTCGTTGCCGAGCTCCCAGGTCATGACCGCCGGGTCGTCCTTGTACTTCACACCGGTCAGCGAGTTCGTGCGGTTGAGTACGTGGCTGATCCAGTCCTTGTACCAGCCGCGGATCACGGGGTCGCTGTAGAACTCGTCGTGGTACTGACCGCCCCGCCAGCTCACGTACTGGTCCATGCCGCCGAAGTCGCGCCAGTTGTTGGTGAGCGGGATGACGAGCTTGATGCCCGCGTCGCCGGCCGCCTTGAGCACGTAGTCGAGGCGTTCCAGCCCGTCGGCACCGTCGTTGTACGCCGGCTTCGTGCCGTCCCAGTACTGGAAGTAGACGCCGTCGGCCTTGCCGGCGATGGAGCCGGAGCCGTCCTGGTTGCCGATGTCGAGGAAGCCCCACGTGCGCAGCACGGTGAAGCCGGCGCTCTTCGCGTCGGCGAAGACGTCGTCGACCATCAGCCGGGACTTGTACATCAGGTAGTAGTTGTTGGAGCCGCCGAAGCGGAACTTCTTCCCGTCGAGCTTGAGGTCGTCTCCGTGACGGACCACAAAGGAGCCGGTGGCGGGAGCCGCGGCGACAGCAGGGGCGGACGGAGCGAGGATGGCGAGTACACTGAGGACGGTCAGGAGAGCGCGCTTTCGCATGTGTTTCTCCTAGGGGGCTACATCATTCACGCAGCGCAGCACCGGCCTGCTGGTCAGAGCGGCCGGGTCGAGCGGGAGCCTCGTGCGCACCGTGAGCGTCACGGACTCCCCGGGGAGCAGGGTCACCAGCGCGTCGTCGACCGAGGAGTCCGGGTCGAGGCGATCCGGGTACAGGGTGAGGTCGCGCAGGATCGTGCCGGCGCGCAGGGTCACCCGGTACCCGTCCGGCGCCTCGTCGACGGTGGCCTCCCACCGCGGCGCCGGATAGTCGATGTCGCGGTCCTCGGCGAAGAACCACCACGCGCGCAGCCCGTCCGCCTCGGCCAGCAGCAGCTCGCGGCGCGGGTCGTCGCTTGTGGACACGTCGGACGGTAGCGGCACGGTGGCCGCCGAGTGTGCGGGCACGGTGATCTCGACGGCGGTCTTCGCGCCGGGCTCGCCGGTGATGGCCAACCGGGTCACGGCCGCCGACGCGGTCCACGGCTCCGCGCTGTCGTTGACGGCGACGAGCGCGAGCGCGCCGTCGCGCGGCTGCACGGTCAGCAGCCTGTCGGCGTACGCCCGCCGCATGGCGTACCACAGTGGCTTGCGGCGCCCGTCGCCGTCGATGGCCGCCCAGGACGTGACCGGCCAGCAATCGTTGATCTGCCACATGATCGCGCCCATGCACAGTGGACGGAGCGACCGGAAGTGTTCGAGGCCGAGGGACACCGCTCGTGCCTGGTTCACCTGGGTGAGGTAGTGCCAGTCGTCGAAGTCGCGCGGCGCCGGCATGTGCGCGTCGAGACCGCGGCGCAGCTTGGCGTCGCCGTCGATGGCCTTCTGGTGGTGCAGCATGCCGGGTGAGTCGTGCGCCAGCGGGTCGTCGCTGATGCTCCGCCGCAGCGTCGCGTACGCCGGCGGCGCCTGGTAACCGAACTCGGCGACGAACCGCGGCCGGTAGTCCCGGTAGTGCACGTAGTCGCGCTCGTTCCACACGTCCCAGATGTGCATGCTGCCGTGCGCGGGCTCGTTGGGGTGCAGGTCCTCCCGTCCGGAGTACGGGCTGCCTGGCCAGTACGGGCGGGTGGGGTCGAGCTCGTCGACGATCGCGGGCAGCAGGCGCAGGTAGTAGCCGGAGCCCCAGGTGCGGCCTTCGAGGACGGACTGCCAGCCCCAGTCGTGCCAGCCCCAGATGTTTTCGTTGTTGCCGCACCAGAGCACGAGGCTCGGGTGGCTGCTGAGCCGCACCACCTGCTCGCGCGCCTCCGCCTCCACTTCGGAGGCGATCGGCTCCTCCTCAGGGTAGGCGGCGCAGGAGAAGAGGAAATCCTGCGCGACGAGCAGCCCGTACTCGTCGCACAGATCGTAGAAGTCGTCCGACTCGTACCTGCCGCCGCCCCAGATGCGCAGCAGGTTGACGTTGGCCTCGCACGTCTGCGTGAGCCGCTCGGCGTACCGCTCGCGGGTCACCCGGGTCACGAACGTGTCTTCGGGGATCCAGTTGACGCCGCGGACGAAGACCGGCACGTCGTTGACCACGATGGTGAACGGGGTGCCGTCGTCGTCGGGTGTCGTGTCGAGCCGCAGCGACCGGAACCCGATCCGGCGCTGCCACACGTCCAGTACCCCCTCGTCGGCACCGCGCAGGGTCACGTCGAGCAGGTGGCGGGCCTGGTCGCCGTACCCCCTCGGCCACCACAGTTCGGGGTCGCGGACGGTGAGGTCGACGACGGCCGTGCGCTCTCCCGGCGCGAGCGTGACCTCGCCGCGGACGCCCGCGACGGCGGCGCTCACCGTCAGGGTCTCCGAGCTTTCGCGCTCGACCTCGACGTGCACCGACACGCGTCCGTCGCCGCTCTCGACCGTCACCAGTGGACGGACGGTGGCGAGCCGCGCGCCGCCCCAGGCGTGCAGGCCGATCGGCTGCCAAATTCCGGCCGTGACCACGTTGGGGCCCCAGTCCCAGCCGAAGTTGCACGCCATCTTGCGGATGAAGTTGTACGGGTCCGTGTAGGCGCTGGGCAACGGCCCGACCTGGGAGCGGACCGCCTCGGCGTACCGGTAGGCGGAGTCGAATCGCACCTGGAGCGTGTTGTCGCCGGTGCGCAGGTGTGGCCGGGCGTCGAACCGGTAGCCGCGGTGCATGTTGGCGGTGCTGCCGACCTCGACGCCGTTGAGCGTGACGGTCGCGACCGTGTCGAGCCCGGCGCAGACCAGGTCGACGCGCGGTTCGGTGGTGCCGTCCCATCCGAACGTGGTCTCGTACACCCAGTCGCTGTGGCCGATCCAGCGCAGCGCGTCTTCGTTCTCGTCGAGGAACGGATCGGGAATGTGGCCCGCGGCTAGCAGGTCGGTATGGACGCAGCCGGGCACGGCCGCCGGCACCGGACTGACCGGAAAGTCAGCCGGAAGCGGCGACGTGGCGGCCGGCGCCACCTTCCATCCGTCGTGCAGCGGTCGGTACGAGCCCATGGCAGTTCCCCCACTGTCCATCGAAAGATGTTGACTGAACCGGTTGAGTAGGCACACGGTATGACCGACCGAAACGGGTGTCAATGGGGGATGCTTAACCGAGCAAGTGCCGCAACGACGCCGTCCAGCGGTACGGTAAGGATCGTTTTCCTGTGAAGGAGCGCACGTGAAGCGGCCGACCATCGCCGACATCGCGCGCCGGGCCGGCGTGTCCAAGGGCGCCGTCTCGTACGCGTTGAACGGCCAGCCAGGCGTCTCCGAGGCGACCCGCCAGCGCATCCTCGCGATCGCGCAGGAGATCGGCTTCAACCCCAACAGTGCCGCCCGCGCGCTGTCCGGCTCCACCGCCAACGCCGTCGGCCTCGCGCTCTGCCGACCCGCGCGCATCCTCGGCATCGAGCCGTTCTTCATGGAGCTGATCAGCGGCGTCGAGGCCGAGCTGTCCGCCCGGTCGTACGCGCTCACCCTCCAGGTCGTCGCCGACCCCGAGGCCGAGATCGCCGTGTACAAGCGCTGGTGGGGCGAGCGTCGCGTCGACGGGGTCTTCGTCTGCGACCTTCGGATCGACGACAGCCGCGTGGCGGTACTGGAAGAGCTACAGCTCCCCGCGGTGGTGATCGGCGGTCCGGAGCACACCGGCGAGCTGGCCTGCGTGTGGGCCGACGACGCGGCCGCGCTCGGCGAGACCCTGGAATACCTGGTCGCGCTCGGCCACCGGCGGATCGCGCGGGTCGGCGGCCTTCCCGAGTTGCTGCACACCGAGATCCGCAGCCGGGCGTTCGCCGACGTCGGCCAGCGCCTGGGCGTCGAGGCCGTCACCGTGTCGTCGGACTACACCGGCGAGGAGGGCGCGCGAGCCACGCGGCGGTTGCTCAGCTCCGCGCAGCGGCCCACCGCGATCCTGTACGACAACGACGTAATGGCGATCGCTGGCCTCGCCGTTGCGCAGGAGATGGGGCTCGCCGTTCCCGGCGACCTGTCGATCGTGGCCTGGGACGACTCGGCGCTGTGCCAGCTCACCCATCCGCCGCTCACCGCGCTCGGCCGAGACATCCCCGCCTACGGGGGATACGCGGCCCGGCAGCTGCTGGCCGCGATCGAGGGCAAGAAGATCGGGGCGTACCAGCACGAGACGGCCCATCTCACTCCCCGTGGGAGCACTGCGCCGCCTCGGTGACCCACTAGGATGAGCTGCGTACTCGCGACTGGCGCAGATCAAGGTGGAAAGGACCACCGGGGAGCGACCAAGGACCGACGCACCGCGCGCCTGGGTGCCGGTCAGCGTCGACATGCCAGGAGGACGCTCGTGCACGTACCACCGATCCCCACGCTGACCGCGACCGACCCTGAGCTGGCCGGGCTGGTCGAGCAGGAGGCGCAGCGGCAGCACGACAAGCTGCGGATGATCGCCTCCGAGAACTACGTCTCCACCGCCGTGCTGGAAGCCAGCGGCACCGTGCTGACCAACAAGTACTCCGAGGGCTACGCCGGCAAGCGGTACTACGAGGGCCAGCAGCTCATCGATCCCATCGAGACGCTCGCGATCGAGCGGGCCAAGGCGGTCTTCGGCGTCGACCACGCCAACGTCCAGCCGTACTCCGGCTCGCCCGCCAACCTGGCCGTCTACCTGGCGTTCCTATCGCCCGGCGACACCGTCATGGGCATGGCGCTGCCGATGGGCGGCCACCTCACGCACGGCTGGTCCGTGTCTGCCACCGGCAAGTGGTTCAAATCCGTGCGATACGGGGTGTCCCGCGAGACCGGCCTCGTCGACTTCGACGAGGTGCGCGACCTGGCCCTCAAGGAGCGGCCGAAGGTGATCTTCGCGGGCGGCACCGCGATCCCGCGCACCATCGACTTCCCCAAGTTCGCCGAGATCGCCCGCGAGGTCGGCGCGGTGCTCGCGGCCGACATCGCGCACATCGCCGGCCTGATCGCCGGCGGCGCGCACCCGTCGCCCGTCGGCCACGCCGACGTCATCACCACGACCACGCACAAGACCCTGCGCGGTCCGCGCGGCGCGATGATCATGTCGACCGCCGAGCACGCCAGCGCCGTCGACAAGGCCGTCTTCCCTGGCCTACAGGGCGGGCCGCACAACCACACCACCGCGGCCATCGCGGTCGCGTTGCGCGAGGCGTCGCAGCCGGCATTCCGTGAGTACGCCGCGCAGGTGGTCGCCAACGCGAAGGCGCTCGCCACCGCGCTCGTCGAGCGGGGCTTCGACCTCATCTCGGGCGGCACCGACAACCACCTGATCCTCGCCGACCTCACGAGCAAGGGCGTCGGCGGCAAGCCGGCGGCGCAGGCGCTCGACCGGGCCGGCATCGAGCTCAACTACAACACCGTCCCGTACGACACCCGAAAGCCGTTCGACCCGTCCGGCATCCGGCTCGGCACCGCGGCACTCGCCACGCGTGGCCTCACCGAGGAGCACATGCCACAGGTGGCGGCGTGGATGGACGACGCGGTGACCGCCGCGATCAAGGAGGACGAGGCGGCGCTGGCACGGATCGCGGGCGAGGTCCGCGACATGGTGTCCGCGTTCCCGGTCCCCGGCTACGCCGCCTGACCGGCTCTTAGCTGGGCGCGCGGTGGTCTTCGAGGAAGGCCTCCACGCGCTCGGCCGGGGCCGGATGCGCTAACGCGAACCCCTGGCCGAGGTGGCAGCCCGCCGCCTCGGCCTGGGCTACCTGCGCGTTCGACTCCAGCCCTTCGGCGATGATCTCCAACCCGAGTCGCTTGCCCAGGTTGACCACCACATCGATGAGCGGCCGGCTGTGCCCCGGCGGATCGCCCGGCTGCCAGTTCGCCGAGGCGGCCACCACGGTGCCGTGGATCTTCAAGAGGTCGACGGGAAGCCGGCGCAGCTGTGCCAGCGACGCCTGGCCGGCGCCGAAGTCATCCAGCGCCGTGCGAACCCCGATCGCCCGCAACGCGCCCAGCTGCTGGACCACCGCCGGTACGTCGAACGTCACCTGCGCCTCGGCCACCTCGACGACCAGTCGTTCCAGCGGGATGTCGTGCTCGGCCAGCACCGCCTTGACCCGGGTGACGAAGTCGCTGCTCACCAGCTCGCGCGGCGAGACGTTGACGGCTAGCCACAGGTCGCGACCGACCGTGGACCAGGAGGTGAGTTGCCGGCACGCCGTCGCCAGCACCCACCGGTCGATATCGCCGGCGACACCCAGGTCTTCGGCGACCGGCATCAACTCGGCCGGCAACACCGTGCCCAGCGTCGGATTGCGCCAGCGCAGCAGCGCCTCGACGCCCACCGGCTGCCGCTCCGGCAGCGCCAGCACCGGCTGGTACACCACGTCGAACTCGCCGCGTTCGAGCGCGCCGGGCAGTTCGCGTTCGAGGTCCATCCGGTGCAGGAGCTGCTCTTCCAGATAGCTGTCGTACCACTCGATCCGGTCGCGCCCGAGCTGCCGCGCGCGCCGCCGGGCCAGGTCGGCGCGGCGCAACACGTCGTCGACCGTGTCGCCGCCGGTCAGCTCGGCCAGGCCGATGCTCACGTTGAGGTGCACGATCATGCCGGGCAGGTGGTACGGCTCGGTCAGTGCGGTGAGCAGGCGGGTGCCCAGGGCGTACGCGAGCATCGGCCCCTCGACGGTGACCACCGCGAACTCGTCGCCCGACAGCCGGGCCGGCAGGTCGTCGCGGCCGACGGTGACACGCAGCCGCCGGCCAACCTCGATGAGCACGGCGTCGCCGATCTCCCTGCCACGCACCTCGTTGACCTCGGTCATGCCGTGCAGGTCGATCACCAGCAGCGCGCCGGTGTGGCCACTCAACTCGCGCTGGCTGACGATCGTGCGCATCAGCTCGCGCCGATTGGGCAGACCGGTGAGCTGATCGGTGAACGCGAGCTGGTGCAGCGTGCGCTCCAGGTGCCGGCGCTCGCCGACGTCGCGTACGTGCACGACGAGCGCGCCCACCTCAGGGATGGCACGCTGGTCGCCCACGGTCGACTCGGTGTCGCGCCACACGCCGTACCCGTCGCGGAGCCGAGCGTTGACCAGCGGCGGCCGCCCCGGCGCCTCGCGCTCGGCGAGCACCGCCGTCAGCAGCGCGGTCACCTCGGGGGCGTCGTCGGGGTGCATCAGCGCCGGAAACGGCCGGCCGACCACGTCTGCGTCGGAGAGCCCGAAGAGCCGGGCGGCCGCGGGCGACTGCCAGCGCACCACCAGGTCGTCGCCCACCACCATGGTCACGTCGTTGGCGCCGGAGACCAGGGAACGAAAATGTGCGCCCTGCTCGGCGAGGCGCCGCGCGTACCGCCGGACATCGGTCGCGGACATCACCTCGCGGACCACGACGGTCGGGATGACCGCCAGTCCCAAGAGGATCGAGGTGCGGTCGAAGCTGCCCACGGTGATCAGGTGGTAGAGCGCAGCCAGCATCGCGAGCAGCGCCGGCACGGTGAGCAGCGGATAGCTGGAGAGCCGGGTCTGCGGCTCGTCGACCACATCGGGCTCGTCGACCACGTCGGCGCGGCGTGCGCCCGCCATGATCAGCAGCGGCCCGATGACCAGCCCCGTGGTGGCCGCCACCAGCGTCCGGTCGGGCGCCCCGTACGCGAGCAGCATCGTGAGCACCGCCAACCCGAGCACAGAGAGGCCGGCGCCGGCACCGCAGAGCAGGGCGGCGCGCCGGTAGTTCGCGGCGCGCAGCGCGGTCACCGTGACGATCGACAGGCCGCCAACCGCGAAGAGGAAACCGGCGAGCGCGGCGGGCGGCATGCCACCGGGCGGCGGCATCAGCCACCCGGCGAACGCCAGGCTGACACCGATGCTGAGGCCGTCGCACGCGCGCCGCAGCCGCACTCCGGTGGTCGTGGCCGCGCCGGGTAGCAGCAGGACGCCCAGCACGAACGCCACCACGGTCACGCCCAGCCCGATCGCGGTGATCACCGGCTCGGTCGACCAGGCGAGGGCCGCCACCGAGCCGCCGCCAGCGAGGACTCCGACCCCGAGGAAGCCAGCGCCACGGCACGGGCCGAACGAATGCTGGGCGGCGTGGATGGTCAGCGCCAACCGGACGAGACGGAGGCCTGTCACGACGCTGACAAGGCCGGCCGCGGCGGCGATCGCGAGCAGTGGGCGGACCGCGCCAGCGACGGCACCCGTCAAAAGGGCAGCAGCCATCGTGGCGACGACCCCGTCGATTACCAGGGCGGCGCTGATCCGGGCGCGTGTGAGGGACACTGCCTGGTCCTCTGCGGAGAGGGTGAGGGGTGGCGCGGCACGCTCGTGACGACACCGCACCTATGACCGTAAACGAACGCAGGGGCGGCGGGTTACGCCCCAGTATCTGGGATCACCCGCCGGCAGGCGGCCCCGTTCCGGCTCGTGCGAGGATCGGACCGTGAGCAGTCCGACCATCGTCCGGTTCCGGCCCCACGGCGCGATCGCGGTCGCCGCGCTCGTCGCCCTGATCGGCACGGTGCCGGTGGCCAGCGTGTCGTGGTACCTGGCGCCGGTGCTGCTCATCCCGGTCGCGGTGGTGGTCTGGGCATGGCGGGCCGGCACCGACGCGGGCCCTGAAGGCGTACGCGTGCGCGCCCTCCTCGGCGACCGCCGGATTCCCTGGTCCGACATCAGCGAACTGGGCGGCGACTCCCGCGGCCGCGCGCTCGCCCGGCTCACCAACGGCCAGGTGGTGCCCCTCACCGCCGTACGCGTTGGTGATCTACAGCGCCTCACCGACGCCAGCAAAGCGGATCAGTAGCCCCCGACCACCTGGTTTTCCAGCGGCTCGCCCGCGACGAAGCTGCGCAGCTGCGCACCCACCAGGCCGTACGCGCGCGGCAGCAGCCCGCGCACCGAGCCCGCCACGTGCGGCGTGATCAACACGTTCGGCAGCGTCCACAGCGGATGATCGGCCGGCAGCGGCTCGGGATCGGTCACGTCGACCGCCGCACCCAGCCGCCCCGTGGACACCTCGGCCAGCAGCGCGGCCGTGTCGGCCACCGGGCCGCGGGCCGCGTTGACCAGCAGCGCACCGTCGTGCATCGCGGCCAGGAACGGGGCATCGATCATGCCGCGGGTCTGGTCGGTGAGCGGCACGATCACGACCACGATGTCGGCCTCGGGCAGCAACGCGGGCAGCTCGTCGACGCCGTGGACACCGTCGGCCGGGCGCGCCGTGCGCGCCACCCGGGTCAGGCTCACCTCGAACGGCGCCAGGCGCGCCGCCAGGGCCTCTCCGATCGACCCCGCGCCGACGATCAGCACGCGCTTGCCCGCCAGCTCGTCGGTGGGTGCATACCTCTTGTACGCCCAGTCGCGCGCCGCCTGGGCCCTGGCGAAGCCAGGGAACTCCCGCAGGTACGACAGGATCGCGGCGACCACCCATTCGGCGGTGCCGGAGTCGTGTACCCCGCGCGCGTCGCACAGCGTCACGTGCTCCCGCAGCCGGCCGACCCAGGTGTCCGCGCCGGCCGACAGGAGTTGGACGACGCGCAGCTCGGGCATCTTCGCCGCCACGGGCACCGAGTCCGCGAGCGCCAGGAACGGCGGCACCCAGAACCGCACGTCACCGGGGTCTGAGGGCAGCGCGTCGGGCTGCGGGGCAACCTCGACGGTGACGCCGTCGGGCACCTCACCAATCAGATCGAGGCCCTGCTCATGCGGTATCCACACCTTCACGGCTCGACCCTAGCGGGGGGCGGGGCGTCGGCGGGCGCGCCCCCCCCCCCCCCCCCCCCCCCCCCCCCCCCCCCCCCCCCCCCCCCCCCCCCCCCCCCCC
>NZ_JAIBNX010000126.1:0-7719 GCF_026130045.1 Micromonospora sp. CPCC 205371
AGCGGCGCGGCGCCCCGGCCCGGCGCGCGGGAGCGGGGCCGCGCGGCGCGCGGCGGAAGGTGCGGTGTGCTACGCGGATGCGGCGTCGCGGGCTCGGGCGCGGAGGGCGCGGACTATGCCGTCCTTGCCCTCGGCGACCAGGCGGCGCAGGGGCGCGGGGTGGCCGTCTTGGGCCAGCCACGCGTCGGTCGCTGCCACCGTCGCCTCGCTCACCTGGTAGGCCGGGTAGGCGAGCATCACGAACTCCTGTGCCGGCTCGCTGTCGCGCTTGGCCCACACCGGGCCGACCGCCTCGAAGTACGGCTCGACGTACTTCGCGGTCAGCTCGATCTGGGTCGGGTGCTGGAAGCCTTGCAGCAGCGCCCGATGCTCCCAGTTTGGCAGGGCGCCGTCGTCGACCAGGCGGCGCCAAACCTCCGCCTTGTTGCTGGCTTCGGGCAGGAGCGCGCGGGCGTACGTGGCTTCCCGCTCGCCGCTGGCGGTGCGGTCGGACGCCAGCTCGGCTTCGATCTCCTCGGGCCCTACGAATCCCTTGGCAGCCAGCGACTTGAGCACCGACCAGCGCAGCTCGGTGTCGATCGAGAGCCCGTCGGGCACGCCGGTGCCGTCGAGCCAGCCGCGCAGCGCGGCGAGGTCGGGCTCGGAGCGGGCGGCGGACGAGTACGCGCGGGCCCAGGCGAGCTGGAAGCCGCTGCCGGGCTCGGCGGCGGCGAGCGACGTGCGGGCCACGTCGGCGAGAGCGGCCCAGCCGGTGGGGGCCCATGCCGGGTCGGCGTAGAACGTCAGCGTGCTCGCGGCCTGCCGCAAGGTGGCCGTGACCAGGTTGATGTCGCGCTCGGCGGGCAGGCCGGCGGTGACCAGGGCGATGTAGTCGCGGGCGGCGAGCTCGGCGTCGCGGACCATGTCCCAGGCGGCTGCCCAGCACAGCGCCCGGGACAGCGACGACTCGAACCCGGCGATGTGCTGCACGACGTTTGCCATGGAGCGCTCGTCGAGCCGCAGCTTGGCGTATGTGAGGTCGTCGTCGTTGAGCAGTAGCACGTCGGCGGCCCGTACGCCGGTCAGCTGGGGGAGCGCCGTGCGCTCGCCGGTGACGTCGACCTCGAGCCGCTCGCGCCGTACCAGCCGGTCGCCGACGATGTCGTAGAGGCCCACGCCGATGCGGTGCGTGCGCAGCACCGGGTAGTCGGTCGGCGCCTCTTGCAGCACGGTTACGTCTTGGTAGCTGCCGTCGGGGGCGATCGCCACGGACGGGCGCAGCGTGTTGACCTGCGCGGTCTCCAGCCATTGGGCGGCGAACTTGCGAAGCTCGCGCCCCGACGCGACCTCCAGCTCGGAGAGCAGGTCGTCGAACGTGGCATTGCCCCAAGCGTGCCGGGCGAAGTACGAGCGCAGCCCGGCGAGGAACGGGTCGATGCCCACGTACGCCACGAGCTGCTTGAGCACGCTGGCGCCCTTGGCGTACGTGATGCCGTCGAAGTTGACCTCGACGGCTTCCAGGTCGGGCATCTCGCAGTACACCGGGTGGGTGGAGGAGAGCTGGTCCTGCCGGTAGCCCCAGTTCTTGCGGACGGACAGGAACGTGGTCCACGCGTCGGTGAACCGGGTGGCGTTGGTGTTGCACCAGTGGCTGGCCCACTCGGCGAACGACTCGTTGAGCCACAGGTCGTTCCACCAGCGCATGGTCACGAGGTTGCCGAACCACATGTGCGCCAGCTCGTGCAGGATCGTGTTGGCCCGCTGCTCATACTCGAAGTCGGTGACCTGCGAGCGGAAGATGTAGTGCGCCTCGGCGTGCGTGACGCAGCCGAAGTTTTCCATGGCGCCGGCGTTGAAGTCGGGGACCCACAGCTGGTCGTACTTGGGCAGCGGGTACCGCACGCCGAACTGCTCGTGGAAGAAGTCGAAGCCCTGCTTGGTGACGGTGAGGATGTCGTCGGCGTCGAGGTGCCGGGCCATGGAGGCGCGGCAGTAGACGCCGAGGTCGATGCCGTCGTGGCTGTCGCGCACCTCGTGGTACGGCCCGGCGCACAGCGCGGTGATGTAGGTGCTCATCCGCACGGACTGCCCGAAGTGGACCGTCTTGAGGTCGTCGTCCGGCAGGTCGTCGACGCGTACGGCCGGGGAGTTGGAGACGACCTTCCAGTGCGCCGGCACGGTCGCGTGCCAGGTGTAGAGGCTCTTGAGGTCGGGCTGGTCGAAGCAGGCGTACACCCGCTGCGCGTCGGCCGTTTCGAACTGGCTGTAGAGGTACACCTCCTTGTCGACCGGGTCGACGCTGCGGTGCAGCCCTTGGCCGCTCGCGGAGTAGGAGAAGTCGGCGTCGACGACGAGCGTGTTGTCGGCGGCGAGGCCGGTGAGCGTGAGCCCGCGCTCGGCGGACCACTCGGAGATGTCGACCGGGGCGCCGTTGAGGGTGGCGGAGCGCACGGACTGCGCAGCGACCTCGATGAATGTGCTCGCCCCGGGCTCGGATGATCGGAAGGTCACCTCGGTGGTGGAGCGGAACGTCTGACTGCCGGAGATCGACCCTGATAGATCAAGGGTGATGTCGTATCCGGTCACGTCGAGCAGGCGGGCTCGTTCGGCCGCCTCGACCTGGGTCAGGTTGCGTACTCCGGCCACTGTGGGATCTCCATCCAGCATTTCCGCCGGCCGCCCTGAGTCGACGGCCCTCTCCAGAGTCTTCCATGTCAAGCTCGGAAAACCTGGGGTGGCCCAGGTCACCGTCGCATCGCGATGCCGGCGCGCGGCGGACGGAGCAGGATTGAGGACATGGTTGAACGTTCATCAGTAGACATGTGGTTCGATCCCATCTGTCCGTGGGCCTGGCTCACGTCCCGCTGGCTCCTCGAAGTCGAGCGGGTGCGCCCCATCGACGTCAACTTCCACGTGATGAGCCTTTCGGTGCTCAACGAGGGCCGTGAGCTGCCGGAGAAGTACCGCGAACTGATGAAAACGGGCTTGGCGCCGGTGCGGATCTGCATCGCGGCGGAGCAGAAGTACGGGCCTCAGGTGCTGCGCCCGCTGTATACGGCGCTGGGTACCCGGATCCACCCGGGCGCCGAAGACCGCGGACCGGAGCTCTACCGCGCGGCGTTGGCCGACGCGGGCCTCGACACCGCGCTGGCCGACGCCGGCGACTCGACCGAGTTCGACGACGCGCTGCGTGCCAGCCATGACGCCGGCATGAAGCCGGTGGGCATGGACGTCGGCACGCCTGTGATCCACGCGCCCGGCCCGGTCGACGGCCAGAAGATCGCCTTCTTCGGACCGGTGGTCACGCCAGCGCCCAAGGGCGAGGCGGCCGGCCGGCTGTGGGACGGCGTACTGCTGGTCGCTGGCACGCCTGGTTTCTACGAGATCAAGCGCACCCGCGACGAGCGTCCGATATTCGACTGACCGCCGCGTGACGGCCTGCCGACAATCTCGTTGCGCAGGGTGGAGGCTCCGGCGACGCTGGGGCTGAAACCTCACGCGGGGAGGCAAGGCCGTGCCCATTTTCGAAGACGAGCCCGACGAGGCCCAGGCGCCCCAGAGCGTCTACTGGTCCGTTGACGAGTGTCGCTGGGAGAGCGTCGAGCCGACCCTGCCAGACGACCTTGTCGACCTGCTCGCGCCACCCATTGTGGTGGGCGCCGCCCGAGGCTAGGGTGTCGGCGGTCACACCGACCAGCGACGGTACCGTCACGCAGTATGACGATCGTGCATCCGATCGCCCGGGCCTGGATCACCACCGGCGGCACCGGCGCGCAAAACTACGACGAGTTCGCCGATGACGCCGAGATCACCGCGATCATCACCGACAACCCGCACAGTGCCCTGGCCGTCGAGATGCCGCACCGGGCACCCGAGAGCATCGGGCAGTCGTTCCGTGACTGCCTTCCGGCGGCGGTTCGCCGGCTGACCGAGGCGAAGGCCGACGGCAGCTACACCCCCGCCGAGCAGGTCGTCGTGCTCTACCGGATCAGCGCGCCGGGCGAGGAGCCGGCCTACGGCTTCTTCGGCATGGTCGACACCGAGCAGATCTCGACCAGCGCCGACGAGCCCGGCCTGGTGATCCGCAACGAAGACGTCTTCATCGAGAAGGTCCGGGAGCGGGTGGCGCTCGCCGAGGCGACCGGGCACCTGCTGTCACCGGTACTGCTGCTGCAGACCGGCTCGGGCGACGCGCTGCACGCGGCGCTGGAGGCGGCGGCGGAGCAGGCCGGCGCGCCGTCCGCGACCGACCTCGACCAGGCCGGCCGCACCCACGCGATCTGGCTGATCGGCCCCGGCCCCGTGCAAGACGAGTTGTGCGCCCTGGCTAGCGGCGGCGAGCTGGTGGTCGCCGACGGCAACCACCGGAGCCTGGCCGCGCAGACCGGCGGCCTGCCGCGCTTCCTCGCGGTCATCACCACGCCCGACTCGGTGACGATCCAGCCCTACAACAGGCTGGTCAGCGAGCTGACGGTGCCGCTGCCCGAGCTGCTCGACCGGCTCCGCGCCGCGGGCGCCGAGGTCCGCGCCGTGCCGGCCCCGCCGTCCGTCCCGGCCGCCGGCGGCACGATTCAGCTGTACGCCAATGGCGAGGTGCACGCGGTCACGCTGCCGCCAACCCCCGGGGCGTCCGCCGTGGACAACCTCGACCACGCGTTGGTGGAGCGGGTGCTGCTGCGCGACGGGCTCGGGCTCGACCCGGGTGACAAGCGGATCACATACGTGGGCGGCGACTACCCGGCGGAGTGGCTCGCCAACGAGGTCGACACCGGTCACGCCGAGCTCGCGGTGCTCATCGCGCCGGTGACCGTCGACGACTTCGTATCGGTCAACCTGGCCCGCCTCAAGCTGCCGCGCAAGAGCACGTGGTTCACGCCGAAGGCACGCGGCGGCCTGGTGCTGGCCCAGCTTTGATCGCCTGACAGACTGCCCTCATGCGCGTCTACCTGGGAGCCGACCACGCCGGCTACGAGCTGAAGGTGCACCTGGTCAACTACCTGGCCAAGCAGGGCTACGAGGTGATCGACGTCGGGCCGCGCGAGTTCGATCCCGACGACGACTACCCGGCGTTCTGCCTGCACGCAGGCGCTGGCGTCGTCCGCGACCCGGGCAGTCTGGGCGTGGTGATCGGCGGCTCCGGCAACGGTGAGCAGATCGCCGCCAACAAGGTGACCGGCATCCGGGCCGCGCTGGCCTGGAACCCGGAGGTCGCCCAGCTGGCTCGCGAGCACAACGACGCCAACGTGGTGGCGATCGGCGCCCGCCAGCACACGATCGACGAGGCGACCGCGATGGTCGAGGCGTTTCTGACCACCGGGTTCTCCGGCAACGAGCGGCACGCCCGGCGGATCGAGCAGGTCGGCGAGTACGAGAAGACCCGGGAGCTGCCCCCGCTGCCGTAGGTCAGCGGGGCGGCACCCAGTTGCGCCGGACGATCACCAGCCGCTCCTCGGCCTCGGCAAGGTCGGCGTCGGTGGGACGGGCGGCGTCGCGGGCTCGCATCGCGGCGCCGGTGCCGACCTGCGACGATCCGGACCCGACCAGCCCTCGTAGTCCCCGCTCGACCTCCCGCTCCTCGGGGACCACCCGCGCGGGTGGGCTCTCCGGCTCAGCGATCTCCGCGGTGGTGGCCGTGGGCGCATCTGTGCTTTCCCGTCGCAACCGCCTGCGCCTGCGCTCGACCTCCGCCATCGTGCGACCGTACCAACATCACGGCTGGCGCTAGAAGACCTCGGGAGACACCGGGGCGCGGTGCCAGCCGAACGCCACGCTGGCCGTGGCCAGCGCACCGGTGTTCAGCTCCCGGATGTGACCAGCCGCGGCCAGCGCCGACAGGGTCGTGCCACCCAGGTACGCGGCGCCGAGGGCGCGGACGTCACACGCCAGGTCAGCGGGGTCCTCGGTGCGAGTACAGGTCGCGGGGCGGTCCGGTGCGGCGGTAAGGCGCCACCGGCCGGCGTTCTCCGGCAGCAGCTCGTCGGTCACCTCGAAGACCACGTCGACCGGTGCGACGTACCGCCGGGCGGCCAGCGCCGCGCCGACGTCGACGACGCGCACCCACAGGCTGTCGGAGAACCGCGTGTTGAGCCGGCGCGGGTCGCTGGCCAGGTGCAGCAGCGGCTCGTCGACCGCCGCGTGCCCGTAGTGGACCGTCCGGGTCAGGTCGATGCCGAGCAGGAACCGCCACAGCGCCAGGTACGCGTCGAGGTTGGCGGCGGTCACCTCGCGCACGTATACATCGCCGTCCGGGTTGCCGCCGGTCCACGAGCCGCGTGTGCGCCACAGCGCGTACCCGTCGACCCCGCCGATGCCCTCGTGCACCACCGCGCGCAGTTCGGTGTTGCCGCCCCGGTGCCATGCCGAGTCGCCGAGCATGTACGCCCAGGTCGACTCGGGGCGGCTGGACCAGCCGGGCCGGTCGGCGCGCACCTGGTCGTACACCTTGGCCAGCTCGGGCTGCAGCGCGGCCGGCGTGCCGGCGCGGAGCCTGGCCAGCGACGTGGCCGCCGGCAGCCGGACCTCGGCGGACTCGACGGCCATCTCCAGCCGGTACGCCGCGAGGCCGTAGCCGAAGCGCCCGTAGATCCGGCTCTCGCTGGCCCACAGCGCCGCGATCGGCTCGGGCATGTCGCGCAGTTGCTGGCGCATCATCCGGTTGAGCAGGCCGCGGCGACGGTGCGTCGGCGCGACCCCCACCATCGTCACGTGCGCGGCGGGCACCACGTTTCCGGGTACCGCCAGGTCGCGGGTGAAGGCGGCGGCATGGCCGACGATGGTGTCGCCATCGGTGGTGACCAGCGCGCGTTCCGGTTCCCAGATGGCGCGGTCCAGGTCGCTGGCCTCCTGGTCCATGGTGCTGTGGAACGCGGCGAAGAGGAGGGACGAGATCGTGTTCCAGTCGTCGGGGGTGCCAACGCGGATCGGCAGTTCAACCTCGGTCATCCGTTCTGTGTAGCCCATTCGCCAAGGGTCGGCGACTGGTTTCATGGGTAGCTACAGTCGGGAGGAAGGGGGAGGAGTCAGAAGTGACGGACCAGACGCAGCCGTGGGCCGAGCGCACGGTCGACATGCCGCCGCAAACGGTGGAGATGCGCCCGCAGTCCCACCCGTTCCAGCGGGGTGTCGCACAGGTCACGCCGCGGAAGACCGAGCCGGTCGCGCCGCACGAGCCCACCGGGACCGGGTGGCCAGAGGCGGAGCCTCACGCGAGGCAGGGCTTCGACGCCCGCCAGCTCAAGCGCGGCGGCGAGTGGAGCGTGCTCGGCGGTCTCTGGGCGTTCGTCTGCTGGGGCATCTGGGCGATCTCCACGCGCGGTGACCTCTTCGGTCCGGTGATCACGTTCGTGCTGACGCTGTGCGTCGCGGTCGGCCTCTTCGCGCTGACCCGCACGGTCGGCCGCCTGGTGCTGGAGCGGCAGCTGGGCCGGGTACGCCGCAGCGCCCGCGGCGCCCACCTGCTCACCGGCCTGTTCCTGGCCGGCGTGGGCTTCGCCTACCTGCGCCAGACCGAGTGGGTCATGGACGCTTGGAACTGGGTTCGAGGGCTCTTCTAAAGGTGCGGCCAGGCCCTGGCGAGGTCCTGCACTTCTCCGAGGACCCGACCATCGCGCGGTTCGCGCCGCATGTCGCCGTCACCGCTCGGCAGCCGGAGGCGTACGTCTGGGGGGGTGGGGCCGCCCGCTGCCCTGACTATTGGGTTCCCCTCCCGGGCCCGCGGGGGGGGGCCCGGGGCGTGCCGGC
>NZ_JAIBNX010000126.1:7729-24034 GCF_026130045.1 Micromonospora sp. CPCC 205371
GCGGGGCCCCGCCCCCCCGGGGCGCGGGGGGGGGCCCGTGTGGGCGGGCCCCCCGGCCCGCTGCCCTGACTATTGGTTTCCGCGCCAGTGCCCGCGAGCGATGGCCTGGGTCGTGCCGACGACGACCCCCGCCGACCACGAACGGATCATCGGCGCCGGGTCCGGCGCCCGCGTCCACGCCATCGAGTACGGCTGGCTCCCCGCCCTGATGTCGGTGCGCCTCTACGCGTACCGGCTGCCGGCGGCCCGGTTCCAGCCGATCGGTTCGCCGGTGACGCACGCCATGGTGGCGACCGAGCCAGTGACGCCGCTCGGCCCGCCCGAGCCGGTCGGCGATCTGCTGGCCCTCCACGAAGAGGCTGGCATCCAGTTACGCGTCCTTGACAATCTGTGGCCGTTCTGGGATTGCGTGATCAGCAGCACGCTCGGTTTCAGCGGAATTCGCCTGCGTAACGCGAAGCCGCGCCGGTAACTCGTTCGCATCTCCCGAAGTGCAAATTGTCTGTTGTTTGGTCAAGTGATCAATCAGCTTGGGCGTGCAGCGCGAATTGATCGCAATGGGTGACAGTTGATGTTCACAGAGTGAACAAGGGGGCATACTGTCATGTCTTCTGGCGTGGTCGCGCGACGGGGCAAGGCGCGCCGGATTCCCATCCATCGCACCCTTCCGAGGTTCATCACCAACCCGTACGCCGTGCTCGACGAGGTCGGCCGGGAGGCCGGTGGCGAGGTGGTGCGCCTCAACCTCGGCCTGTTCCGCCCGTACCTGCTGACCCACCCGGACCACGTGCAGCGCGTCCTGCGCGACAACGCCGACAACTACATCCGCGGCGGACGATTCTGGCGGCCCCTGCGCCACCTGTTCGGAGACGGAATCCTCGGCGAGGACGGCAGCGGCTGGGAGCACAGCCGCAAGACCCTCCAGCCGAGCTTCACCCGCAAGTACGTGGACTCGCTCCTGGATCGCATCGGCGACGCGGTCAGGGCCGGCGTCGCGGAGCTGGACGGCCCGGCACGGTCCGGCACGCCACTGGACGTGGGCGAGGAGATGCGGCGGATCGTCTCCCGCACCGCCGTCGAGGTGCTCTTCGCTGACAAGATCTCGGCCGTCGACGCGCGGCGCGTCGTGGACGCCGTCGACACGATCGGCACGTCCGTGGTGCTGCGGATGTCTCTCGGCGTCACCGCCAAGTCGATCCCCGTACCCGGCGACCGGGCCTACTGGCGCGCCGTCCGCACGGTCGAGGAGGTCGTGGTGCCGCTGGTGCGTCAGGCGCAGCGGGGGCCGGCCGAGGGTACGGACATCATCGCCCTGCTCTCCCGTGCTCGGGGCGCCGATGGCCGCGAGCTGACGGACGCGCAGGTCCGGGACGACATCGTGGCGATGTTCGTGACGGCGAACGAGACGACCACGGTCGTGCTGACCTGGCTATGGCCGGTGCTGGAGGCCAACCCCGACGTGGCCCGCCAGGTCCATGAGGAGGTGGACCGGGTAGTGGGCGGGCGTCCGATCGGCCAGTCCGAGGTGGCGGACCTGCGCTACACCCAGGCGGTCCTGGACGAGTTGCTGCGGCTGTATCCGGCTGCGTGGGTCTTCCCCCGCCTGGTGCGGCGAGCGGACGTGGTGGGCGGTATCCCGATCAAGGGTGGGTCGACCGTATTCGTGAGCCCGTTCGTGACACACAAGCTGAAGGAGTTCTGGGAGCGGCCCGCCGAGTTCGACCCGGAACGCTTCCTGGCTAGTCGCCGGGCGCGGCTGCACCGATACGCCTACTTCCCGTTCGGCGGCGGTCCACATCAGTGTGTCGGCCGGCACTTCTTCCAGCTCAAGGCCCTGGTGATCGTGGCGACCATCCTGAGCCGATACCGGCCGGCGTTGGACGGTGGTGGGATACCGCGGCCAGCGGTGGCCGCGTCGCTGCGGCCCGGCCGGCGCATCGAGATGACGCTGTCACCGGTCGAGCGCCGGCTGGCCGCCTGATGGAGGCGGAGGTCGCGGCACCGTCCCTGGCTGTCGAAAGTGGACGGATATGCGCCGTCGCGGGCCAGACACAGCGCCAGATGCGGGCCTGGGCAGCCGCCTACCCTGGCCTGTACTCGGCGAAGGCGTTCGACCCGGCGCTCTACAGCACCCTGGCCCTGGCGACGGCGTTCAGTGGCCCGTGGCTCGACGCCGACCAGCAGCGGATGGCCAACCGGGTGACGCTGTGGTGCTTCGGTCTCGACTGGCTGGTCGACTACGCCGCGACCACACCCGGCGAGGCGCGCCAGATCGCCGACCGGTGCCTCGCGGTCGCTGGTGGAGACGCGCCACCGGAGGGTGACGAGCTCACCGCCTTCCTGGCGGACATCCGTGACGAGCTGGCGGCGGCCGAGGCGCACGGCGTCCTGGGCGAGGTGTGGCGCGACGAACTGCGCCGGATGCTCGCCGCCATGGTCCGCGAGTGCGAGTGGAAAGCCGGCCTGGCGGTCGCCCCGACGTTCGACGAGTACCTCGGCAACGCGGACAACCTGGGGTTCTCGTTCGTGTTCGCGGCGCACTGGGTGCACACCGGCCCAACGCCGGAGCCCGCGGAGATAGCCGAGGTACGGGCGGCGAGCTGGGCGGTCCAGCGTGTGATCCGGCTCCTCAACGACCTCGCCACGTACGAGCGGGACGTGAGTTGGGGCGACCTCAACGTGCTGATGCTCGGCGTCGACCGGGCAGCGGTCGGCGAGCGGGTGACCGCCCTCGCCGACGCCGCACGCGATCTCATCCGGCCCCTGCGTCGCGAACAGCCGCGGGTCGCCGGCTACCTGGAGCGGCAGATGGAGTTCTGCATGGGCTTCTACGGCGTCACCGACTACTGGGGCAGCCTGTGACCGAGCTAACGGACGGTGTCGACGTCGAGGCTGCGGTCCGGGAGCTCGTCGTCGATCTCATGGTCGAGCCGCGCGGCCGGGTATCGCCATCGGTGTACGAGACGGGCAGGGTGGTGACCCACGCGCCCTGGCTGGTCGGGCACGCGGCACGCCTGCGGTACCTCGCGGCCGCGCAGCGCCCGGACGGTGGCTGGGGCGGCCCGGACGGGTACGCGCTCGCGCCGACCCTCAGCGCCGTCGAGGCGTTGCTGGCGACGCTGCGCCGGTACGACGCCGGTGCCGAGCGGGTGGTGCCGGCGAACCGGCTGCTCAAGGCCGCGGACCGTGGGCTCGCCATGCTCGCCTCTCAGGCGTGGGGGCGGGGATCGCTGTCCACTCCGGACATGCCGGCGGTGGACCTGATCGTCCCGGCGCTGACCGACGCGGTCAACGACCACCTCGACCGGCTCGCGGCTGAGCCACTCGAAGGGCTCGACCAGTGGGCGGGCCGCCGGCTCGCGCTCCCGTCCGGAATGGACCACCGGCGCCTCCACGGAGTGCGGGCGTTGCTGCGCGGCGGCGGTCGGGTGCCGACGAAGCTGCTGCACGCGCTGGAGGTGGCGCATGACCTGGCGGCGCGGGCACCGGGGATCAGCCCATTGCCCTTCGGCACCATCGGCGCCTCGCCGGCCGCCACCGCCGCCTGGCTCGCCGCCGCCCCGCCACCCGACGCCTACGATCCCGCCCGCCGGTACCTGGAAGGTGTCGCCCGGCAGCAGCGGGGTCCGGTGCCGTGCGCCGCCCCCATCGCCGTCTTCGAACGGGCGTGGGCGCTGGGGTGGCTCGCGCAGGCGGGCGTGCCGATGACCGTGCCCGACGCGCTGCTGCTCAGCCTGCGGGCGGCCACCCACCCGGGTGGCACCCCGGCCGGGCCCGGCCTGCCGTCCGATGCGGACACCACCTCGATGGCGCTGTACACGCTGGGTCTGCTGGGCGTCCGGTACGAGCCGCACAGCCTGTGGGCGTACGAGACGGACAGCCACTTCTGCACGTGGCAAGGGGAAGACGGGGAATCCGCCACGGTCAACGCGCACGTCCTGGAGGCTTTCGGCCAGCACGTCGCGATGAGTGGCGGGCGAGCCGTCCAGCGATATGCGCCCACGATGGGCAAGGTGACCAGTTGGCTGTGCGGGGGGCAGCTACCCGACGGTCGCTGGCTCGACCGGTGGCACGCGTCGCCCTACTACGCGACCGCGTCCTGCGCGCTTGCGCTGGACCGTTTCGGCGTGGGGCGGCCCGCCATCGTCGCGGTGGATCGGGCCGTCGAATGGGCGCTGGCCACCCAGCGCCCCGATGGGTCCTGGGGGTGGCGGGACGGTACGGCAGAGGAGACCGCATATGCCATGCGAATACTGCTCACCCGTTTCTCGCCGGTTGTCGAGCATGCTGTAAGGCGCGCATATTCGTATCTGCGCCGGTCCATTCGCACGCGCGCCGGGCGCCGCTCGACCGATCCGCCACAGTGGCACGACAAGGATCTTTATTTACCGGTACTTATCGTCCGGGCGGCCGTGCTCGCGGCGCTTTACCAGGCACAACATCGTCTCGGTGTGGATGCTGTGCGAAAAATGTCCGATGTGGACAAGGATGAAGGCTTGAGGGGCGCCAGTACGCGTTGCTAATGTGCGCGGGGTTGTCGAAAGCCCGCCCTTCACCCTCGTTGGGACCGATGCGATGAGATTCCGCAGCTCAAACGTGCGGACCAAGATCGTTGCACTACTGCTGTCGCTGTTTGCGCTGTGGGTGTTCGCGGCGTACGTGACGTTGCGCGAAGGGGTAAACCTGCTGTCGGTCAGCACCCTCGACAGCAACGTGGCTCAACACACCGACCTGTTGATCCCCGATCTGCAACAGGAACGCCTCCTGTCGCTGGCCTACCTCGCCGACCCCGACGCTCAGCGCCGCGAGCAGCTCGATGCCGCGCGCGCACGCGTCGACACCAACCGGGCGGCCTTCGAGAAGACCGGCCGGAGCGCCGCGGTGCGCGCGGTCGCCAGCGACGAGCTTGAGCAGCGGATCGATGGCATCTACGCCGCTCTCGAACGCCTCGGCCCCAGCCGGGAGGCCATCGACCGCCGCGGCACCGATCGCGAGCAGGCCGCGACCACGTTCACCGACGCGATCGGCTCGATCCTGTACGCGTACGACTCGCTCGCCACCCTTGACGACAAGGAGTTGGCCGGCGATGTCCGCACGCTGATCGAGCTGGTCCGGGCGCGTGAGGTCATCGCCCAGGAGCAGGCGCTGGTCGCCGGCGCGCTGACGGCGGGCAAGCTCACCCAGGCCGAGCACGAGCGGTTCGTCCAGCTCGTCGGCGCGCACCGGTTCTACTCGGAGCTGGCCGCCGGCTCGCTGCCGGCCGAAGATCACGCACGGTACGACGACATGGTCGACGGCACGGCGTACCGGACGTTCCGCGGCCTCGAAGAGCGGCTGATCCGCAACGGTCGCGCCGCCACGCCGCCCGTGAGCGCGTCTGAGTGGGAGTCGGCGACCGCTCCGGTCCTGGCCGAATACCAGGACGTGATCATCACCGGTGGCGACGCGCTGCTCGAGCGGGTCACGCCCAGCGCGATCTGGGTCTTCGTCCGGCTGGTACTGGCCGGTGGCCTCGGGCTTGTCGCGCTCATCGCGTCGATCGTCATGTCGATCACCACCGCCCGCGCCATCCTCGCGCAGCTCGAGCGGCTGCGGATCGCCGCGTCCGACCTCGCCAACAAGCGGCTGCCCGGCGTCGTCGAGCGGCTCCGGCAGGGCGAAAAGGTCGACGTCGCGGCGGAGGCGCCGCCGCTCACCTTCGGCAGCGACGAGATCGGGCAGGTCGGCCAGGCCATCAACGCCGTGCAGGAGACCGCGATCCGGGTCGCCGTCGAGCAGGCCGAGCTGCGCAACGGCGTCCGCGACCTGTTCCTCGGCCTCGCGCGCCGCAACCAGGCACTGGTGCACCGGCAGCTCACCGTGCTCGACGAGATCGAGCGGCGCGAAAACGACCCGCAGGAGCTTGCCGAGCTGTTCAAGGTGGACCACCTCGCCACCCGCATGCGGCGCAACGCGGAAAACCTGATCGTGCTCTCCGGCTCGGTGCCGGGCCGCCGGTGGCGCAACCCGGTGCCCTTCGTCGACGTGGTGCGCGGCGCGGTCGCAGAGGTCGAGGACTACACCCGCGTCTCGGTACTGCCGATCGACGCCGCGTCGCTCGCCGGTCGGGCGGTCAGCGACGTCATCCACCTGCTCGCCGAGCTCATCGAAAACGCGGCCTCGTTCTCCCCGCCGTACACGATGGTCAACGTCGGTGGGCAGAAGGTCGCGAACGGGTTCGTGGTGGAGATCGAAGACCGCGGCCTCGGCATGAAGGACGAGGAGTTGGTATCGGCCAACGAGCTGGTGCGCAACCCGCCCGACTTCAACCTGTCGAGCACAGCCCGCCTCGGTCTCTTCGTGGTCGGCCGGCTCGCCGAGCGGCACAGCATCGACGTCAAGCTGCGCCGGTCGCCGTACGGCGGCACGACCGCGATCGTCCTGATCCCGAGCGTGCTCGTGGTCAGCGACCAGGAGGCCGGCGCGCCGCCGGTCACTGCCGACCCGGTGCCGGCATCGCCGCCGGCACCGATACCGGTCGGCGCGGGCAAGCGCGACGAGGCCGAGACCCAGTCGCTGCCCGTGGTCGAGAAGCGGCCCGAGCTCGACCGGCGCCCTCGGACGTACCAGCCGCTGCGAGCCGCCCCGCCTCCGGTCGAGCAGGCCGAGCCGCCACCGCGGGCGCCGCAGGCAGTGCCTTCCCAGCCCGTCCAGCCTGCTCAGCCGGCCACACCGCCCTCCGAGGAGGCGCCCAGGCTGACACCGTCCGGGCTGCCGTGGCGGGTGCGCCAGGCGAGCCTCGCCGCGCCGCTGCGCGAGGAGCCGCCGGCAGCGCAGGACCCGTCCGACGGGCTCGGCCGCAGCCCCGACGAGACCCGCGACATGATGGCGTCCTACCAGGCCGCCACAAGGCGCGGGCGCGAAGCTGCCCGGCGGTTGAGCGTGGCGCCCCAGGAGGAGGAGACCGCGGGCATGTCGCCTCCGGAGCCGCCGACCTCCGCTGGGCCGGAAACTCCTGAACGGTAGAAAGAGGACAACAAGTGGCGCAGACCACAAGTTCCGCCAGCGACCTGGCGTGGTTGCTGGATGATCTGGTCGATCGGGTCGCAGAGGTCAAGCAGGCGGTCGTCCTGTCGGCCGACGGCTTGCTGATCGCGGCGTCACGGGGGCTGAACAGAGAGGACGCCGAGCACCTGGCCGCGGTGGCTTCCGGGTTCCAGAGCCTGGCCAGGGGTGCCGGGCGGCAGTTTCGCGGCGGCAACGTGCGCCAGACGATCATCGAGATGGACACGATGTTCCTCTTCGTGACGGCCGCCGGGCAGCGCGCCAACCTGGCGGTGATCGGCTCAGAAGACGCCGATGTGGGCCTCGTTGCCTATGAGATGGCCATGCTCGTCACCCGAGTGGGCCAGTACCTGACCACGCCAACGCGATCGAGCGTCATACCGACCGACGGCAGGTGATCTGGCATGGCTTCAGCTGACGACCGAAACGAAGACGTCTGGCACGACGAAGACGCCGGGCCGGTGGTGCGTCCGTACGCGATGACCCGTGGGCGGACCCAGCCGGCGCGCGGCGAGTTCGACCTGATCTCCCTGGTGGTGGCGACCCGGTCGGTCCCGTCCGTGGCGGCGGGCCTCCAGCCGGAGCACGTCACGATCATGAGGCTCTGCCAGCGCCCGCTGTCGGTAGCCGAGGTAGCGGCCCACCTCAACCTGCCCCTGGGCATTGTCCGTGTACTCCTAGGCGACCTGCTCGACAAGGGCTACATCCTGGCGCGCGAGCCGCAGCCGGCCTCGCACATGCCCCCCGAGCGAATCTTCAAGGCGGTGATCAATGGGCTCCGGTCCCTCTGACGTGTCGAGCGGCACGGCGTTGCCGATGGCGATCAAGGTGTTGATCGCGGGCGGCTTCGGCGTGGGCAAGACGACGCTGGTCGGCGCCGTCAGCGAGATCCGCCCGATGCGCACCGAGGAGATCATCACCGAGGCCAGCGTCGGCGTCGACGACACCTCCGGTGTCGAGGCGAAGACCACCACGACGGTCGCCATGGACTTCGGGCGCATCACGATCAACGACGAGGTCGTGCTGTACCTGTTCGGCACCCCGGGGCAGGACCGCTTCTGGTTCGTGTGGGACGAGCTGTCGATGGGCGCGGTCGGTGCGGTAGTGCTCGCCGACACCCGCCGCCTGGCCGCGAGCTTTCCGTCGATCGACTACTTCGAGCGCCGGGGCACACCGTTCATCGTGGCCGTCAACTGCTTCGATGACGCGCCGCGGTACTCCGCCGACGACGTCAAGCTGGCGCTCAACCTCGACCCCGACGTGCCGCTCATGCTGTGCGATGCTCGCCTGCCCACATCGGGCCGTGAGGTTCTCATCACACTCATGGAGCACGCGATGAAGAAGGCCGAGCCAGCTTTGAGCTGAGCTGCGACAGGCATCTCAACAGGCATAAAGGAAGCCGGCGTCCACGGGGGAAGACGCCGGCTTCACCACAAGCATACGGGTGAATACGCGTTCGCGCGCGCCCACAGGGTGCACTTAGGCTCGGTGGGTGGCAGAAGTGCTTTCGGTCAACCTCGCGGTCCCGCGCCCCAACCCCGCCAAGGACGTCGGCGTCACCGGCATCGACAAGCAGCCGGTGACGGGCAAGGTCCAGGTGAGCGCCCCCGGCGTCAGGAAGGGGCCGAGCGGCCTCGCTGGCGACGCGATCTATGACACCGCCCACCATGGCGGCGACGATCAGGCCGTGTACGCGTACGCCCGCGAAGACCTCGACCACTGGGCGGCTGAGCTGGGGCGGGAGCTGCGCGGCGGCGTTTTCGGGGAAAACCTCACCACACGTGGGCTCGATGTAACCGGCGCGCTGATCGGTGAGCGCTGGCGGATCGGCCGCGAGGTGGTCCTGGAGGTCGCCGACCCGCGCATACCCTGCGGCACGTTCGCGCACTGGATGGCCGAGCAAGGGTGGATCAAGCGGTTCACCGTGCACGCCGCGCCCGGTGCCTACCTGCGCGTGATCACGCCGGGGCAGATCCAGGCCGGCGATCCGATCACCGTGGTGAGCCGGCCCGACCACGACGTGACGATCGGTGTCACGTTCCGGGCGCTGACCGCCGAGCCGGGTCTGCTGCCTCGGCTGCTGGCCGCCGACGCCCTGCCCGCCTCGGTCAAGGCCAGGGTGAGGCGCCGGGTCGAGGGTCAGCCGGCGTAGAGCTTCTTCAGGTACTCCGGGCCGTAGTACCGCTCCAGTTCCTCAAGCGAGGCGCCCGACGGCTCCATGCTGTGGGAAAGCTGGGCGCGGGAAGGCAGGGCGTCCGGATCCCAGGTCTCCGGGTTCCAGAGCGCAGACCGCAGGAACGCCTTCGAGCAGTGGGAGAAGATCTCGTCGATGTCGACGATCATGGCGAGCCGCGGCCGGTGTCCCTTGATGATCATCTGGTCGAAGAAGTCAGCGTCGCGGACCAGCCGGGCACGGCCGTTGATGCGCAACGTGTCGCCGCGGCCGGGCACCAGATAGATCAGGCCGACGTGCGGGTTGGCGAGTACGTTGCGAAACCCGTCGACCCGGCGGTTACCCGGACGGTCGGGGATCGCGATGGTGGTGTCGTCGAGCACGAGCGTGAAGCCGGGCGGGTCGCCCTTGGGCGAGACGTCGCAGCTCCCGTCGGCGCCGGCGGTCGCGATCAAACAGAACGGTGACCGCGCCAGCCAGGCCCGGTCGTGCTCGTGCAGCCTCGGGCGCTCCTTGTGGGCCGCCCTCAGCATGACCTCGCCGACGAGTTCGCGCAGCTCAGCTTCGCTCGTTATCTCGATCACGCGGTCCACCCTACGTGAGCACCGACCGCATGATCGTTCGAGGATTCCATAGACTGCCGTCATGGATGGGTCGGACGAGGGCAGCGCCCGACCGTTGACGATCGCGGCGGTCGCGAAGGCGGCGGGCGTCTCGGTCCCTACGGTGTCGCGCGTGCTCAACGGCGAGGCCGATGTATCAGCGGAAACCCGCGCGCGGATCGAGGCCGTCATCCGCGCGGGCGGATACCGGCGGCAGGAGCGTGACTATCACGCGAGCCTGGTGGAGCTGGTCTTTCACGAACTGATCGGGCCATGGGCGATCCCGACGATCCGCGGGGTCGAACAGGTCGCGACCGACCACGAGATGTCGGTCGTGCTGTCGGAGCTGCGTGGCCGGCACAGCCCGCGAGACGACTGGGTCCGGCACGTGCTGGCGCGCCGCCCAGCTGGCGTCATATCGGTGTTCTGCCAGCTCACCGCGGCGCAGCGGCGGCAGCTAGGCGCCCGCAACATCGCGGTCGTGGTCATCGACCCGACCGAGCGGCCGGCCGCGTCGACACCCGTGGTCGCCGCCGCCAACAGGCAGGGCGGCGCGGCCGCGACCGAGCACCTGCTCGCACTCGGGCATCGCCGCATCGCGATGATCAACGGTCCGGAGCGGATCTGGTGCTGCCAGGAGCGCGAGGCCGGGTTCCGGGACGCAATGGCGGCTGCCGGCGTGGCGATCGACCCGCACCTTGTCCGGTACGGCAACCTGCACGTCGACGAGGGACACCGGATCGGCGCCGAGCTGCTTGCGCTGCCAGACCGGCCGACGGCCATCTTCGCCGGCAACGACCTGCAGGCGATGGGCGTCTACCAGGCGGCGCGGGAGGCGCGGGTGCGGATACCCGAAGACCTCAGCGTGGTCGGGTTCGACGACGTGCCGGTGGCCGGCTGGATGGGGCCGGCCCTGACCACCGTGCGGCAGCCGCTGACCGACATGGGCGTGGCCGCCGCCGGAATGCTGCTGACGCTTGCCGCGGGCGGGCAACCCGCTCCGGCGCGGGTGGAACTGCCGACCACCGTCGTGGTCCGGGGCAGCACCACCCACGCCGGGTCTACATGATCATGTACTGCCGCAGGTCAGGCCCGTTGGCGCCGGGTTCGAGCCGGTCCAGGAGCCCAGGAAACCGAACGACGTCGTGCCGTTCGCCGGGATCGTGCCGTTGTAGGTGGCGTTCCGGACCGTGACGTTGGCACCGCTGCTCGACACCACGCCGTTCCAGAGGTTGGTGACCGTCTGGCCGGCGCCGAACGACCAGCGCACCGCCCACGCGTTCATCGCGGACGTGCCGGTGTTGCGCACGGTCACGTTCGCCTGGAAGCCGCCCGTCCACTGGCTGACGATCTGGTACGTGGCCGTGCACCCACCGGGGCCGCTGGTGGGCGTGGTGGTGGTCGGCGTCGTCGGCGGGGTCGTCGTGCCGGCCAGGGCATCGTGGATCGCCGTGTACGCGGGCTTCTTGTTGAGGTTCTCGTCGTACGGCAGCGCCGCCCCCTGGCCCGGAAAGACCGACGGGATCCAGGAGTACTTGTCGGTGTAGTCCCAGACCGTGATGCCGACGCAACGGGTCACGGCGAGGCAGGCGTCGACCACCGTCCGGTAGTCGTTTGCCTGCTGGGCGTCCTTTGTGGCATCGCGGGGCAGGTTCATCCGGATGTCCAGCTCGGTGATGGCGACGTCGACGCCGAGGTCGGCGAAGCGCTGGATGTTCTGCCGTATCGAGCTGGGCACCTGCCCAAGGATCAGGTGCGCCTGCATGCCGACGCCGTCGATCGGTACGCCCTGCGCCTTGAACTGCTGCACCATGGCGTACACGGCGTCGCTCTTCGCGCCCAGACCCTCGATGTTGTAGTCGTTGTAGTACAGCTTGGCCGCCGGGTCGGCCGCCCGCGCGGCGCGGAACGCCTCGGCGATGTAGCTGTCGCCGATGTTTCGCTGGAACACCGACTGCCGCCGGGTCCCGTTCTCCTCGAAGGCCTCGTTGACCACATCCCAGTGGATGACCTGACCCTGGAAGTGGCCGGCGACGTTCGTGACGTGGTTTCGCATGACACCGAGTAGCTGGTTTGCCGGAACGCTGTCGACCCAACCCGGATACTGGCTGTGCCAGACCAGAGTGTGTCCGCGCACCGACTGGTTGTTCGACCGGGCGAGACTTACGACGGTGTCGGCTTGGCCATAGCTGAACTGGCCCTGCTGCGGCTCGGTGTACTGCCACTTCATCGTATTGCCGGGCGTGATCTGGTTGAACTCGCTGCTCAGGATCGACACGTACGGCGCGTCGGTCAGCTCCGGGTTGTCCGTCGCCGAACCGAAGTACTTGCCGCGCGCCGCGGCGTGCTGCCCGAGCGTCGATGACGCGCTGGCGATCTGCGGCACCGCGATCGCGGCGCCGAGCGCGAGCGACGCGACCACGCCGATGGTCAGTGGTAGACGGCGTCTCATGGGACTCCTCTCAGCGAATCAGTCGGGCGACGCCCCAGCGGGACGTGTCCACGTAGGAGCGGCCGGTGGGGTCGTGCCAGGTTGCGGCGGCTGTGCGCGTGCCGCCCGTGGCGTCGTTGACCTGAAGGTCGAAGCCGACCAGGCTGCCCTTGCTCAGCGTCACGGTGTCGAGCTCGATGGCCGCCTCGACGACGTACCCGCCGGGCACCGTCCGCGTGGCGCTGCTCAGGTTGCCGGCGATCGCGTACGCGCCGAAGTTGCTGGTCAGCGTCTGCTTGTTGGTGAAGCTGATCCGGTACTGGCCGTCGTCGTCGTTGTATCCGGTGTTCTTCGAGTTGTCAGGGTCCACGAAGATCTCGATGGAGTCCTGCTCCCACGTGTTGGGGCTGGACTCGTCGAGCACCGGGTCGGTGACGGTGGCGAAGACGTACAGATGCCGGTCGTCCCACAGCAGCTTTGCGGTGGCGGTGGAGCCGCCCGTTCCGGCCACCCGCACGTTCGTGGTGATCTGGCGAGCACGTGACCACGCCGCCTCTGCCACCCCGTCGACCGCGGGCGTGCCGCGCGCGACGTCCACCGTGGACACCGCCGGAAGCAGGGTCGCCTCACCGGGCTGCCACTGTGCCTGCGCGCCCGTTGCGGCGTCGCCGATGACGACGCTGACCGGCAGCTTCGCGCCAGCGGCCACAGTGGAGCTCAGCGGGATTCCCGCTTCCACGCGGTATCCGCCGTCGATCGGCTTGGCCTGCGTGCCACCGCGTTGTATCCGGTGCCGGACGCCATTTACATAGACGTCCACCGTGTCCTTCTTGTTGACCGTGGCGTCAGCGACCTCGGCGAGCACGTAGAGCGTGCACGAGTCCCAGGCGAGCTGGAAGGTGCCGCCCAGCCCGCTCGCGGAGTTCACATCGACCGCGGTGCCGGCGAGCAGGTCCCACGAGAGGTCGCGTTTGCCGTCCACTGTGGGCCTTGCGGCCGCCGCGTTTACCTTGCGCGTCACAGCGGGTATCCGCGACGGATCGACCATGCCCCAGTAGGCGGGCTTGGCCTGAAGGTCGTCGTCGAAGGCCAGCGGCCAGTCGTTGCGCGGGAACGGGAAGGTGTCCAGCCAGGTGCCGTCGTCGCTGGTGCCCCAGATGGTGACCGAGTTGAGCGTCCCCCGGTACCGCCGGAACAGGTCGAACAGGTCGCGGTAGCGCAGGCCCTGCAACGCGAGCGTCTCCTCTGAGACAGACGTGTACGACTCGACGAAGTTGGTGTAGATGCTGATGTCCAACTCGGTGACCTGCTGCTCGACGCCCAGCGTCGCGAACTGCTGGAACGTCTTCTCGATCTCGGCGATCCGCTGCCGCTCGATGTTCATGTGCAACTGGTGGCCGACGCCGTCGATGGGGACGCCCTCGGCACGCAGCTGCTTGACCACGTTGTAGAGCGCGACGCGCTTGCGCGGGTACTCGGTGTTGTAGTCGTTGATGTAGAGCTTGGCGTCCGGCGCCACCTCGCGGGCGACCCGGAACGCGGTGCGCAGATAGTCCAGGCCGGCGATCTCGAACCAGCGGCTGCGGCGGAGCCCGTCAGGCTGGCCCTCGTCGATCACCTCGTTGGCCACGTCCCAGGCGCTGATCTTGCCGGCGTACCGGCCAGCGACCTGCCGGATGTGGCTGTCGATCCGGCTGAGCAGCAGCGCCTTGTCTTCCGCGCTGTCGGTCAGCGGGGTGCCGTCGGGGCGCTGGAACACCCACGCGGGGGTCTGCTGGTGCCAGATGAGCGTGTGCCCGCGTACCGTCGCGCCGTTGGCCTCGGCCGTGGCCACCACGATGTCGGCGTCGTCGAAGTTGAACTCGCCCTCCCGCGGCTCGGTGGCGTCCCACTTCATCGTGTTGCCGGGCGTTAGCGAGTTGAAGTGCTTCGCGATCAGCTTGCCCTTTTCGCTGAAGCGGTCGTTCGGCGAGAACGCGGTGCCGAGGAGGAAGTCATCGGCGTAGACGTCCTTCAGCGACGGGATGTCGGTCTGGATCGGCTTAGGCGCTAGATATTTCATCTCGAAGTCGTCGAGGTAGAACGACGCGGCGCCGCTGGTGCTCTCCAGGTACAGGGTGAGGAAGTCGACCTCGTGGGCCAGCGTGTAGTTGACGGAGATCTGCCGCCAACCTTCGGCGGTCACGCCGTCCGCACCGGCGAGTTGCTGGTAGGTCGGGGTGCCGCCCGCACGCCTTTCGAGGCTGAGCCGCAGGTTGGTGGGGGACTGGCCTGGCGCCAGCTTCACCCACACCGAGAACGAGTACTTCTTGCCCAGGCCCATCCGACCCAGCATGTTGTAGGCCGGTCCCGTCCAGGTCTCCGTGCGCCCGCTGGTGAGCAGGCTGCGGGTGCCGCTGTGCGCGTCGGCGTCGGTGACCGCGACCGTCTCGGAGCCGATCCGCGGCGCCCAACCCTGCGCCGTACCCGCCTCGAAGTCGGTGGCGACCCCTGCCTCGTCCGGCGGTCCGCCGGGCGGTCCCTCGATCATCGTCACGACGACGTCGTCGATGAGGAAGGACGCGGTGGCGTCCGCGCTCTCCACGTAGAGCTGCAGCTCCGACACCTCGCCGCTGTACCGGTACTCGCCGCGCAGCAAGACCCAGCCGTCCGCCGATACCGTCCCGCCCGCCACCCGCTCGAACGTGGTCGAGCCGCCGGCGGGCGTGCGCTGCACGGTCACCTGCGCGGACGCCGCCGGCGCGCCGGGCGCCATCCGCAGGTACGCCTCGATGGCGTACGTGGCGTCGGCCAGCAGGACGCCGCGGACGTCACGACCGGGCCCCTGCCAGGTGGCGGTGCGGTTGGTGGTCACCAGGCTCTGGGTGCCGCCGTGCGCGTCGGTGGTGGTGGTGGCGATGGTCGCGGAACCGCGGGCGAACCAGCCCTGCGCTGTCCCGTCTTCGAACGTGGAGGCGAGGACCACCTCCGGTGCCGCGGCGGCGGCCATCGGCGCGATGGCGACCGCGGACGCCGCGAGGCCGAGCAGGCCGGCGGCGGCAACGAGAATCCTGCGGTGTCTCATGTATCCGGCCTTTCGCGACCAAAAGTTTCGGCGCTGATCCCGATAATGCGGGGTAGTGTGGCGCACGCTACGGCGCTGTGAACGGCCGGTCAAGAGCGCGTTTCCGCGCTGAGAGCGTTTCGAGAAGTTTCCGGTACTCGGTGCGTCCACATCGTCTCTTGTTGTTGCCTCGATCGATATGGTAGCGCTCCCATCGTCCTGTACGGCCATCTTGCTTGGCGGTACAGTGCTGGTGACGCCATTGCTGGTGATAGATGGCGTCCTTCGCCGGGCATTCACCACCATCGACCCCGACCTGGGAGTGTGTCGAATGCCCCGCGGTACCCCCACGCGCCTGCGGCGCCTCGCCCTCGCCATGCCACCCGTCGTGGTGGCTGCCCTCCTACCGGTACTGGCGGCCGCCACCCCCGCAGCCCCCCAAGTGACCCTCCCCCCCACCCCCCTCAACCCGGCCGCCACCCCCCCCGCCCCGGGGGCCCGCCGAAGTCACCTTCACCAGCACCGCGATCAACCAGTCCGCCAACCTCTGCGCCGAGGTGCCCGGCGGCGCATCCACCAGTGCCCTCGTGCTCACGCAGGCGGCATGCGGCGCCGGCGCGCGCCAAACGTTCACGTTCGCACCCGTCGCAGGCGTCGCCAACACCTACAACATCCGCACCCTGACCAGCGGCAGCTGCGTCGACATCTTCGGCGCGTCCACCGCGGACAACGCGACGGTCATCCAGTACGCCTGCCACAGCAACAACAACCAGCGGTTCCGGCTCCAGACCGTGACCATCAGCGGCCAGACCAACACGTTCAACCTGGTCGCCGTACATTCCAGCAAGTGCATCGGATACGCCAGCGACAACCGGCTCGTACAGCTACCCTGCTCGACCGCTACGGCACGGGTGTGGCGGCTGCCCGGATACACCAACGGCACCGGCACCCGCACATTTACGAATCCGTTGAAGGTGCGTGGTCCGGACCCGTGGTTGCAGTATTACGATGG
>NZ_JAIBNX010000127.1:0-1775 GCF_026130045.1 Micromonospora sp. CPCC 205371
GCATGGATCAAGGGCAAATGCACGCGGAAAAGAGATCCAACCACGTGCATTCGCCCTTGATCGGCGGGGAGAGCGTGCATTTGCCCTTGATCGGCGGGACGCCGCGCGTCGGGCGGGAGGCCGCGCGTCCGGTGGGAGGCCGCGCGTCCGGTGGGAGGCCGCGCCAGGGGTAGGCCCGCGTCCGGGGGACGGCAGCGCGCGTGGCGGGATGGCTGCGCCTGGCGGCGGCCGTGCCTGGGGCGGAGCGGGTAGGGACGGGTAGGGAAATGTGGGCGCAATGGGGTGGTAACGCGAGGCGGACAGGATGTTTTTGATCTTCGTTCGCCTCGTTGGAGGTACTCCTTGTTGAAGAAGATATCGATTTCGCGTGGGTGGGCCGCTCTCGCCCTGCCCGCCCTCAGCGCCGCCCTCACCGCAGCCGTCGTGATCACCGCGACCGGCGGCGACCCCGAAACAGTAGAGAACGCCGTCAGCGGCGTCGACCTGGACAACGGCGTCGAGAGCGTCGCCTACCGCCAAGCCGTCGCGGCCGCGAAGGCCAAGAAGCCCAAGGTCACCGTCATCGGCACGGGCGGCACGATCGCCGGTGTCGCCACGTCGCGCAGCAGCTTCACCGATTATCGTGCCGGGCAGATCCCGATCGCGGACATGGTGGGTCAGCTTCAGCCGGAGCTCGGCAACGTCGCCGACGTGACGACGGTGCAGTTCGGCAACAAGGGCTCGGGCGGGTACACGATCGCCGAGTTCCACGCGCTCACGCTCGCTGTGCAGAAGGCGCTCAAGGAGTCTGACGGTGTCGTGGTGACCACCGGCACCGACACGATGGAGGAGTTCGCGTACTGGCTGGATCTCACGGTCCGCGACCAGAAGCCGGTCGTCATGACCGGTGCGATGCGGCCGTGGGCGGCGGGCACGGTCAACGGGCCGCAGGTGATCGGCGCGGACGGGCCGGCCAACCTGTACAACGCGATCGTCCTGGCAGCCAGCCAGTCCACGTACTGCTACGGCACTGTGCTGATGCTGGGCGACGAGTTCCACGCGGCGCGCGACGTCACGAAGACCAGCGCCTACCGGATGGACACCTTCCAGACCCGCGAGTTTGGGGTGCTGGGCTGGATCGACGGGCCGAACATCAAGGTCGGCCGGGCGCCGTCCCGGGTGGCGGACTGCGACCTGAAGCAGCGTTGGCTGACGCCGTTCAACGTGGCGAAGGTGGCGCCGGAGGCTCTGCCGCGCGTCGAGGTGGTGACGGGCTACCAGCAGGCGGGTGGCGAGGCCATCACCGCGTTCGCGGACGCGGGCGTCAAGGGCATCGTGACTGCCGGCACCGGCGCCGGTGGAGTCTCGGCGGCTCAGACCGCGGCGCGTACGGCGGCCGCCGCGGAGGGGGTGGGGTTCGTGTGTACCCCCCGCCCCGGGTCCGGGTCGGTGTTCGGCGGGGGCACCACGCTACCGATCATCGCCGGTGACGACCTGTTGCCGCAGAAGGCGCGGCTGCTGCTGTTGCTCAGTCTGGCGTTCGCGCCGGGCGATGTGGAGAAGGTTCGTCAGTGGGTGACCACATTGGGCAACCCGGAGTGGCATACCGTGGACTGATGGCGGTTGCCGAGGAACTGCGCCTGCACTATGTCGACGCCCTGCGGGGGGAAGGCGCGATCACGCGGCCCGAAGTGGCCGCGGCGTACGCGGCGGGGCCCCCGGGGGCGGTCGTGGGGGGCGGGGTCCACGGGCGGGGGGGGGGGTGGGTCGCGCCGGAGGGGCGGGGGGTTTTCGGC
>NZ_JAIBNX010000127.1:1785-9580 GCF_026130045.1 Micromonospora sp. CPCC 205371
CGGGCCGCGCCCCCGCCCTTTGGGGCGCGCCCGGGGGGGGGAGGCCCCGCCCCGCGGCCCCAAGGGGGCCGGTGCGTTCGCGGCGGTGCCGCGTGAGGCGTTCGTGGCGAGCGGGTTCCACGGGCGGGACGGTGGTTGGGTCGCGCCGGACGACGAGGGCTTTCTCGACGCCGTCTACACCAACGACGTTCTCGTCACCAAGGTTGTCGACGGCACCCCGGTCAGCTCCTCCAGTCAGCCATCGCTGATGGCCGCGATGATCGAGGCGCTCGACCTGGCGCCTGGCATGGCCGTGCTGGAGGTGGGCGCGGGCACCGGATACAACGCCGCTTTGATGGCGGCGGTCGGTGCCCGCGTCACCAGCATCGACGTGCAGCCCGACGTGCTGGCCCGGGCGTTCGCCGGCCTCGCTCGTGCCGGTGCGTCCGATGTGGAGCTCTACGAGGGTGATGGGTACGAAGGGGTGCCGGGGCGGTATGACCGGGTCGTCGTCACCGTCGGGATCAACGGGGTCTCTCCACTGTGGTTCGACCAGTTGGCGCCAGGCGGCTTCGTGCTCGCGCCGGTGGCGCATGCCGGCCACCATCCGGTGCTGCGGGTGACACCAGACGAGGGAGCGCGCGGATTGTGTGCGGCCGGGTTCATGGCCGCGGCCGGGCCGCTCGGCGCGGCGTACCCGTGGAAGCACCCGCAGCCGGCCGGCCCGCTGCCGGATCCGGTCCTCATGCTGCCGCCGCGGTTCGAGCCGCCGCTCGACGTCTTCCGGTACCACGATCTGTGCTTCGCCTGCGGTGTCTGGGATTCCCGTGTCACGCTCGCACAGCGGGGCGACAGGACGGCGTGCGCGGTGCTGGACGAGACCGCCGCCGCGGGCGCTGCCGTCGGTTCAGACGGCGCGATCGGCGGCAGCGGCGCGCACGCTGAGGAGTATGCCGCGCGCGCGGCGGCGCTGCTCGACCGCTGGCAAGCCGCCGGCGAGCCAGCGGTCGCCGCGTGGCGCGCCGACCTCGCGCTGTCCGGCGATCCGGACCGTCCAATTTGGATACCGCGAGAGTGGCGCCTGGTGGATCACCAGGTTTCCTGACGGCGTTTCCGCCACGGCCGGCCGTCGGGGTCGTAGATCAGGCGGTACATCGGCATCGCCCACAGCCGCGTGCGGCGTGGCAGCGCCTCGGGTTCGTGCGGCACCAGGCGGCCCGGTGGGCGCGGTCCGTGCTTGCCGCCCTCGTGCCAGGCTTGCAGCGCCCGCGCCGCCTCGGTAACCGCGCGCACGGCGGACTCCGGGTCGAGCAGGTCGGCGTCGGCGGACGGCTCCCGGTCGAGGTGCTCGCGCAGCAGCCGCAGCCTGAGATCGCGGGCGAAGACCCGGGCGCCGTCGCCGAGCCCGGCCGGATCGGCGGGCGCGCGCTGGTCGCGCGTCTCATCGAGTACCGCGCACGAGAGCTCACTGTCGTGTGTCCACGATCGACGGTTGAAGTTGTCGCTGCCCACACTCGCCCACACGTCGTCGACGACGCACACCTTCGCGTGCACGTACACGGGCGTGCCGGCGTGGTTCTCGACGTCGAAGGCGTGCACACGGTCGCCGCCGGCCGCCCGGCACACCTCCAGCGCCTTGGCACGGCCCACCTGGTTGGGTGGCCAGGCCAGCCGGCCGTCCACATCGGGGTACCGCGGCACCACCACGATGAGGTGCAGGTCGGGATGGCGGGTGAGCGCGTCGGCGAAGAGTCGCGCCACCTCGCCGGACCACAGGTACTGGTCCTCCAGGTAGATGAGTCGACGGGCACGGCGTATCGCCTTGGTGTACCCGCGGGCCACGGTGCGCTCGCCCTTGGGCGCGAAGTCGTACGGCGGCCGCATCGACGGGTACGTGCGCATGATCTGCACCGCGTGCGGCCCCGAAGGCGGCGGGCCGGGCGGTTGGGGCGGCAGTTTCCCGGCCGACAGGTCGGCGTTGCTGAGCCAGTCGCGCAGGTGTGCCAAGGGGAGGTGGGTGTCGAGCGAGGTGGGGTCGTTCCAGCGTTCCCGGAACACTTGGTCGAGCGCGCCCACCACCGGCCCCTGGAGGCGCAGTTGCACGTCGTGCCAGGGTGGCCGGTCGCCGTACCGGGTCGACATCCGCACGGCCTGCGGATCACCGTGGTGGTCGGCGTCGTCGCGGCGGCTGTGGCACAGGTCGATGCCGCCGACGTACGCGACGTCGCGCTCGACCCGGCCGGGATGGCGCAGCACGACGAGCTTCTGGTGGTGCGAGCCGCCCCGCCGCACCCGCTGGTCGAGCAGCACCTCGCCGCCGGCCTCCTCGATGGCGTCGCCGAGGTGCCGGTTCTCCTCCTCGCTGTACTGGAGCACGTCGAGGTGTGAGCGCCACATCAGGCCCTTCACGACCACGCCGCGCTTGGCGGCCTGGCAGAAGAGCTCGGCGATCGTGGGGCCGTTGGGGCGCATGAGCTGATCGGGGTCACCGCGCCAGTCGGTGAAGTAGAGGTGGTCGCCGGCCTCGAGGGCCTCGACGTCGGTCACGAGCCGGTCAAAGTACGAACTGCCATGAATAAGCGGCTCGGCGGTGTTTGATCCAACCCAGCCGGGTACTGCCGTATATGGGTTGCCGCGCTCGGGGGGCGTGAGGAACCAGTCGTCGGGTGGCACGAAGCCAGGATTACCCAGGCTCCGCCCCGCCCTACCGTCAAAGGCACATCAACGACCAGCCAGGGGGCGACCACGATGAGCAGCCAGACCCTCCCCACCGACACCAAGCAGCCCGTCGAGTCCGAGCGCGGCCTGTTGATGGTTCTCCTGGTGATGGTGCTGCTCGGCGTGGCCGGTGTGTTCCTGGTGTCGTGACGTGATCAGGTGTGCGGCACCCGCTCGGCCGGGATCACGCCGAGGCGGCCAGCCTGGTAGTCGTCGAATGCCTGCATGAGCTCTTGGCGGGTGTTCATCACGAACGGGCCGTAGTGCGCCACCGGCTCCCGGATCGGCTCGCCGCCCATGATGTACAGGTCGAGCACCTCCCGCTGGCCGGCGGTGATACGCATGGCGTCGCCGCTCCCGTGCACCGCGAGCTGCCCGGTCTCGATCGGGCGGCCGTCGGTGCCGACCGTTCCCTTGCCCGACAGCACGTAGACCAGTGCGTTGTAGTCCCGCCGCCAGGGCAGGTCGAGCGCCGCGCCCGGCTGGAGCGTGACGTGCGCGATCGTGATCGGCGTGTGCGTCGAACCGGGACCGGTCACCCCGGCCAGCTCGCCCGCGATGACGCGGATCAGCGCGCCGCCGTCTGGCGTCGTGAGCAGTCCGGACTGCCTGCCGCGAATGTCCTGGTAGCGCGGCGGGCTCATCTTCTTGACGCGGGGCAGGTTGACCCAAAGCTGGAGGCCGTGGAACAGGCCGCCGCTCACGACCAGGTGCTCCGGCGGCTTTTCGATGTGTAGGATGCCGGCTCCGGCGGTCATCCACTGGGTGTCGCCGTTGGTGATCGTGCCACCGCCGCCGTTGGAGTCCTGGTGGTCGAAGACGCCGTCGATGATGTACGTGACGGTCTCGAAGCCCCGGTGCGGGTGCCACGGGGTGCCCTTCGGCTCGCCGGGTGCGTAGTCGACCTCACCCATCTGGTCGAGGTGGATGAAGGGGTCCAGCTCGCTGAGCGGTACACCAGCGAAGGCCCGGCGGACGGGGAAGCCCTCGCCCTCGTAGCCACTGGGCGCGGTGATCATGCGGCGGACCGGCCGGTAGGCCGTGGCCGCGGGGTCGAGTTTCGGCAGGCGCGGGAGGACGAGGACGTCGTCGACGGTGACGGCTGGCATGTCAGTTCTCTTTTCCTGGTGCGGACCTCAGCTGCTTACCCAACCGGCTGAAGATCTTGGCGAGGTGGGCGACGTCGGCGTCGTCGAGGTCGTCCATGAAGTGGCGGCGCACCGACGCGAGGTGGTGCGGCGCGGCCTCGCGCAGGACGCGCAGGCCCCCGGCCGTCAGGACGGCCTCGCTACCCCGGCGAACGGCGGGGCACGGTTCGCGGGGCACGGGCCCCCCCTTTTCCATGGATCCGGTCTGGTTCGTCAAACGGCTGGGCGAGAACACGAGGCGGCTCGCCAGCTCGCCCATGCGTAGCCGGCGGCCCGGCACCTCGGAAAGCAGCACGAGCACGTGGTAGTCGGCGAACGTGATGCCACTGTCGGCGCGCAGGTCCTCTTCGAGCCGGGTCATCAACAGTTGGCTGGACTCGATGTATGCGCGCCAGCCAGCCAGTTGGGTCTCGGTGAACGGCTCGGCCATACCCCGAGAGTACTTCAAATTTTAATGAGCTACCAGCTCTGGTCGACCTCGGTGGCTCCGGTGAGCCGCAGCTTGCGCTGGGCGCGCTGGTAGAAGGTGGTGTGCCCTAGGCGTACCACGTTGGCCGCCGCCGGCACCGCGGTGACCTCAAGCACGTCGCCCGGGCCCAACTCGCCCACGACCGCGCCGTCCGCCTCGATGCCGATGGCGCCGCTCGCGGGCAGCACCTTGAGCGCCACCTTCTCGCCTTCCGAAAGCACCAGCGACCGGTTGTACGCCGAGTGCGGCGCCACCGGAGTCACCACCAGGCCCTGCGTGCGCGGCGAGACGATCGGGCCACCCGCCGAGAAGCTGTACGCGGTCGACCCGGTCGGCGTGGCGACGATCAGCGCGTCGGCGACGTAGTGGATGAAGGGGCACCCCTCGACGTACAGCGCGATGGCCGCCATCGGCCCACCCGGCCGGCGCACGAGCGCGACCTCGTTGAAGCCGACGGTCTCCTGGCCCTTGAAGGTGGAGCGGACCGCGGAACGCGCCTCGACGGTGAACTTCTTGTCGTCGATCGCGGACAGCGCGCTGGGCAGTTGCGGCACGTCGATCTCCGCCAGGAAGCCGAGCCGGCCCATGTTGACACCGAGCACGGGGGCGCGCGCACCGCGAGCCAGCCGCATGGAGCGCAGCATGGTGCCGTCGCCGCCGAGGCTGACGATGAGATCGGACTGGTGCGCCAGTTCGTCGGCCGGAACGGGGACGGCGCCATCGGTGCGCGCCACCTCCTCCGGCAGGCCGAGCAGCTTCGCCTGCCGGCCGCGGACCCAGGTCGCGATGGTCGACATGGCGGCGCGACTGTCCCGTTCGGGATGCAGCACGAGGCCAACCGTGTGGATCATCGTCGTGTCCGAGAAATCACGGACAAACGGTATCAGCGACGCTCTCGGGGGAGCGGGGGCGAAATAGTGCCTCATCGCGCGGGAGTACGTTATGCGGTCCGCTACCGATCAATGGGCGGTTCGCCAATTTTGCGGTTACGGTTCGAAACCGTGGATGACCTGGACTTGCTCGACTGGCGTGAACAGACGACCCGGATGTACCTCTCCGACCTCGACCTCGCTGGCTTCCGGGCCGCACGCGATCTGCTGTTCGCAGGTCACCCACAGTCGCCGATCCCACCCTCCGCGCGCAGTGCCTTCAGCGGTCTTCGCTACTACCCGTACTCCGAGCTGGCCGTCGTGGACGTACCGATACGGCCGGCGCACGGCACGATGGAGATCGACACCGGCGGGCCGGACGGCGTCGTGCGGTACCGGCGGGCGGCGATCGCCGAGACGCCCTGGGGACCGCTGACGCTCTGGTGGATCGAGGCGTACGGCGGCGGGCTGTTCGTGCCGTTCCGCGACGGAACACATCGGGATGAAACGTATGGTGGCGGGCGATACCTGACCGACACCGTCAAGGGCACATTCGGGCGAGGGCTCAGCGTCCTGCCGGGGTCGCGTGCGCGGCTCGACTTCAACTACGCGTACAACCCGAGCTGCGCGTACTCCGACCAGTGGCTGTGCCCGCTCGCACCGGAGGAGAACCGGCTCGCCGACCCCGTCCGGGCCGGCGAGCTGCGGTACCTCACGGATTAGCCGCCTGCCAGGTCATCCTGGTCAGAAGCTGGCGGGCCTGGTCGGAGTGTTCGGCGTCGACCATGATCGCGTACTGGGACGCCTGCAGCGAACTGGTCGAGGTGAAGTCGCGCCGGCCCCCGGTCAGGGCGTGAGCCACGCCGCCGAACACGGCACCCCAGAACGCGCCGATCAGCAGGCCGGCGAGGATCACGCCCACCCAGCTCGACGTGCTGAAGATGCCGAAGAGCAGCCCGATGAACAGACCGAACCAGGCGCCGCTGGCCGCACCGGCGAGCGCCGCACGCCAGATCGTGAGGCGGCCCAGCACGTTTTCGACCAGCCGCAGGTCGGTGCCCACGATCGCGGTATTTTCCACCGGGAACTCGTTGTCGGACAGGTAGTCGACCGCGCGCTGCGCGGAGGGGTAGTCGGTGTACGTCGCGACGGAGACGGTTGGCCGGACGGCGTCCGCGGGCACGGCGCGATCGGGCGTTTCGGGGAATCCGCTAGGTGATGGCGGTATCTGTCCAGTAGTCACTTTTGCCTCCTCCGATCTAACCTTGCCGAATTCCCCGCCGCCTGTCCGGGCAAACGGTGAGATCGGTCCGCGTTACCGTGGCGCCATGCCGTCCCTGCTCGCAGTCGCCCACCGCGCCGGCAACGACGTCGCCGGCCTGCGGGCCGCCCTCGACGCGGGCGTCGACCTCGTCGAGGCCGACGTGCACCTCTTCCGGGGCGCGCTGGAGATCAGGCACCGTAAGACGCTCGGGCCGCACCTGCTGTGGGACAAATGGGAACTGGTCCGCCGCCGCACCGTCGTGCTGCCCGAACTGTCGGACGTGCTCGACGCGGCGGCAGGAGATCCCCGGCTGATGCTCGACCTGAAAGGGCCGGCCGCGGCGGTCGCCCCGAAGGCCGCCACGCTGCTGCGCGAGCGGATGCCTTCGGCGGCGGTAACGGTCTGCACGAAGCACTGGCGCATGCTCGACTCGTTCGAGCCGCCGGTGCGCCGGGTACTGTCCGCGAGCAACCGCGCCTCGCTGGGGCGGCTCGTCCGGCGGCTGCGCCGGCAGCCCGAGTACGGCGTGTCGATCCGGCTCGGGCTGCTGACCCCGGCGGTGGTGGCCGAACTGCGCCGCTACGTCGAGCAGGTCATGGTCTGGCCGGTCGACACCCCAGCGGCGCTGGCCCACGCCCGCCGGTTGGGCGTGACGGCCGTGATCAGCAAGGACCTCGCGTTGCTGGACGAGGTCATCACATCACGCTAACCCGCCCGCCAGCACCACGCCCGCGCGCAGCGGCGGCGCGCCGTCCGCGTTGCGTGCCGCGCGGGTGGCGCTGCGCCCTCCGCGCCCTCCGCGGCGCATGCGGCGCCGGCGGCGCTGCCCCTCTCCCCGCCGATCCCTCTCCCCGCCGATCAAGGGCGAATGCACGTGGTTGGATCTCTTTTCCACGTGCATTCGCCCTTGGTCGATGGAGATCTCCTTGATCGGCGGACCGGGTCGGGCGGAACCAAGTAACTCCGCTGCCGGGTGGGGCGTGAGGCGCTGTTGCGGTGAGGTTGCTCCAGGATCTGGATGCCCGTGGCTATTCAGTGCCCCTCCAGGGGCACTGAATAGCCACAGTCGCGTCCGTCGCCGTGCCGGTGCCGCAATATCCGCGAAAGTGTGGCCTCCGGGACGCGTGGATATGGCAAATCCGCGACGTTGTCCGCTCGTTCCGCCGTCGCAAGGCTGCGCCACCACGCCGGTGCGGCCCCTTGCCGCCGACGTGCCGTTCGTTGGGTAGGCGTTCGTTGGACGCGGCGCCGGGAGCGCCGCGACGGTAGAGCCGAGCCCGACCACCGCAGCCGGACCCGCGCGCCCCTGCGCCGGGGGCCGGGCCGGGTGGCCCCCGCCCGCCGGCGC
>NZ_JAIBNX010000127.1:9590-23875 GCF_026130045.1 Micromonospora sp. CPCC 205371
CCGGCGCGCGCGGAGGCGCCCCCCCCCCCCCCCCCCCGCCGCCCGCCCGCCGCCGCGCCCGCCGCACCGGCCGGATTGTCCCGATCCGCGCGGCGAGCCTGTCGCGCTGTGAACATCTACAGCTGCTCTGGCAGCTGCTCTGGCAGCAGTAGATGTTCACAGCGCGTCGTGGAACGGCGGCCTTGACAACTGGCTCACGCGCTTAACTCAACGGCGTCGATCAAGGAGATCTTCATCGATCAAGCGCGAATGCACGTGGAAAAGAGATCGAACCACGTGCATTCGCCCTTGATCGGCGGGGAAGGGGCCGGGGAGGGAGGGGCGGGGCGGTGGGGGAGGGCGGCGCTGCGCGTGGGTGGCGGCGGGGCGCTACGGGCGGGTGAAGACGCCTATGGCGTCGTAGGCGTGCCAGGAGCCGGCCGGCTTGTCGATGGTCACGGTGTTTTCGCCGGCGGCCAGCGCCGCCCTCGGGAGCGCGAGCTCGACGTACGAGGGTTTGAGGGTGGTACCGGGGAGCGTCGCGTCACCCTCCAGGGAACCACGGGTGGCGCCCTTCTCCAGTGCCACGTCGCGCACCGGCGTCCCGTTGAGCCCGATCGTCACCGTGCCTGGGTTGGTGGCGTGCGTGTCGATCAGCCAGATCGCCAGCCACGGGTCTGCGGGCGGCACGGGGGACAGGTCGAAGTGCAGCGTGAACCGGTGCGCCTTGCGTCCGGCCCAGGCGTCGGCCGGGCCTGGGTGCAGGTACGCCCAGTCGGTCCCCGGCGCGTGTACGCCGTATGTGAAGTCGACGTCGTTGGGGAACCGGGTCGGGAACTGCGCGTACCCGTTCGGTGCGAGCGCCAGCTCCAGGCTCTTGTGGTCGAAGGTGCCCACCGTCGCCAAAGCCAGGCCGCTCACCGCCACCGACTCGACGCTGGTGCCCGTGACAGATGAGGACGGGCGGCTGCGGCGCCCGGCGGCGTCGACGGTGACGATCCGGTACCGGACAGTGCGAGCCCGCCCGCCGAGACCACTGTGGACGAAGGTGGCGTAGACGGTCTTGGCGAGCAGCGTCTCGTCGGCGCCGTCGATGGAAGCGTAGACGGCATAGTGGTCGACGAGCGGGTGGTACGCCTCGCCCTCCCAGGAGAGCCGGATGCGGCCGACCTCTCCGGTGGCGCGCAGGCGGCGCACGACGTCGGGCATGGTCACACCTCTCGGTTCAGGGCGGGCCGGCCGGCTTCGGTGACGAAGCGCGCCGCCGTCGTGATGGGCGCGCCGGGCCGGGTGACGTACGGGACGGTCTTGAACTCGCTGGTGAGCTCGGTCGGAGTGAGCCGGCCGGTCAGGTAGCCGCGCCGGGCGTTGTACAGCTTGACGTGCGGGTTGCTGAGCCACAGTGGACCGAAGCTGTCGGTGTCGGCACCGTCCCCATCGGACCCGATGGAACCGCCCACCAGCTCGACCCCCAGCATCGCCGAGTCGGGATCGCGCCAGTCCGTCTTGAGCTCGGCGGCGACGTGGCGGTGGATGTCGCCGCTCAGCACGACAGGCGTGGCGGACGAGCGCTGGAGTGCGGCGAAGAGCCGGTCGCGGTTGGCGGGGAAGCCGTCCCACATGTCGTTGCTGTACAACTCGCCGGGGCCGGTGTCGCGGTCGATCTGCGCCATCACCACACCCGTGGAGAGCAGGTTCCAGGTGGCGCGGGTGCGGGCGATTCCCTCGTACAGCCAGCGCTCCTGCCGGGTGCCGAGGATCGTGCGGTCGGGGTTGTGGCGTTCGGGGGAGTTGTCGATGACCGCGCCGGCCGGGTAGGTGTCGCGGTACTGGCGGTTGTCGAGCATGGTGAACTCGGCCAGCCGGCCCCAGCCGAGCCGCTGGTACAGCGCCATGCTCGGACCGTCCGGAAGGGACACCGCACGCAGCGGCAGGTGCTCGTAGAACGCCCGGTACGCCACCGCACGCCGGCGCAGGAAGTCTGCCGGCGTGATGCCGGTCTCGGACCACTCGTCGGCGTAGTTGTTCTGCACCTCGTGGTCGTCGGTGGTGACCAGCCACGGCGCGTGCGCGTGGATCGCCTGGAGGTTGGGGTCGGTCTTGAACAGCGCGTACCGCAGCCGGTACTGCTCCAGCGTCACGGTCTCGGTGTTGTGCTCGGGGGCTGGCATCGGCACGCCCTGGCGCCACAGGTTGTTCGCGTTGATCGCGTACTCGTAGATGTAGTCCCCGAGGAAGAAGATCACGTCGAGGTCTTCGGTCGCCATGTGCTCGTACGCGGTGAAGTGGCCGTGGTACCAGGCCTGGCAGGACGCGGTGGCGAAGCGCAGCTCGGTGGGGGTGTCGCGGGGACCGGGCGCGGTGCGGGTACGCCCGGCGGGGCTGATCTCGTCGCCGGCGCGGAACCGGTAGAAGTACTCGCGGTTGGGCCGTAGCCCCCGGACTTCCACGTGCACTGTGTGTGCCAGCTCGGGTGAGGCGAGCGCCTGCCCGCGCGCCACCACCCGGCGAAACGCGGCGTCGTCGGCGACCTCGTAGTGCACGGTGTAGGGACGGCGCGGCATGCCGCCGTGGCCGTCGGCGGCGAGCGGTTCGGGTGCCAGTCGCGTCCACAGCACGACACCGTCGGGCAGTGGGCTGCCGGACGCGACGCCGAGCGTGAACGGCGCTGGTGGCACCTTGCCGTCGTAGCCGGCGGCGGCCGGATGGCCGGTACCGAGCACGACGGCCGCGGTGCTGACCCCGGTGAGGGCCAGGAACGACCGGCGTTCCAAGGGGATCACGGGATGCCTCCAAAGGGGATGTCTACGACGGTGCCGCCGCGGCGGGCCTCCTCGGCAGCCCAGACCACCCGGTGGCCGGCGAGGCTTTGCCGCGCGTCGGAGCTGAGCAGGGTCGGGTCGCCTGTGGCCAGCGCGGCGACGAACGCGTCCGCGAGCGCGTCGTCGGCGTCCTGGTGCCCGGTCGGTGCGGCGTCCGGCCCACCGGTGTCGACGACCTCGACCTTGCCGGTGACGAAGTCGTGCACCGTCAGGCGGTGGCCGTCGCCCTCGATGTAGCCGCGGCTGCCGAAGACGCGGGTCTGCCGCTGGGCCAGGGGAGTGAACGCCGTCATCGTGAACGACGCGGTCGCTCCCGAGGGGAACTCCATGTTGACCACTTGGTGGTCGACCACGTCGTTGTCGCAGGCGTACACGCAGCGGCCGTACGGGCCGTCGCGGAGCGCGGCGAGGACGCCTTCGGTGGTGGTGTCGTCGGTGACGGCACCCAGCGGCCACCTCTCGCGCTCGGGGTCGCCGAGGCACGAGAGGTAGAGGCGGGTCGCCGAGTACGGGCAGTCCGGCTCGACGGTGCATGTGACGCACCGGTCGCTGGCGCCGGCCGGCTGATTTTCGGGCCGGAAGTGTGAGAGCCGCCCGAAGGAACTGACCCGGGCGGGCACCTCGCCGAGCACGTACATGATCCAGTCGATGTCGTGGCAGGACTTGGTGAGCAGCATCGGACCGGTCTCGGCTTCGCGGCGCCAGTTGCCACGCACGAAGGAGTGCGCCTGGTGCCACCAGCCAACCGGTTCCAGATGTTGCACATTGACAAGGTCGCCGATCCGTCCACAGCGGATAAGGTCGCGGATCGTGCGGGTATAGGGCGTATAACGGAGGACATGACCGACGGCGAGCATGACACCACCGCGCTCGACCGCTTCGACGATGCGCACGCAGTCGGCCTCGGTGGTCGCCATCGGCTTTTCCAGCAGGATGTGATAGCCGAGGCCGGCGAAGCGCACGGCTGGCTCCGCGTGGTCGGAGTCGAGGGTCGCGATGACGATGCCGTCGGCGAGCCGCCCGGCCCCCGCCAGTTCGCGCCAGTCGGTGAAGGTGCGCTCCGGAGGTACCCCGTGCTCGGCGGCGAACCTGGCCCGCCGCGCCGGATCGGGCTCGGCCACGGCGACGACGCGCGCCCCGTTGGCGCTGCTGGCCCGGCGGGCGTACCCGGCGCCGCGCAGACCCGCACCGGCGACGGCCAGCGTCACCATCCGCACCCTCGCACTTTATGTAAGGTCCTTTCGAAAGAAGCTTTCATTAGAGTTGTTGGTGTTACGAGCGGTGTCAAGGGGTGCTGGTGAGCGAACGTCCACTTCATGGGGGCGACCCCTCGGTGTTACGCCGCATCAACGCGGCCGCAACCCTGCGCGCGCTGCGCGGTGCCGGAGAGCCCACGCTCACCGAGTTGGCCGGCGCCGTCGGCCTGTCCCGCCCCACCACCGAAGGCGCGCTCGTCGAACTCGCCGCACGCGGCCTCGCCGAGGAGGTGGCACCCCGGCAGGGCAAGCGCCTCGGGCGGCCGGCAAGGCGATACCGGTTCCGCGCCGAAGCCGGGTACGCGCTGGGCGTGGAAATAGCGACGGACCGCACGCTGCTCTTCCTGACCGACCTGGACGGGCATGTGGTCAGCGCCCACCGCGAGGCCCTGGCGCCCGATGCCCGCGCGCGCGACCGGCTCGCCGCCGTGCGCGCGGCCGTGCGGGCCTGCCTCGCCGCGGCCGGCATCGGCCGCAAGCAGCTGTGGGCGGGCGCCGCCGGCACGCCCGGCGTGGTCGAGGGGGACGGGACCATCGGGTACTGCACGGTGGTGCCCGAGTGGCTGGGCTTCGAACTGGGGCGCGGGGTAGATGGGCCGGTCGTTCAGCTGCCCCATCCTCGTGGAGAACGACGCCAACCTGGCCGCGGTGGCCGAGCGTTGGCGCGGTGCCGCCCGCGACGTCGACGACGTCGTCTACGTGCTCGCCGGCACGCACAGCGGCGCGGGCGTGCTGATCGGCGGTCGGCTGCACCGAGGCAGGTGGGGCGCGGCGGGGGAGGTCGGTGTGCTGCCCATGCTCGGGTTGCGCGACACCGCGGCGGTGCGGGAACGCAACGGCCTCAACGCGCTGGCCGCGCGCATGGCGCCCGGCGTGGCGGCGATGGTGCTCGCGTTCGACCCGGAGATGGTCGTGGTCGGCGGGCCGCTCACGCTGGCGGGCGGAGACCTCGCCGGCGCGCTCGCCACGCACGTGCCGCCGCTGTGCCTCAGTCCGACCCGGATCGCGCCGTCGGAACTGGGTGACGAGTCAGTGGCGCTCGGCGCCGTCCGGCTCGCCCTCGACCGCATCGAGAGCGACCTCATGCGGGTGGATTGACCTGCTTCCTGGGGTGGTGGTCAGTGCAGGGGGATGCGGTGGGCGGCGACCAGGGCGTCGGGGCGTTCGCGGAACGGGCCGGCCCAGTCGCTCAGGTATCGCTCGGCGAAGGTGACGCCGGTGCGCACCACGTCGTCGAGGGGATCGAGTAGATCTGGCCCATCCGCGGAATCGAGGCCAGCGTCGACCCTCGCCCGCAGGCCCTGCCGCGCCAGCCCGAGCAGCGCCTCCACCAGGGCGCCGACCGAGTGGCGGCCGGCGAGCGCGTCGAGGCCCTTGGCGGCCACGTCGCCGGTGGCGCGCGCCAGGTCGGCGGCGGTGAGGTCGCTGAGCAGCGCCAGCGCGGCCCGGCGGGCCGGTGCGTGGTAGGTCAGGCCGACCACGAACGCCGGTCCAGCCGCGAACGCGGGCCAGCCCAGCCCGTCGAACGCGCGCATCTCCAGCGTGTTGCGGGCTCGCACGTGCGGCCAGACCTGGCACAGGTGCGCCCGCCAATCGCCGAGGGCCGGCCGGGTCCCGTCGCCGAAACCGTCACGCATCAGCTCGGCGAACGTCCGGTCGGGCGCGGGCGTGTACCCCTCGTCTGTGTGGCGGTAGATCATCGGCAGGTCGAGTGCCCAGCGGAGCACGTCCTCTGTGGACACGTCGGGAGCGGTCGCGAAGCCGAGCACACCGCACCGGGCGGGATCCACGCGTTCCCACATCCGCATGCGGTGCGAGAGCACTCCCGCTGGCTGGCCGTCGTCGAGGGGCGAGTTGACGAACAGCGCAGCCGCGATCGGCGCCACCTTCGTCAGCAGGCGCAGCTTCTCACGGAAATCGGCCGGCGACAGGAAGTCCACTGTGGTCTGCGTCGACAGCGTCAGTCCCATGACGCGTTCGGCGTACGAAGCGGGTGGGCCGAGCCGATGGAAGTAGTCGCGCATGATGCCGATGCGTGGCTTCGGTGCCCACGGGATGCCGTCAGGCTGCGGGAACGGCAGCAGCGCGCCCGGCAGGATCGACAGCCCGAGACGGCGAGCCGTGGATGTGATCGCGAGCATGTCACGGCGGGCTGCCCCGACGAGGTGGGTCAGGGAGCGGTGCGGCGCCGACGAGTACTCGATCGCGCCGCCCAACTCCAGCGACACCTGCGCGCCGCCGGGGAGCTCGACCCCGACGAGCGCGCGGGCTTCCTCGATTGGCGTGCCGTCGAACTCATGCCGGAGCGCGTCGAAGAAGTCGCGCGCGCGGTGGTACCCGACGTTGTGCCCCGTGAGCGGGTCAACCAGGCCGCACTCCAGCTCGATGCCGATGCGCTCCTCTCGGGCGGGGGTGAAGAGGGTGGCGAGATCAGCGGGGGTCAGCTCAGGCTCGTCACGCATAGCAACGACCTGACCACACTCCGGTGGTCTGTCGCAAGGGTTAGAGGCGGGATAGGTCGGTGTTGGCGCCGCAGAGGACTAGCGCGACTCGTTCGCCTGCTGCGGGCGTGTAGGCGTCGGTGAGGAGGGCGGCGTAGGCGGCGGCGGTGCCGTGTTCGACGAGGACGCGGTGCCGGTCCCACAGGGCGCGCCTCGCGGCCACGATGTCGTCGTCGCTGACCAGCAGGCTGTGCACGCCGGTGCGAACGGCCACCTCGTACGCGATCGTGCCCACGCGCCGGGCACCGAGCGAGTCGACGGCCACCCCGGAGACTTCCACGTCGACGGGGCCGCCCGCCGCGAGCGCGGAGTGCAGCGTCGGGCAGTTCCGCGGCTCGACAGCGATCACCCGCGCGCGCCCTTCGAGAGCGGCCGCGACGCCGGCCATCAGGCCGCCGCCACCGACCGCGATCAGGACGGTGTCCACATCGGGCACCTGCTCCAGCAGCTCCAGCCCGAGCGTGCCCTGGCCGGCGCACACGTCGAGCTGGTCGTACGGGTGGCAGAAGAGGGCACCGGTGTCGGCGGCGCGTTTGGTGGCCGCCTCGTACGCCTCGGCGTACTCCTTGCCGTGCTGGACGACGACGGCGCCGAGCCTATGCAGCGTCTCGACCTTGACGGACGGTGTGGTGACCGGGACGAACACCTCGGCCGGCAGGCCGAGCGTGTGGGCGGCGTAGGCGACGGCGGCGCCCGCGTTGCCGCCGGACGCGGCGATCACGCCGGTTGAGGGGACGTCGCTGGCGAGGATGCGGTTGAACATGCCGCGCGGCTTGAACGAGCCGCTGTGCTGCAGGAACTCCAGCTTCAGCCAGAGTGCGCCGGGCTCGACCTCGACGACGGGCGTGCGCCGGACGTGGGCCGCGATCCGGGTGGCCGCCGCCACGGCGTCGTCACGTGTGATCACGACTGTGACGCTATCGCGAGAGCAGGGGTCGGCAGCGCGCGGTGGGTGCGCCGCAGCATCAGGGACAGTACGGCCGCGCCGATCGCGAGGGCGCCCGCGATGTACCAGGCCAGCGCGTACGTGCCGAGCTGGTCGCGGACCAGGCCCGCGCCGGTCGCCGCCACGGCCGCGCCCACTTGGTGCGACGCGAACACCCAGCCGAAGACCACGGGGCCGTCGGCGCCGAAGTACTCGCGGCACAGGGCCACGGTCGGCGGGACGGTGGCCACCCAGTCGAGGCCGTAGAAGATCACGAACACCAGCATGCTCGGCCGGGCCGTCTCCGCGAACAGGCTGGGCAGCACCAGCAACGACAGGCCTCGCAGGGCGTAGTAGCCGCCGAGCAGTACCCGGCTGTCGACCCGGTCGGTGAGCCAGCCGGACGCGATCGTGCCGGCGATGTCGAAGAGCCCGACCAGGGCGAGCAGGCTCGCCGCCGTGGTCTCGGCCATGCCGTGGTCGTGCGCGGCCGGGATGAAGTGGGTGCCCACCAGGCCGTTGGTGGTGGCTCCGCAGATCGCGAAGCCGCCGGCCAGTAGCCAGAAGGCGCGGGTGCGGGCGGCGCCGCGGAGCGCGCCGACGGCCCGACGGGCTGCTCCTCGCCCGTCCGCCGGAGGCGGCGTGGGCTCGGGTGACGGCGCGCCGTAGGCGGTCACCCCGACGTCTGCCGGGTGATCGCGCAGCCAGCACAGCACGGGTACGACGACGGCCAGCGCCGCCAAGGCGACGATCAATGCCGCGGTACGCCAACCGCGCGCCTCCACCACCGAAGCCAGCAGCGGCAGGAATACGAGCTGGCCCGCTGCCCCGCCCGCGGTCAGTACACCGGTCACGAGGCCGCGGCGGCGTACGAACCAGCGGCCGGTCACGGTCGCTACGAAGGCCAGTGCCATCGAGCCGGTGCCGAGGCCGACGAGCACGCCCCAGCAGAGGATGAGCTGCCAGCTCGCCGTCATGAACACGGTCAGCCCGCTGCCCGCCGCGACCAGCAGGAGGGCGGCGCAGACGACCCGCCGCATGCCGAACCGGTCCATCAGCGCCGCCGCGAACGGGGCGGTGAGGCCGAACAGGAGCAGGTTGACGGAGACGGCGGCGGAGATCGTGGCCAGCGGCCAGTTGAACTCGGCGTGCAGCGGGTGCAGGAACACCGACGGGGTTGCCCGGAAGCCGGCGGCGCCGACCAGCGCGGCGAAGGCCACGGCGGCGACGATCCAGGCCGGATGGAGGCGGCGGTCTCGGTTCACTGAAACCAGTTTTCGGGTCGTGATCCGCCCTGACGAGTGGCCGGCAAGCCATCATGCGCAAGAATTGGGCCATGGCCCGTCACCAGATCGCCGTCCTGGCCCTCGACCGCGTCGTCGCGCTCGACCTCGGCACGCCGGCCCAGGTCTTCGGCGCCGCGCGAGACGCGTCGGGCGCGCCGCGATACAAGATCCGCACCTGTACGCCCACCGGCGGGCCGGTGCGCAGCGTTGCCGGGTTCCAGGTGCTGCCTGACCACGGGCTGGAGATCGTCGAAGAGGCGCAGACGGTGGTGGTGCCCGGCATCCATGGCGGCCCGCCGATGACCGACGGCACGATCGACCCGGCCGTGTCGGAGGCGCTCCGTGCCGCTCACGCCCGCGGTGCCCGGATCGTGTCCATCTGTACCGGTGCGTTCGCGCTGGCCGCGGCCGGGCTCCTCGACGACCGGCCGGCAACCACTCACTGGTACCACGCGGAGCGCTTCCGCGACCTGTACCCGAACGTCAAGCTCGACCCCGACGTGCTCTTCGTCGACGACGGCGAGGTGCTGACCTCGGCCGGCGTCGCCGCGGGCCTCGACCTGTGCCTGCACATCATCCGCGCCGACCACGGCGCGGAGATCGCCAACCGCGCGGCCCGGCGCTGCGTGGTGCCGCCCTGGCGCGACGGCGGCCAGGCGCAGTACATCGAGCGCCCGGTGCCGGCTGCCGGCGCCGCAGGCACCGCGCCGACCCGGGCGTGGGCGCTCGACCGGCTCGGCGACCCGTTGACGCTGGCCGAGATGGCGGCGCACGCCCGGATGAGCGTGCGCACGTTTACGCGGCGGTTCCGTGAGGAGACCGGCGTCAGCCCGGCGCGCTGGCTGCTGGGCCACCGCACCGAACGCGCCCGCACGTTGCTGGAGACGACCGACCTGCCCGTCGACCAGGTCGCAAGGCGCGCGGGCTTCGGCACGTCGGCAGCGTTACGCGCCCAGTTCCACGCGGCGCTGGGCGTACCTCCAGCGACCTACCGCCGAACCTTCCGCGCCCCGCCCTCCTTGATCACGCTAGGTGGGTGATCTTGCTTGCGTCCGCCGGAGCTGAGGTCAGGAGGGCGCGCGTGTCTTCAACGACCTCGGTCAGCAACGTGCGGAGCATCTCGTCCGGGTCTTCCACGCAGGCCTTCGCGATGCCCTCGACCGCGTACTCGACGGTCATCGGGGCGCTGCGGCGCCGGAATGACTCCGGTGAGATCGCTATGCCCTCGGCGAAGCGGCGGGCCCAGCGGGCGGCGTGCGGTGCCCGGGCCAGCGCGTCTCGCGTGGTCTGCTCCAGGTGGCCGGGCGAGCGGCCGTCGAGCTCGGCGAGGATGCGATCGCATGCCAGCACCGACACGGCGAGAACGTTTTGTCGTTCGGCGCCGACCACGGGCAGCGCCGTCGTGGCCGCTCGCTGTGCGATGCGGGCGTCGACGTGCAGGTCGTCGCCGGTCAGGCCGATCACAGACGGGACGAGGGTGGCCAGCCGCTGGCGACCGGCGTCGGTGGTGTAGTCGTTGACCAGTCGGGCGAGGCCGGCGAGCAGCGGGTGCGTGCAGGCCGGATGGTCGCTCCACGCCTCGCCGGCCAGGAACGATGCCAGCTCCATGAAGCAGGCGCCCTTGCGCGGGTTGCGGTGCTTGCCCCGAGACAGGACCGGCACCACGTCGGGAAGACGGATCTCGGCGGTCCACATACCCTCAGTGTGCCCCTTTAACGGGCACCTACGCACCTGGGAGTCTCAGCATCTCTTCCACTTCTATACTCCGTAACGCAGAATCGGGCGATGGGAGCGGTTCGGACCGTCCACGGCGCCTGCAACCTCTGCGAAGCCATTTGCGGGCTGCGTTTCGAAATTCGTGATGGGCACATCACGTCGATCACCGGTGACCCCGATGATCCGCTGTCGCGCGGGCACATCTGCCCCAAGGCGGTGGCGCTCACCGACCTCCAAGGCGACCCCGACCGGCTGCGCCACCCCGTGCGCCGCACGGCCGACGGCTGGCGGGAGATCACCTGGAAAGAGGCGTACGACCTGGTGGTCGACAAGCTCGTCGAGGTGCGCGAGCGGCACGGCACCAACGCGGTCGCCGTGTACCTGGGCAACCCCAGCGTGCACAACTACGGCATCCTCACCCACGGGCGGCACTTCCTCGGCCTGCTACGCACCCGCAACCGGTTCTCGGCCACCTCGGTCGACCAGCTGCCGCACCAGCTCGTCGCGTACTGGATGTACGGGCATCAGCTGCTGCTGCCGATCCCCGACATCGACCGCACGAACTACTTCCTGGTCTTCGGCGCCAACCCGCTGGCCTCCAACGGCAGCCTCATGACCGTGCCGGACGTCCGGCGCAGGCTGGCCGACCTGAAGGCCCGCGGCGGCAAGGTCGTCGTCTTCGACCCGCGCCGCACCGAGACGGCGACGCTGGCCGACGAGCACCACTTCATCCGGCCCGGCACCGACGCGGCGCTGCTGCTCGCACTGGTGCGCCTGGTGCTGAAGGAGGACAGGGCCAAGGAGTACGTCGACGGGCTCGACGAGGTGCGGGAGGCGGTCGCCGAGTTCACGCCCGAGCGCGCCGCCGAGGTCACCGGCGTGCCGGCCGAGGTCATAGAGCGCATCGCCGCAGAGTTCGCCGCCGCCGACGGCGCGGCCTGCTACGGCCGCATCGGTGTGTCGGTACAGCGCTTCGGTGCCCTGTGCCAGTGGGCGATCCAGCTGCTCAACGTGGCCACCGGAAACCTCGACCGGCCCGGCGGCACACTGTTTACGAAACCCGCCGTCGACCTGATCGGCCGCGGCCTCGTCGGGCGGGGCCACTACGACAAGTTCCGGAGCCGGGTGCGCGGGCTGCCCGAGTTCGCCGGTGAGCTGCCGGTGGCGGCGCTCGCCGAGGAGATCCTCACCCCGGGTGACGGCCAGATCCGGGCCCTCGTCACGGTGGCCGGCAACCCTGCACTGTCCACACCGAACGGTGCGCAGCTCGACCGGGCCCTGGGGCAGCTCGATTTCATGGTGTCGGTGGACTTCTACGTCAACGAGACCACCCGGCACGCCGACGTGATCCTGCCGCCCACCACCGCGCTCGAACACGACCACTACGACCTGATCTTCCACACGTTCGCGGTGCGCAACACGGCGCGGTACTCGCCGCCGGTGCTGCCGAAGCCGCGCGGCTCGCGAGACGACTGGGAGATCTTCACCGAGTTGGCCCGGCGGTACCGCAAGCGAATCGGCGCCAAGATGACCCTCATGCGGCGCCTCCAGATGCGGGCGCGGCCGCACCAGCTCGTCGCGCTCCTGTTGCGGCTGGGCCCGCACAAGGTAAAGCTGAGCACGCTGCGGCGCCGACCGTCCGGTGTGGACCTCGGCCCGCTGCGGCCCAGCCTGCCCGGTGGCCTGCGCACCAAAGACAAGCGGGTGCACGCGGCACCGCCCGAGCTGGTCGCCGCGCTGCGCGAGGCGACCGACGAGCTGCTGGCACCGCCCGCACCCGGCGAGCTGCGCCTGATCGGCCGCCGGCACCTGCGCAGCAACAACTCGTGGATGCACAACTACCCCCGGCTGGTGAAAGGCCGCTCGCGGCACCACCTGCTGATGCACCCCGACGACCTGGCCGCCCGCGGGCTGACCGACGGGCAGCGGGTGCGGGTGGCGTCGCGGGTCGGCGAGGTGGAGACCGAGGTCGCCGCCACCGACGACGTCATGCCCGGCGTGGTGAGCCTGCCGCACGGCTGGGGCCACCGGCACCCGGACGTACGCCTCACGGTGGCCAGCCGCACGCCCGGCGTGAGCGCCAACGACCTCACCGACGACGCGTACCTCGACGGGCTGTCCGGCAACGCGGCGTTCAACGGCGTACGGGTGACGGTGGAGGCCGCGCCGTCACACGCCACGTCACACGGTGGGGAGGTTGGCTGAGCCCGTTCCATTAGGAGGGGGCATATGAGCGTCGACTTCGAGACGATCAAGAAGAACCAGCGGGCCGGGTGGGAGACAGGCGACTACCCGCGGGTCGGAAACACCTTGCAGATCATCGCGGAGCTGCTGGTCGAGGCCATCGACGTCCGGGCGGGCGATCGGGTACTCGACGTGGCGTGCGGCCAGGGCAACGCCGCCATCGCGGCGGCCCGGCGGTTCGCCGAGGCGACCGGCGTCGATTACGCAGTCAACCTGCTCGCGCAGGGGCGGGAGCGGGCCGCGGCCGAGCACGTGCCGGTGAGGTTCGAGGAGGGGGACGCCGAGAAGCTTCCCTTCGACGACGAGTCGTTCGACGCGGTGGTGAGCACGGTAGGCGTGATGTTCGCACCCGACCACCAGAGGGCCGCCGACGAGCTGGTCCGGGTCACGGTGCCGGGCGGGCGTATCGGGCTGGCCTGCTGGACGCCCGGCGGCATGATCGGCCAGATGTTCAAGACCGTGAGCGGATGGGCACCACCGCCGGCCGGGGTACGGCCGCCCACGCTGTGGGGCACCCCGGAGCACCTGACGGAGCTGTTCGGCGACCGGGTCGAGTGGACCGCGCTGCAGCGCCGCGACTACGTGTTCCGGTACCACTCGCCCGAGCACTACTCGGAGTGGTTCCGGCAGTTCTACGGGCCGATCACGCGGCTCTCCGGGACGCTGAGCGAGGCCGACCTCGAACGGTTCGCCGACGATCTCGCCGGGGTGGCCCGGCAGTACAACAGGGCGGACGACGGCACCGTTGTCGCGCCGTCGGAGTACCTTGAGGCGGTCGGCGTCCGGCGCGCCTGAACCTTGGAGGGTGGGCGCGAAATGCTCACGATCCGCCTGCTGGGAAAGCCGGCCATCGAGCGTGATGGCCGGCCCACCCGCCCGCCGCGCGGCCGCAAGGCGTGGGCGCTGCTGGCGTACACGCTGCTGTCGGACCGGCCTCCGAGCCGCCGGCAGCTCGCGGAGCTGCTGTTCGCGGATGCCGATGACCCGCTCGGCGCGCTGCGCTGGACGCTGGCCGAACTGCGCCGGGCGCTGGGGGTGCCGGGCGCGCTGGCCGGCGATCCGGTGGTGGCGGCGCTCGACGGCGCCGAGGTCGACGTGCTGACCGGCGAGCCGCTGCCGGACGCGGAGGGCGAGCTGCTCGACGGCGTGCACCTGACGGCATGTCTGGAGTTCGAGTCCTGGCTGCTGGTGGCGCGCCACCGGGTCGCGGCGGCGATGGAGGCGCGGCTCCGGGACGAGGCCGTCGCGCTGCTCGCGGGCGGCCGGGCCGGCGAGGCCGTCCGGTACGCCTCCCGTGCGGTCGCCCGCCAGCCGCTCGACGAGGGCAACCACGAACTGCTGGTGCGCTGCCTCGCGGCGGCCGGCGACGAGGTCGCGGCGCTCCAGCAGGTGGCGATCTGCGAAGACATGTTCCGCCGGGAACTCGGCGCGAAGCCGTCGCCGGCGGTCCGGGACGCGGCCCGGCTCGGCGTCGGCTCGGCGGCGGGTGCCCCGCTGCGAGGGCGGGCCGCGGCGGTCAGCCAGCTCGAAGCCGGGCGCGCGGCCATCGTGGCCGG
>NZ_JAIBNX010000128.1:0-7058 GCF_026130045.1 Micromonospora sp. CPCC 205371
CGTCCGGGGGCGGCGCGGGGTGCCCGCGGCGTGGGCGGGCGGGTGGGGCTAGGCGCCTACGGAGAGGATGCGGATATCGGCGGCGCCCAGGTCGTCGGAGGCGGCCAGGTCGACCTCGGCGGTGATGGCCCAGTCGTGGTGGCCCTCGGGGTCGTCGATGATCTGGCGTACCGTCCAGGTCTCGCGGCCCTGGTCGATGATCAGGAGGGCGGGGCCGCGGGCGTCGGGGCCGGTGCCGATCTCGTCGTGCTCGTCGAAGTACGGCGCCAGCGCCTCTTCCCAGGCGCTCGCGTCCCAGCCGGACTCGGCGTCCAGCTCGCCCAGCTCGTCCCAGCGGCGCAGGGCGGCCAGCTCGACGCGGCGGAAGAGAGCGTTGCGCACCAGCACGCGGAAAGCGCGCACGTTGCGGGAGACTTCGGGCGGGCGCTGTTCGGTCGTGGGGACGGTGGAGAGGCCGGAACGCAACCGCTCCCACTCGTCGATCAGGCTGGAGTCGACCTGGCGGACCAGCTCGCCGAGCCACTCGATGAGGTCGATCAGCTCCTCGGTCTTGGCCTCGTCGGGCACGGTCTGGCGCAGCGCCTTGTACGCGTCCGCCAGGTACCGCAGCACCAGCCCCTCGGAGCGCGACAGCCCGTAGAAGGCGACGTACTCGGTGAACGTCATCGCACGTTCGTACATGTCGCGCACGACCGACTTCGGCGAGAGCTGGTAGTCGGAGACCCACGGGTGGCCCTTGCGGTACGCCTCGTAGCCCACGTCGAGCAGATCGGCGAGCGGCTTCGGGTGGGTCACGTCTTCGAGCAGTTCGAGGCGCGCCTCGTACTCGATGCCCTCAGCCTTCATCGCGGCGACCGCCTCGCCGCGGGCCTTGAACTGTTGGGCGGAGAGCACCTGGCGCGGATCGTCCAAGATGGACTCGATGACCGACAGCACGTCGAGCGCGTACGTGGGCGACTCGCGGTCGAGCAGATCGATGGCGGCGAGCGCGAACGGCGACAGCGGCTGGTTGAGCGCGAAGTCGAGCTGGAGGTCGACGGTGAGACTCACCGGTGCCGCGGTTACGACGCCGGCGGCCAGCAGCGCGCGGTAGATGGCGATGGCGCGCCGGATGTGCTTGCGCTGGACGGAGCGGTCGTCGTGGTTCTCGGTGAGCAGGTGCCGCATGGCGGTGAACGCGTCGCCGGGCCGGCCGATGACGTTGAGCAGCATCGAGTGGCTGACGGCGAAGACGGACGTCAGCGGCTCCGGCTCGGCGGCGACCAGGCGCTCGAACGTCGGCTTGCCCCAGCCGACGGAGCCCTCGGGCGGCTTCTTGCGCACCACCTTGCGGCGCTTCTTGGGGTCGTCGCCGGCCTTGGCGAGGGCCTTTTCGTTGTCGATGACGTGCTCGGGCGCCTGCACGACCACGGTGCCGACGGTGTCGAACCCGGCACGCCCGGCCCGGCCGGCGATCTGGTGGAACTCGCGGGCCTTGAGCAGCCGCACCTTCGTGCCGTCGTACTTGCTCAGCGCGGTGAAGAGCACCGTCCTAATTGGTACGTTGATGCCGACGCCGAGCGTGTCGGTGCCGCAGATCACCTTGAGCAGACCGGCTTGCGCGAGCGTCTCGACGAGTCGGCGGTACTTGGGCAGCATCCCCGCGTGGTGCACGCCGATGCCGTGCCGCACCAGGCGCGAGAGCGTCTTGCCAAAGCCTGCCGTGAACCGGAAGTTGCCGATCATCTCGGCGATCGCGTCCTTCTCGGCCCGGGTGCAGACGTTGACGCTCATGAGCGCCTGTGCGCGTTCCAGCGCGGCGGCCTGGGTGAAGTGGACAATGTAGACGGGCGCCTGCTTGGTGGCGAGCAGTTCCTCGATGGTTTCGTGCAACGGCGTCATCGCGTACGAGAAGATGAGCGGGACCGGTCGCTCCGCCGAGCGGACGACGGCGGTCGACCGCCCGGTGCGCCGCGTCAGGTCTTTCTCGAAGAATGCCACGTCGCCGAGCGTCGCGGACATGAGCACGAACTGCGCCTGCGACAGTTCGAGCAGGGGCACCTGCCAGGCCCAGCCCCGGTCGGGCTCGGAGTAGAAGTGGAACTCGTCCATGACGACGAGGCCCACGTCGGCGTCTGCGCCCTCGCGCAGCGCCATGTTGGCGAGGATCTCGGCGGTGCAGCAGATGATCGGCGCGTCTTCGTTGACGCTGGCATCGCCGGTGAGCATGCCGACGTTGGCGGCGCCGAAGATGTCGCAGAGCGCGAAGAACTTCTCCGACACCAGTGCCTTGATGGGCGCGGTGTAGAAGGTGGTGCGGCCGGTGGCGAGCGCGGCGAAGTGGGCACCGGTGGCGACCAGGCTCTTACCGGACCCGGTGGGCGTGCTAAGGATCACGTTGGCGCCCGAGACCACCTCGATCAGCGCCTCTTCCTGGTGAGGGTAGAGGCTGAGCCCCTGGTCAGCGGCCCAGCCCGCGAACGCGTCGAAGACGGCGTCGGGGCCGGGGTCAGGGGGGATGCGGGCGGTGAGCGTCATAGCCCGTCAATAGTGCCAGGTCCCGGCGTGTGTGTCAGAGCCAGCCGCGCTCGCGGGCCTGCCAGCCCAGTTGGAGGCGCGAGCGGGAGCTGGTCATCTCCATGAGGTGCTGGACGCGGCGGACGATGGTGCGGCGGCTCACACCCAGCCGGGCGGCGGCCGCCTCGTCGGTGAGGCCGGCCACCAGGAGCGACAGGAGCTGGCGGTCGCCGGCCGAGATGCCCTGGTCGGCGACCAACGTGTCGCCACCACCGAGGGAGCCGTCGCCGAGGGAGAGCGGGGTCGCGAGCGCCCAGACGGTCTCGAAGAGGGCGATCAAAGCGTCGAGCAGGCCGCACGGGTGTACGAGGAGGGCGGCGTCGTGGGCGGACGTGCTGTATGACAGCGGCAGCAGCGCCAGCTCGCTGTCGGCGATGGCGAGCTTGGTGGGCAGCGAGTGGATGAGCCGGGCCTGCTCCCCGGAGCGCACGTGCACCGCCGCGGCCGCGGCGCTCGCCGGGTCGTCCAGCACGGAGGCGTCGTACACGCCCCGGTAGACCACGCCGGCGGCCTCCCGGTCGAGCTGGGTGCGGTTGACCTCGTTGGGCTTCGCGAATGGGGGCGCCACCAGCACCCGCATCTCGCGCCGGGCGGTGCGCTGCACCCGGTCGAAGGCGCGGCCGACCGCCGTCCGTCCGGACACGATCTCGATGAGGTCTTCGGTGCTGCGGTTCGCCACGCGATGATGCGCCTCGTCGGCGAGCCGGTGCGCGGCCTCGCGGGTGCGTTCCAACTCTTCCAACCGGCGCTGGATGGGCTGTTCGACGGCCAGGTCGGGCGGCACCGGCACCACCTTGTCGTGCGGTGCCGGCGTCCGGTGTACCAGTCCCTTGCGGTGCAGTCCGGCGAGGGCGCGACGGACCTGCGCGGCGGTCAGCTCGGTGCGATCGGCGAGCTGGGGGAGGGGTGCGCTGCCCTGCCGCACCAGCGTGAGGTACGTGGACTCCTCCGCGGCGGTGAGGCCGGCTGCCTGGAGCACTTGAGCCTCCCTTTGACGCAACTGGGACATGGCGCACCTGCGCTGACCGTAGATCCTTTACGGCAGTGATGACAAGGTGTGACGCTGCCCTCAGTACCGCGCGGGACGTCAATGGGGGAGCCGTGGTCACACTGTTACGCAGCGTATTGGTTCTAGCGGCTTCCCTGATCACGGTCACCGCAGCGGCCGGACCCGCGGGGGCCGAGCCCCCCAGTGGCGCAGTAGCGCCATCTTTGGCCCCCGCGCCCGTCCGGCAAGCGCACAGCCTGACCCTCGTCACCGGCGACGTCGTCCGACTGTCCACACTGGCCGACGGGCGGCAAGTCGCCACCGTCGACGAGGGGCGCGCCTTCCAGATCTCCCAGCGAAACGGCGACGTGTACGCCGTGCCGCACGCCGCTGTGCCTTATGTGCGGTCCGGTCAGGTGGACGAGGCGCTGTTCAACCTGACCGACCTGGTGGCCGCCGGATACCACGACGAGGCGAGCGACACGCTACCGCTGTTGGTGGCGGGAGGCGGGACTAAAACCCTGGGACGGAAGCTGCGCAGCATCGACGCGGTCGCCCTGGACGCGGACAAGGAGCAGGCCCGCCAGTACTGGGACGCGGTGACCGCGGGCCAGGTGCGCAGGGTGTGGCTGGACCGCCAGGTGCGGGCGACCCTCGACGACAGCGTCCCGCACATCGGGGCGCCGGTCGCGTGGCGGTCCGGGTACGACGGGCGGGGCGTCAAGGTAGCGGTACTCGACAGCGGGTACGACGCCACGCACCCCGCTCTCGCCGGCCGGGTCAGCACGGCGGCGAACTTCACCGACGAGGCGGACACCACCGACCGCTTCGGCCACGGCACGCACGTGGCGGCGACCGTGGCCGGTCGCGGCTCCGGGAAAGGCGTCGCGCCCGGCGCCGATCTCCTGGTCGGCAAGGTGCTCAACGGGGCAGGCGCCGGCGACCTCTCGTGGGTCATCGCCGGCATGGAGTGGGCGGTCAGTCAGGGCGCCCGGATCGTCAACGTCAGCCTCGGCGCCGAGGCGTTCGAAGGGCCGGACCCGGTCACCGAAGCGGTCGACGCGCTGACCGCGAGCTCGGGCGCGCTCTTCGTGGTAGCCGCCGGAAACTCCGGCCCAGGCATGCAGACCGTCACCACGCCCGGCACCGCCACCTCGGCGCTGACCGTCGGTGCGGTGTCCAAAGAGGACGAGCTGGCGCCGTTCTCCGGGCGCGGCCCGCGACTCGGCGACGGCGCGGTCAAGCCGGAGATCACCGCACCGGGCGTGGGCATCGTCGCCGCGCGGGCCACCGGTACCGGTCTCGGCGAGGTAGTGAGCAAGTCGCTGACCGCCATGTCGGGCACGTCGATGGCGACCCCGCACGTGGCGGGCGCGGCCGCGCTGCTGGCACAGCAGCACCCCGACTGGAAGGCCGGACAGCTCAAGGCGGCGCTCGTGGCGAGCGCGGCGCCGGTGCGCAAGGAGCCGCTGTGGGCGGTCGGCAGCGGGCGGGTCGACGTGGCGGCGGCCATGAACCAGCAGGTGGTCGCCGAGCCGGCCGCGTTGACGATCGACCAAGGATCGGTGGAGGTCACGTACCGCAACAACGGTGAGAAAGCGGTGACGCTCGCGCTCTCCGCGACCGCCACCAGCACCGGAGCCACGCCCACACCGGCCGCGCTCGCCGTCACGCCGGGCCGGCTGACGGTACCGGCGGGGGAGAAGGTCACGGCCACGGTGCGGGTCGAGGGCGGCACCCCGGCCGGCACGTACACCGGACTGTTGATCGCCCAGGGCGGCGGCCAACAGGTGCGGACCCCGGTGGGCGTCACGAAGGCGGCGCCGGTGCGCACGCTGACCGTCGAGGGCGTCAACCACGACGGGAGCGCGCCAGACAGCTGGAGCAACGTCATGCTCTGGAACCTGGACAGCGGCGCCCGCCACTACGCCCACTTCGGCGGGAACACCGCGACCACTGTGGAGCTGCCGGAAGGCCGGTACGCCTTGACGGGCCTGCTCTTCGGGATCGACGAAGCGGGCGAGACCCGGGAGGCCACCGTCGTCTCCGAGCCTGAGCTGACCGTCAGCGGCGACCGGACGCTGCGCTACGACGGCCGCACGGCCACCCGGATCCGTGTGGACACCCCGCGACCGACCACTGTGGCCAGTGTTGGCGTGGCATGGCAGCGCGGCACCGCCAACCGATCGCTGCTGGAAGGCAACTCGTTCAACCCGGAGACGGCCGTCTACGCCGCCGCCTCGGCGAGCCAGGCGACGGTGGGCACGTTCCGGCTCCTGACCCGCTGGGATCTCGCGGGTGCGGACTACCGGTACGACCTGCTCTTCGTGGAGAACGGGCGGGTGCCGGCCGGCCTGCGGCAGGCCGCCACCGAACTGGCCACTGTGGAGAGCGAGTTCCACGGGCACGGCGTGGAGTTGCGGGCCCGCGACACCCGCGGCGGGTTCGTCGACGGGGTGGACCTGGCGCTCGGCTTCGGCCGGCCGGTCGACCGGGTCGGCGTGCGCACCGACTACGTCAGCACCCGGGGCGTGACATGGCGGCACGAGGTGGTGCAGGAACTCGACTTCGGGCTCGGGCGCAAGGGCGGCATGCACCAGCTCAGCCGCGCGTACAAGGCCGGTGAGCGGGCGCGCGAGGTGTGGTTCGGCGCGCTGGTGCGGCCCGCGCTGCCGGACACCGGGGCGGACTACGCGTACGGGGCACCGGTCAACCGGGCGCACGACGCGATCCGGGTCGCGGTGCCGCAGTACGCGGACGGCGCCGTCGGGCAGTACGGCTGGCTGGACTACCGCTCGGACCGCGGCCGGCTGACCCTGCGCCGCGGCAACACCGTGGTCGCCGAGACCACGCTGCCGTACACGCAGTTCACGGTGCCGGCGCGCGAGGCGATGTACCGGTTGACGCTGGACGTGGCCCGGGACCGGTTCACCGAGGACCGCGAGTGGTGGACCACCTCGACGGCGACCTCGACGACGTGGACGTTCCGCTCCGGGCGGCCGGGCGGAGACAAGGTGGCCGTGCTGCCGCTGCTTCAGATCGGGTATGACATCCGCACCGACCTATCGAACACCGTGGTCGCCCGCCGGCCGTACACGATGAAGCTGGACCTGGGTTACCAGCCCGGCTATGACCGCGGGGGCCGCATGACCGCGGACGTCCGGGTCTCCTACGACGACGGCACACACTGGCGCGCCGTGCCGACCACCGGCGGGCGAAGCCTGACCGCGACGGTGCCGGCGGCCCCGCCCGGCGCGGAGTTCGCGACGATCCGGGTGATCGCCACCGACGGCGCCGGCAACCGGATCGACCAGACCATCACCCGCGCGTGGAAGGTGAAACGATGAGCCCAATCTGCGATGAACCCGCGCCGAACGACGAGACGGAGCTCTGGATCTGGTAACCCCCGATCCGTACGATCGGCCCCGGTGCATACGCATTCGTACCGCGTCCTCGGTCCGCTCGAGGTAGGAGCGGGCGGCAGCACCGTGCCCCTCGGAAGTCGGATCGGTGC
>NZ_JAIBNX010000128.1:7068-23603 GCF_026130045.1 Micromonospora sp. CPCC 205371
CGGGGCCGACCCCCGGGGCGTGCGGCCCACCGCCCGGGGGCGGGAGGCCCCCCCGCCGGGGGCGGGGGGGAACCTCCGCACCTACGTGCGCGGCCTCCGCGGGCGGCTGTCCGACGACGCGATCATTACAAGACCGCACGGGTACGCGGCCGCGGTCGAGCCGGCGGCCCTTGACCTGACCCTGTTCGAGGCGCGCGCCGAGCAGGCCCGAGGAGCCTGGGGAGCCGGCGACGCGGCGGGAGCGCTGAGGCTGCTGGAGGACGCGATCGGGCTCTGGCGCGGGCGGCTGCTGGAAGACCTGCCGGCCAGCCCCGCCTGGGAGGCCGTGGAGAGCCGCCTGACCGCGCTCAAGACGTCGCTCGTCGAGCTGGCCATGGAGATTCGCATCGGGCTGGGGCAGCACGAGGTGGCCGCCGCCGAACTGCGCGGGCTGCTCGCCACCGACCCGCTGCACGAGGGGTTCTGGCGCCGGCTGGTACTGGCGCTGCACGCGAGCGGGCGCACGGCGGAGGCGCTCCGGGCGTACGCCGACGCCCGCCAGGTCCTCGCCGACGAGCTGGGCGTCGAGCCCGGACCGCAACTGCGCGCGGCCTTCGACCTGGTGTTGCGGGCGGCGCCGCAGGCGCCCGGCCCGATCTGCCAGCTTCCGATCGACCCACCCGACTTCACCGGGCGGGGGCCGCTGGTCGACCAGATCGTGGCGCACCTGACCGGCCGCCACCCGGCGGTGGTCGCGATCTCCGGAGCACCAGGCGTCGGCAAGTCGGCGCTCGCCGTGCACGTCGGGCACGCGGTGCGCGCGGCGTTCCCGGACGGGCAGCTGTACGTGGACATGCGGGGCACCGGCGGGGCATCCCGCGATCCCGGAGAGGTGCTCGCGGAACTGCTGCGAGCGCTGGGGGTCGCCGAGCCGGCGCTGCCGGCCGAGGTGCCGGCGCGGGCGGCGCTGCTGCGGTCCCGCCTGTCCACCATGCGGATGCTGCTCGTACTGGACGACGTGGCGCACGCCGGACAGGTGCGCCCGCTGCTGCCCGGGGCGGGGGCGTGCGCGGTGCTCGCCACCAGCCGGATGCGCCTGCCCGACCTGTGCGACGCGCTCCAGGTCAACGTCGACGTCCTGACCGACCAGGAGGCGCAGGAGCTGTTCAGCCGCGTGGCCGGGCGGCGGCGGGTCGTGGAGCAGCCCGTCAGCGCCCGCGACATCCTGCGCGCCTGCGGCCACCTGCCGCTCGCGGTGCGGATCGCGGGCGCCAAGCTGGCCCAGCGACCGGGGTGGTCTCTGGCCGTCCTGGCCGACCGCCTGAAGCTGGAACGGCACCGCCTCGACGAGCTGCGCGCCGGCGACCTCGCCGTACGCGCCAGCGTCGAGCTGAGCTACCGACTGCTGCCACCGGTGGCCGCGCGGGCGTTCCGGCTGCTGGGGACGCTCGGCCCCGGCCCCGTGCCGGCGTGGGTGGTGAGCGCGCTGATCGGCGCGCCGGCGTGGGGGGCGGGCGCGCCGGCCGCCGAAGACGTGGTCGACCTGCTCGTCGACGCGAACCTGCTCCAGCTCGTCGGCATGGACGGCGCCGGCCAGGCCCGGTACCGGCTGCACGATCTGCTGCGCTGTTACGGCGTCGAGCTTGCGGAAGGCGACGCTCTCGTGGACCGGCGTGCGGCGATCGAACGGGTGCTGGACGGGTGGCTCGCGCTGGCTTCCTCGGCACGCGAGCGCATGCCGGTGCACTATTTCGGCGTCTCCGCCGGTGCCTTGGAGGCGCCGTTCGTCGTCGACCCGATGGCGTGGTTCGAGGCCGAACTGCCCGCGCTGGTGGCCGCCGTCGAGCTGGCACACGCGAACGGATTCGACGGGCACGCATGGCGCATCGCGGTCACCCTCGCGCCCTACCTGGACCTGCGCGGCCGGCGGGACACCTGGTGGCGCGTCCACCAGACCGGGCTGGCCAGCGCGCGGCGCGCCGGCGACCAGCACGGCGAGGCGATCCTGCTGCGCGACATCGGTCAGCTGCACCTGTACCGCGACCGGTACGAGGAGGCGGCCGTGGCGTTCACGACGGCGCGGGAGCTGTTCGGCGCGACCGGTGACACGAGCGGCGAGGCGATCGCGCTCGCCGGGCAAGGCACCGTGCATCGCATCGCCGGCCGGCACCACCGGGCCCTGCACCTGTACCGCCGGGCGCTGGAGGTCTTCGAACGGCTCGGCGACCGGCACAGTCAAGCGGTCGTGTACGGCTCGATGGGCCTGGCACACCTCGGACTGCGGCGGTACGGGCCGGCCCAACGGTGGCTGACCGCCTCGTACGAGCTGGCCGTCGAGCTGGGCGACCGGCACCGGCAGGCGCTGGCCCTGCACCGGCTCGCCACCCTGCGCCAGGAGCGCGGACGGCCCGACCGGGCCCGCGACGAGCTGCACCGCGCCCTCGCACTGCTGGAGGAACTCGGCGATGACGCGTGCGCGGCCTACGTGCGGCAGAGCATCGGTGAGCTGCACCTGCGGTTCGGCGACCCCCGGCGGGCGGGAGAGTTCCTGGCCGACTCGCTCGACGTGCAGAAGCGGCTCGGCGACCGGCGGGCAGAAGCGACCATCGCCGCGCTGCTCGGCGAATGGCACGGCGCGGCCGGCCGCACCCATCGTGCCAAGGAGTACCTGACCCGGGCCCTCTCCACCTGGCGTGACCTGGCGGAGCCGGCCCAGGAGGCAGCGGTCATCGCTCGCTTGCGCGCCCTATCGCGGTGACACGAGCCTCCGGACTCCGATGAGATTGCCCCTACGGGACGCGGGCAGCGGCTCCTCAAGCACCTGCCAGCCCGCCTGCGAAGCGTGCAGGATCTGGTCTCCGCCCAGGCAGAACGCCACGTGGTCGAAGCGGGCCGCACCCGGCGGAGCGAAGAACAGCAGGTCGCCGGGCTCGGCGTCGGACGGGTCGATCGGCTCGCCCAACCCGTACTGCTCGTCGGCGTCGCGCGGCACGGTCACACCGAACCGCCGGTACACCAGGTGCACGAGCCCCGAGCAGTCCACCGCGAGGCCGCTCATGCCACCCACGAAGTAGGGCGTGCCGAGCAGTTGCCGGGCCGCCACGATCACCTGCGTGGCGGTCGGCGGCTCGACGATCGCGGGGCGGGCGCGGGTGTGCGCCGCCGACAGCCAGCCCGTGCGGCCGTCCGGCAACGCCACATGCCGCCAGCCAGGGGTCTCGTCGCGCAGCGGCAGCACGGTACCGAAGCTGATATCCGCGACGATGACCCGCCCGGCGGGAGCGTCGCGTAGCGCGGTGGTCGCGGCGGTCACCACGGCGGTCCGTATCGGGACACTTGTGGCGGCGGCGCTGTTGGTGGTCGCGCTGCTTGTGGTGGTCGCGCTGCTGCTGGTGGTCGCGCTGCTGCTGGCGGTCGCGGCTTTGGGGGGCGCGAGCTGCCCTGCGGGCAGCCAACCCGGATAGCCGCGAGGATCGTGGGGGGAAGGCTGCCACGGCGCGGTCACCCTCACCCAGCCGTCGACTTCCTCGTGTACCGTGACCGGCTCGCCGAGCAGCAGCTGGCTAGCGACCCGGCCCCACAGCGCCCGGCGCTCCTCCACGTCATGCGCCCCGGTCCAGCGGCGCAGATCAGGCTTGGCGGAGACGGCGGCCGCGTCGAGCGCGCGCACGGCGTCCGGTGACGTCCAGAGGTTGGCGCCAGCGACGGCCACGGCGCGGACGTCGGCGTGTACGTCGGTCAGCGCGGCGTGCCCGTTGATGCCGATCCGTGGCGTGGTGTCCAGCATGCCCTCAGGTTGCGCTCCAGAGATACACGCCAAATACATCAACCTTCATCACGCTCCTCGCTCTTGTCTCCACAACGCCCTGCGGCCTGCGGCCGGGCGTTTCCGCGCGCCTGTTGCGGCCTGCGGTCGCCCCCTTGCCGCCGATCAAGGGCGAATGCACGTGGTTTGATCGCGTTTTCGCGTGCGTTTGACCTTGATCGACGGAGACGTCCTTGATCGGGGCGCCCGCTGCGGCAGCGCCGCCGCCGCGGGGGCGGGCCGCCGCGGCCGCCGGGAGGGGGGCCCGCCCCCCCGCGCCGGGCTGCCGCGGCGCGGCTGGGGTCTAGGAACGGCGGAAGGACAGGTCGCGGATCTCGCGGCCGGCGTCGATAGCCCGCTGCTCGAACTTGGTCACCGGCCGCTCGGCCGGGCGCGGCGCGTACCGGTCGTGCTCGTTGACCAGGCCCGGATCGGCCGCGAGCGTCTCCAGCATTGTCTCGGCGTACTCGGTCCAGTCGGTGGCGCACCGGATGGTGCCGCCGGGAGCGAGACGGGACCGCAGCAGCGCCACATGCTCCGGCTGGATCAGGCGGCGCTTGTGGTGCCGCGACTTGGGCCACGGGTCCGGGAAGAAGGCGTGCACCGCGTCGAGGCTGGCTGGCGGCAGCATGTGGCGGACCAGTTCGAGCGCGTCGCCGAAACCGACCCGTACGTTGGTCAGACCGTGCTGCTCGATCATCGCGAGCAGGTTGGCGACGCCAGGGGTGTGCACCTCGACGGCGAGATAGTCGCGCCCGGGATCGGCTCCAGCCATGGCGATCGTGGCTTCGCCCATGCCGGAGCCGATCTCCAGTACCAGTGGCGCGCGCCGGCCGTAAAGAGCGGCCAAGTCGAGGGGCGTGCCCGGGATGGGCACGCCGTGCAGCGGCCCGAGCCGCTCGAGAGCGTCGAAATGCCGGCCGGTCATCCGCCCGCGGCGCGGATGAAACGTGCGTACTCGGGCAGGGTGAGTGATGGTCATGCGCCGCTGCGGGGTGGCCTAGAGGCGCGTGCCGATCGCGAACGACGGCAGGCAGGGTGAACTATCGAGGTCATGACCCACCCAGGATACGGGTTACGCGGCCGCGCCCCACATCGCGGAGAAGGCGGCCGCCTCGCCGGTGAGCCAGCGCTCGACGTCGGCTGGCTTGGTGGCCGGGTCAGGCCGGTGCACCGAGCCCCGGCGCACGTCGACCAGCACCGGCTCGCCGTGCGGCAGGACCTGGTCCATGTGGCGGGACATCAGGTGCAGGGTCGCCATGAGGGCCTCGCCGGTGGGCGGCTCGGGGTCGAAGTACAGCCGGACCGCCTCGGCGCGACCATCTTCGTATCGCAGGCCGAGGTGCGGGTTGATCTTGACGGAGAGGCCGCCGATCACACCAAGCGCGTCGCGGGCCTGGGCGAGGCCCACGCTGGTCGGGTCGCCGAGGGATCCCAGATAGGTGAGCGTGCCGGGCACCAGCGCCTCGTAGAGCGGCCGCCACCTGGGCCGGACGACGTCGACGGCGGCCTTGACGTGCGTGCCGCCCGAGCGAAACTGGATGTCTGCCTTGAGTGCTTTGATCAGTGAACCGTGCGGGTTGAACCCGGAGCCAGACTCGCGCTGCTTGCGCGCGCCGCTGACGAATGTGGCCTTGCCGGGGCCGGTGCGACCGACGTAGCGGGTAAAGGTGAGGAGCGTGGCGTAGGGGGCTGATCCACCGGAAGAACGGGCGATCACGACGCTCTCCTTGCTCTCTGTAGCGAGGTGTTTTCGTACATACATTCTAACGCACCTGAACCGGTTGAGTTCGCTAGATCTAGATGTTTCAATACGTTGCGTGAGAACCCGATCGCTCCTCGCCGCCGCGCTCGCCGGCGTGCTCGCCGCCCTCGCGCTGGCCGTCGCACGGCCGGCGTTGTCGGTCGAAACGAGCGCCGCAGCCGCGCCGGTCCGCATCATGCCGCTCGGTGACTCGATCACCGGCTCGCCCGGATGCTGGCGCTCCCTGTTGTGGAACCGTCTGCAGAGCACCGGACACACCGACATCGACTTCGTCGGCACGCTGCCGCCGCAGGGATGCGCGCAGGCGCACGACGGCAACAACGAGGGGCACGGCGGGGCGCTGGTCACCACCGTCGCCGATCAGAACCAACTGGTGGGCTGGCTGTCGGCCACCCGTCCCGACATCGTGCTGATGCACTTCGGCACGAACGACGTCTGGAGCGCCCGCTCCACCGACACGATCCTCGCCGCGTACAGCAAGCTGGTCGACCAGATGCGCGCCAGCAACGCAGGCATGCGCATTCTCGTCGCCAAGATCATCCCGATGGACTCGGCCCGGAGCTGCTCCGAGTGCGCCCAGCGCGTGATCAACCTCAACAACGCCATCCCCGGCTGGGCGGCCGGCAAGACCACCTCGGCGTCGCCGATCACGGTCGTCGACCAGTGGACCGGGTTCAGCACGGCCAGCGACACGTACGACGGCGTGCACCCCAACAGCTCCGGCGACCAGAAGATGTCCGACAGGTGGTATCCGGCTCTGGTGTCCGCGCTCGGCAGCTCCCCGCCGACCACGACGCCGCCGGTCACCACTCCGCCGGTCACCACCCCGCCGGTCACGATCGGGCCCGGCGGCTGCACCGCGACGTACCGGATCGCGGGTCAATGGCAGGGCAACTTCCAGGGCGAGGTGACGGTACGCAACGGCGGCACCACCACGACGCGGAGTTGGACGGTGCGGTTCACGTTCGCAAACGGCCAGCAGGTGACCCAGATGTGGAATGGCACGCCGAGCCAGAGCGGCGCCAACGTCACCGTCACCAACGTCAGCTACAACGGCGCGATACCGGCGAACGGCACGACGACCTTCGGCTTCCTCGCCACCTGGACCGGTACCAACACCGCCCCGACGCCGACCTGCACCGTCACCTGAGAGCGCAACCCCTCGCGGCGGGCGTCCACATGGGTGACTTGTGGGCCCGCCGCGAGGCGGGGAAGATCTGTCTATGAAGGTCGCGGCGTTCCTTCTCGCCGCCGTGGCAGTGCTCGTCACGGGTACGCCCGCGCGAGCCGCCGCGGCCACGCTCAAACTGACGCCCTCGACCGTGCAGGCCGGTTACCTGGTTGGCATCGAGGCGACCTGCACCGACAACACCAAATCGGTGACCGTGAGGTCCGACGCGTTCGGCGAGGTCACGGTGCAGCCGCAGGGCCAGAAGCTCACCGCGGCGGTGACCGTGCCGAAGGCGGCCGAGCCTGGCGAGTACGACGTCACTCTGACCTGCGCGGACGACTCGGCGACCGCGAAGCTCAACGTGCTCGCGGCTGTCGAGCCCAGCCGCGGCCCGGCCACCGGGTTCGGCGGCATGGCCGGCGGCGGCACCGGCACGCTGCTGCTCACCGCGGGGCTCGCGGCGCTCGCCGCCGCGGCCGCGCTCGCCCTGGTCACGGTGCGCCGGCGCCGCACATGAAGACCCGCTGGACCGGGCCGGCCGCCATCGTGCTGGCCCTGGTCGGTGTGTTCGCTGTGGGTGCGGGGCTGGGGTGGGAGACCGGTTGGGGTGGGTTCGGCGGCGACGAGAAACCTCCGCCGCATGATTTTCCCGTACTGGAGCCCAGCCGCCCCAGAAAGATCGAGATCCCGTCGATCGGGGTGGAGGCCCCGGTGCACGGCGTGGGGCTGGCCGACGACGGTTCGATCGCGGTACCGGCGCTGCACCTGCACAACGAGGCCGGCTGGTTCAACCGCGGGCCCACACCAGGCGAGTTCGGGCCGGCGATCATGGTCGGGCACGCCGACACCCGCGACGGCCCGGCGGTCTTCTACAAGCTGCCGAAGCTGCGCGCCGGCGCACGCATCGAAGTGACCCGCCGGGATGGCGCGGCGGCCATCTTCGAGGTGAACTCCGTCGAGCGCTTCGACAAGGCGAAGCTCCCCGCAGAGCGCGTGTACGGCGACTTCTCGCGTCCCGGGCTCCGCCTGATCACGTGCGGTGGCCAGTGGCGCGGCGGCAGCATCGGCTACGCCGACAACATCGTGGTCTTCGCGTCGTTGGTCGACACCAAAGGCCCTTAACCCACCCCGTCCCACCCCACGCCCTTCCCACCCCGCGCCGCGCCCGGCACGCTGCGCCCCCCGCGCCCTACGCCCTGCGCGCCTGCGGGCTCGGGCGGCGCGCGGCCCCTCGGGCACTGCGCGGCCGGCGGGCCGCCGATCAAGGAAGATCGCGTGGATCAAGGGCGAATGCACGCGGAAAAGAGATCCAACCACGTGCCTTTGCCCTTGATCGGCGGGGAGAGGCGCGGAGAGCCCGGGAGAGCCCGGAGGCGGGAGAGGGAGGGCGAGAGCGTGTGGAGCTACGGGGATATTTGGTACACGTAGCGGGTGTCGGCGGACACGATGGCTTGGACGCGGGTGCCCTCGACCAAGCGGTCGTAAGTAGCCCGGTCGACGGTCCACGCGACGATCTCGTCGCTGGTGCCGTCGTCCACGGCGACGCTGTAGATCTCCTCGCCGTACTGGCGGCTGAGCCGGTCGACGACCACGCCGTCGACGGTGTGCCGGCCGGTGATGTTGCGGGCGCCCGCGTACACCGCGCGGACCGCCACGTATGCCGCCGCGATCGCGCCGATCGCGAGCCCGCACCCGAAGACGAGCGCGACCGGTTTCGGCACCGGGGTCCGCACGAAGCTGGACAGCAGCGGCGCGGCGAGGCACGTCAGCACGACGGCCATGGCGGCCGCCGCGACGCCGCTGGTCAGCACCGAACCGGGCCGTTCGGCGGCGTGCCAGGGGTGCGTGACGCGCACTCGGCGCTGGCGCCCGCCGACGCGAGAGATCACGGTGCGTACGACGTCGAGCTCAGACCCCACCGCTGCGGTTTACCGATGGAATCGACGGCTGTCAAGGTGAGTGCTACATTGACAATGATCACTGTCTGAGCGAGGGAGTGGATCGTGCGTACACGTCTAGCCGTGGCCGGCTTCGCGGCCCTGGTGATCGGCGCGGGTGGGGCCGGTCTGGCCGCTGCCCAGACCGTCGATGATTCCGGGCCGGTGGTGCCACTCGCCAACGGTAACTTCAACTGGTCCCAGCCGCAGACCGTGGCATCCAACCTACAGATACCGTGGGGCCTCGCGTTCCTGCCGGACGGCAGCGCGCTGGTCAGCGAGCGCAACACGGCCCGAGTGCTGCGCGTCCAGGTCGGGCAGTCGCCCCAGCAGGTCGCCACGATCAATGGCGTCTCCGCCACCGGCGAGGCGGGCCTGCTCGGGCTTGCCGTGTCGCCGACCTTCGCGCAGGACAACCTCGTCTACGCGTACTTCACGTCAGCCTCCGACAACAGGATTGTCCGGTTCCGGCTGGATACGCCGCAGACCCAGACGCCGATCCTGACCGGGCTGGCCCGGGCCAGCATCCACGACGGCGGCAGGATCGCTTTCGGCCCCGACGGCATGCTGTACGCCGGTGTCGGCGACGCCGGCAACACCGCCAACTCGCAGAACCCGCAGAGCCGCAACGGCAAGATCCTGCGGATGCGGCCCGACGGCAGCGTGCCACCGGACAACCCGACCGCGGGTTCCCTGGTGTACAGCCTGGGGCACCGGAACGTGCAGGGCCTGTCCTGGGACTCGGCTGGCCGGCTGTACGCGAGCGAGTTCGGGCAGAACACCTGGGACGAGGTCAACTACATCGTGCCCGGTGGCAACTACGGGTGGCCCACCGTCGAGGGCCGGGCGGGCGATCCGCGCTTCCGCGACCCGATCGTGCAGTGGACCACCGCCGAGGCGTCACCCAGTGGTGCCGCGGTGGACGGCAACACGCTGCTGGTGGCCGCGCTGCGCGGTACCCGGTTGTGGCTCGTGCCGTTGACCGGTAACGGCGGCGCCGGCACCCCGACCGCGCAGCTCCAGGGGCAGTTCGGCCGGCTGCGTACGGTGGCGGTGGCTCCCGACGGGTACCTCTGGGTCGCCACCAGCAACCGCGACGGACGGGGCACGCCCGCCGCCACCGATGACCGGATCTTGCGCTTCGCGCCGGTCGGCGGCCCGACCAGCCCGCCGCCGCCCACGACGCCGCCGCCCACGAGTCCTCCGCCGACGACCCCGCCGCCGACGCCCACGACCCCGCCGCCCGGCTCCGGGCCCCGCCCGGGCGGCTACCAGGGCATCCAGTGGAGCAACGGCTTCACCGCGAACGTCACCATCACCAACCGGGGTCCCTCGATCAACGCGTGGACGTTGACCTGGAACTTCGGCGGTAACCAGACGGTCAGCAACGCGTGGAACTCTACGGTCACGCAGAGTGGTGTGGCTGTGACCGCGCGGAACGCCTCCTGGAACGGCGCGATCGCGACGAATGCCAGCGTGACGTTCGGCTTCCAGGCCAGTTACTCGGGCACCAACGCGAGACCTGCCGAATTCCGCCTCAATAACAATGTGTGCACCGCGGCTTGATCACAGCTTGAGGTGCGTGCGGAGCGTGACGGCACCGCCGGTGCGATGATCGGAGCGTGACCACCACGCTTGCGATCGACTGCGGCGGGGGCGGCATCAAGGCATCCGTCCTGGATGAGGCCGGCACCATGCGGGCCCATCCAGTGCGGGTGCCGACGCCGTACCCGCTGCCGCCGGCCCTCTTCGTGCAGACGCTCAAGGACCTCGGCGGCAAGCTGCCCGCGGCCGACCGGGCGACCGTGGGCATGCCCGGCATGCTCAGGCACGGCGTCGTGGTGGCCACCCCGCACTACGTGACCCGCAACGGGCCGCGTACCAAGGTCGACCCCGACCTGGTCACCCAGTGGGCCGGCTTCGACGCTCGCACCGCGCTCGCCGAGGCGTTCGGCGTGCCGACCCTCGTGCTGAACGACGCCGAGGTGCACGGCGCCGGCGTGGTCGCCGGCACCGGCCTGGAGCTGGTGCTGACCCTCGGCACGGGGCTCGGCTGCGCCCTCTTCGACGGTGGCGTGCTGGCCCCGCACCTGGAGTTGTCGCAGGCGCCGGTGCGGTGGGGGCTGAGTTACGACACCTACATCGGCGAGCACGAACGCCGCCGGCTGGGCGACGCGTTCTGGTCCCGGCGTATCCGGACCATCGTCGAAGGGCTGCGGCCGGTCTTCCTGTGGGACCGGCTGTACATCGGCGGCGGCAACTCTCGGCGCATCCGCCCTGAGCAGCTCGAACGCATGGGCGACGACGTGGTCGTCGTGCCCAACACGGCCGGCATCATCGGCGGCGTCCGAGCCTGGTCCCTGGCCCGCCCCTAACAGTGGAGGGCTGCGTTATCGTTTCGTGACCATCCGACTGATGATCGTTCACTCGCTGATCCCTACGGTGTGACCGGGGGCGTGTCAATCGCGAGGAACGGTCGGGTTCATGGAGTTGACGCGCGACAGTGTGATTGGTGGAAGGCGTCCGGTTTTCCGGGTGCTCGGTCCGTTGGAGGTGCGCGGGACGTCGGGACCCGTCCCGCTAACCGGTGCTCGGCAGCGCGTCGTCCTGGCGGCGCTGCTGGTGCGGGCCAACCGGGTGGTGCCGCTCGGCGATCTCGTCGACGCGGTCTGGCCGGAAAGGCCGCCAGCGACCGCTCGCGACCAGGTGGTCAACGTGGTATCCGCGTTGCGCCGCCTGGTCGGCAGAGCCGCTGGCGAGGGGTGGCTGGAGACCCAGCCGCCCGGGTACGTCGTCCGGCTCGGCCCCGGCCAGCTCGACGTCGAAGACTTCGAAAAGCTGGTCCGCACCGCCGACGCCGCGAGCGCGGCGGGCCGGCCGGGAGACGCCGCACGGGCGCTGCGCGGGGCGCTCTCCCTGTGGCGCGGGCTGGCTCTCGCCGATGTGCCGGCCACGTTCGCGGCGACGGAGGCTCGCCGGCTCACCGAACTGCGGCTGGCGGCGGTCGAGAAGCTGATGGACGCGGAGTTCGCCGCGGGGCGGCACAGAGAGGTCGTACCCGAGCTGACCCAGCTCGTTGCCGAGTACCCGCTGCGGGAGCGGCTGCGCGGCCAGCTCATGCTCGCCCTGCACGCGGCCGGCCGGACAGCGGAAGCGCTGGCGGCGTACCGCAGCGGCCGCCGGCTGCTGGTCGACGAGCTCGGCCTGGAGCCGGGCGCGGCGCTGCAGCGGATCGAGCGGGCGATCCTCACGGACACCGAGGTGGCCGAGCCCGCGACCGCCCCGCCCGCCGGCCCGCCGGCGCAGCTGCCGCGCGACGTCGCGGACTTCACCGGGCGGCGAGCCGAGATCGCGGCGATACGCGAACGGCTCCACGCCCCGCCGAGCACCGCGGTCCGCGTGGTCGCCGTCGTCGGCCCGCCCGGCGTCGGCAAGAGCACGCTGGTCAACCACGTCGCACACGGCCTGCGCGCGGACTTCCCGGGCGGCCAACTCCACGCCAGCCTGGGCGGCGACCGCCACCCGGGCGAGGTGCTCGCCGAGATGCTGCGCGCGCTGGGTACACCGTCCGGCGCGATCCCCCGGGACCTGCCCGAACGGGTGCGGCTGTACCGGTCCCTGACCGCCCAGCGACGGCTGCTGATCGTGCTCGACGGCGTGGCCGACGCGGCGCACGTCCGGCCACTGTTGCCCGGCGACCCCGGCTGCGCGGTGCTGATGACCAGCCGCAGCGCCGTTACCGGCCTGGAAGGCACGTACCGGATCACGCTGGGCGCCATGCCCAGCGACGACGCGGTGGCGCTGCTGGGCGCGACAGCGGGACCGGGCCGGGTGACCGCCGAGCCGGCCGCCGCCCAGATGATCGCGGAACTGTGTGGCCGGTACCCGCTGGCCCTGAGGGTCGCGGGCGCCCGCGCCGCGGCCCGGCCGGAGCTGTCGCTGCGCCGGCTCGCCGAGCGGCTCGGCGACCCTGAGCGGCGGCTCGACGAACTGCGCGCCGGCGACCTCGACGTCCGCGCCACGATGGCGGCGGGGATCGGCACGATCTCGCCCGAGCTGGCCCAGCCGGCGCGCCGGCTGGCGCTGCTGGGCGTCGGCAGCTTTCCACTATGGACGGTGATGGCGGTACTCGGCGTCACCGCGGAAGCCGCCGAGGACCTCGTCGACCGGCTGGTGGACCGGCAGGTCGTCGAGTACGCCGGCGTCGACGATGCCGGCCAGCACCGGTACCGGTTCCCGGAGCTGATCCGGCTGTACTTGAGGTTTCCCAATCGCCACACGGCCGCGGATGCATGGTCCGACGAAAGCGTGAGTGCGTGAAAGGGGTGATGACCGATGCGCATCCTGCTCGTTGAAGACGACCACCGCGTGAGCGCGGCGATGATGACGATGCTCCAGCGCCGCGGGTACGAAGTGGAGCACGCCGCCACCGCGGCGGCTGCCCTCGCCGCGGCCCCCTGCGACCTGGTCCTGCTCGACCTCAACCTGCCCGACGGCGACGGTGTCGACGTGTGCCGCTCGCTGCGTTCGCGCAGCGAGCAGCTCGGCATCATCGCGGTGACCGCGCGCGGCGAGGAGCGCGACCGGGTGGTGGGCCTGCGCACCGGCGCGGACGACTACGTGGTGAAGCCGTTCTCCATGGCCGAGCTGCACGCGCGCATCGAGGCGTTGCTGCGCCGCACGGTCCGGCAGGCGCCGCAGTGCGAGGTGATCGAGGTAGCTCCGATCAGGATCAACCTTGGCACGCGCGCCGTCGAGGTGAACGGGGCGTGCGTCACCCTGACCCGCAAGGAGTTCGACGTCCTCGTGTCGCTGGCCCGGCAGCCCGGTGCGGCGGTCAGTTACGAGCGAATCCTGCTCGATGTCTGGCAAACCACCTGGTCCGGCCGGCACACTCTCGAAGTGCACATCGCGTCGCTGCGCTCCAAGTTGGGCGTACCCAACCTGGTGCAGACCGTAAGGGGGGTGGGCTACCGGCTGCGGACAAGCTGACAGAGACGCTTTTTGGGGCACGGGGCGTGTTGACACGCTGGCGCTGGGGGACGGCGCGAGGCGGGAGGTACGGTGCGGCGGCGGCTGGTGAGCACGTACGTCCTGTTGCTGTGCATGGTGCTGCTGGCGCTGGAGATCCCGCTCGCCATATCCCTGACCAACCGCGAGACCCAGCGGGTGGTCGCCGACCGGCTGGCCGACGCCACCCGGTTCGCTTCGCTCGCCGCGCCCGCGGTGCGCGACGGCGAGCTGGACTCCCTCGTCAACGAGCTGCGCCCGTATCACGAGCTCTACGGCATCGCCACGCTCGTGGTCGACCAGAACCGGCGGGTGCTCAGCGTCTTCGGGGTGCCCAGCCCGTACCGGGAGTCCACCGAGCGTGCGATCCGCGGCGCGCTCGCCGGCCGGCAAGTGAGCCTGCCGACCACCATCTGGCCGTGGCAGATGGAGGCCATGGTCATCGCGGTACCGGTCAGCGACGGCGGCGCGGTGCTGGGCGCCGTGGTCACGGTCTCGCCGACCGGGCACGTCCGGCGCGCGGTCGTCGAGTCGTGGCTGGAACTGGGGCTCGTCGGGCTACTGGCGGTGGCGGCGTGTGTGATCACCGCGCTCCGGCTGGCGGGCTGGGTGCTGCGGCCGGTGACCCGGCTCGACGCGGCGACCCATGAGATCGCGGCCGGCGACAGCGGTGCCCGGGTACAGCCCAATCTCGGGCCGCCGGAGCTGAGGCGGCTCTCGGACAGCTTCAACGAGATGGCGGACGCGGTCGCCGAGGCGCTGGAACGGCAGCGCTCGTTCGTCGCGCACGCCAGCCATCAGCTTCGCAACCCGTTGACCGTACTGCGGTTGCGAGTCGAGGAGCTGGGCCTCGGCCTGGTCGACCCGCTGGCGAAGGCCGACCACGAGATCGCTCTGGCGGAGACGGACCGGCTGGCGGATGTGCTCGACGGCCTGCTCGCCCTGGCCCGGGCCGAGCGCGGCCAGCACCGGGTGGAGGTCCTCGACGCGGCGGCGGTGGCGCAGGACCGGGCCGTGGCCTGGCAGCCGCTCGCCGAGCGGCGCGGTATCGAGCTGGTCACCGAGGTGCCGGACGAGCCCGCGTGGGCCCGGCTGGTGTCGACGGCGCTGGACCAGTCGCTCGACGCCCTCATCGACAACGCGCTCAAGTTCACGCCGGCCGGTGGGCGGGTCACGGCGGTGGTCGAGTCAGCCGGCGGCGGCGTGGCGGTCTCCGTGCGCGACAGCGGGCCCGGCCTGACCGAGGAGCAGTGCCGGCTGGCGACCGACCGGTTCTGGCGGGCGCCCGACACCCAGAACGTCGACGGCGCCGGCCTGGGCCTGCCGATCGTGGCGGTGCTCGTCGAGGCGTCCGGCGGCCGGCTGTCGCTCGCACCGGGGAATCCTGGACTGGTTGTGCGCATGTGGTTCCCCGCCGCCGACCCGCCGCTACGGCTTGACGGACTTGAAGTAGCGGGCGGCACCAGGGTGGAGTGACACCGGCTCCGTGGCGATCGCCGAACGGAAGTCCAGGCGCTCGGCCGCCGGGTGCGCGGCGGCGAGCTCGTCGCGCCGCTCAAGCAACAGCCGGGCCAATTCGTAGGCGACGTCGTCGGGCATCGTGCTCGACACGACCAGCAGATTGGGCACCGCGACCGTGCTGACCGCCCCGAGCCCGTACGTCGACGTGGGCACATCGCGCACCACGTAGGCGTCGCTGTAGGCGTCGCGTAGCGGCTCGGCCCACTCGCTGAGGTCGACGAGGCGCGGTGCGACCTGGGCGCGCAGGTCGGCGATGCGGCCCACCGGCAGGCCACCGGAGAAGAAGAACGCATCGATCCGGCCATCGGTGAGCGCCGCGGACGAGTCGTCGATGCCCATCCGTTCCTGCTGGATCGCGCCGGGACTGGCAAGGCCGCCGACGGTCAGCAGTCGTTTGACGGTCACCTCGGTGCCGGAGCCCGGTGCGCCCACCGATACCCGCCTGCCGCGCAGATCGGCGAGTGTCCGGATCGGACTGTCGGCCCGCACGATCAGGTGCAGCAGGTCGTCGTACACCCGGGCTAGCGCGGTGAGGTTGGCGCTGTTGCCGTCGTCGAGGATGTCGGCCTGCGTGAAGCCGATCTCGGCGTCGCCCCGGTTTACCCGGGCGACATTTTCCGCGGAGGCCGCGGTCACCTGCACGCTCGCGCGGACCTCTGGCAGGTCGCGCTCGATGATGCGGGCCAGGGCGGACCCCACCGCGTAGTAGACGGCTGTGGTGCTGCCGGTGGCGATGCGGATCTGTCGTTGCTCGACCTCGCCGCCCTCGCATCCGGTTGCGGCGAGTAACACGACAATCGCCGTCACGGTCGATCGAATCCGGCGCACTCGCAAGTTTCCCTCAAGTCCTTGGCGACGGTGTACCGGCCGAACGGCGGATCAGCCACGGTGTGTGTGGGACCGGGGGAGAGGGGACGCGGATGATCCGGGAACAGCTCGGTTTCGAGGCTATGGGTCTCGTGCAGTGCACCGACCTTACGCGGGCGGCTGGACGGCGTCGCCCCGCATGGGCACACGGGGAGGCGTACCGGCCAAACCTGCCCGCGGTGCTGGCGGAGTTCAATCGCGAGGATGCTGCGCACCGGCTCGCGCTGCTCCTGTCTGACCTGGGCGTCGCGGCTTCGCACGACGTTCGCGTCGGCGGAGGGCGCCGGCGGTTCCGGCTGCACCGGGTCGTCGTGCCGGCCGACCGCGACGGTGTCATCCGCGCGCTGTCCGGGTACTGGCGGCAGGGCCGCGCGACGCTGCTGAGCACGGAGCTGGTCGGCGCGTCGTCGCCGCGCAACGCGCAACGCGCGACGTTGGCGCGCGCCGCGTGGCGGGCGGCCTTGCTCGCCGGCGGCCGCC
>NZ_JAIBNX010000129.1 GCF_026130045.1 Micromonospora sp. CPCC 205371
TCCCAGGCGGCCGGCGGCTACACCGCCACGCTGGCGGGCACCCTGGCTGGCGACCCGGTCCAGCAGCAGGTGACCGTCACGGTCACCGGCGCCCCGGTGTACGCGAGTCTGGACGAGCTCAAGCACGCCCGCCGGATCAAGCCGGACGACACCACTGACGACACCGCGCTGATGCTGGCGCTGTCGCGGGCGTCCCGGGCGATCGACAAGAAGACCGGCCGCCGGTTCTGGCTCGACGAGGTCGCCACAACGCGCGTGTTCTTCCCGCATGGGCGGGTGCTGCACTTCGGGCCGCGCGGCGGCCGCGGGCAGCTGCTGCTCGTCGACGACATCGGCACCGAGGCGGGCCTGGTCGTCGAGGCCGGTTCGCCGGCGGCCGGCTGGACGCAGATCGACGACTGGGTGCCCCAGCCGGACAACGCGCTGGTGCACGCCCGGGCCATCGACGCCCTGGCCCGGCCGCTGACCTGCTGGTCGCTGGACGGTTTCACCCGGGTGCGGATCACCGCCCGGTGGGGGTGGCCGGAGCTGCCCGAGGACGTCAGCCAGGCCACCGTGCTGCTGGCCAACCGCCGATACCTGCGCAAGGACTCCCCGCAAGGTGTGCTGACGTCGGCGGAGTGGGGCGGCGTGCGGGTGTCCAAATGGGACCCGGACGTGATGGACCTGATCGAGCCCTACATGCACCCGGGGGTGGGTGGATGAGCACTGTCGCCGAGGCCGACGCCGCGCTCACCGCGGCGATCCAGGCCCTGCCCAAGGATGAGATCCGGCTGCACCCGGATGTCGGCGCGGCGGTCGACCCGCCCGCCGCCGTGGTCGGGCCGCCCGCGCTGCTGTGGGAGGGCGCCTGCCTGGAGCCGACGACCGCTCGGTTCCTGGTGTACGTGATCGTCTCGCCCGACGCCGAGCGCGCCAAGGAGCGGCTGTACGCGCTCGTCCCCATGGTGGCCAACGCGCTGGACCAGGTCACCGACGCCAGCGTGATCCGCGCCGACCCCGGCCGCTACCCGACCAGCGACGGCGACCTGCCCGCCTACGAGATCCAGGTCGACGTCGCGCTCTAACGCGCCGCGCCGCCCAGCCAGCCCACCAGCAAGGAGGAGGCACAACCGTGTCCACCCACAACCGCAGAATCAAGCAGATCGAGTTCACATTGGCCGGTGTGGCCTTCCAGTGCCAGGTCCAGAACTGGAACATGGCCAACAACACCGAGGACGGCGAAAAGCTGTACGCCCAGTGCCCGGACGGCGAGTTCCGGGAGGACGCCGACCCGGACTACGCCCTGGAGCTCACGTTCTTCTCCGACTGGCGCAGTGACGGGATCAGCGACTTCCTGACCGCGCACGACATGGAGTGGGTGGCCTTCCAGTTGGACCACCACCCGGACATCGTCGGTGAGCACGTGCGCTGGACCGGCGAGGTGAAGGTACGCGCCCCCAACGCTGGCGGCGAGGCCCGCGCCACCGAGATGACCGAGGTGACGCTGCCGGTCAAGGGCAAGCCGGTCTACACCCGGCCCTGACCAGCCAGCCGCGGCCGGCCGGCACGGTCGCCGCCCACACCCATCACACAGCCTGAGGAGGCGTACTGATGACGCTCAACGCCACGCTCGCCGTCGCGGTCACCGCGAACCTGCGCAGCGTGCTCGACCTCGGCGAGGCACTGGCCCCGCTGACCAAGAACTACCGCACCGTGCTGGCCACCGGTGTGGCCGCCGGCCAGGCCGACCGGGTGTTCCACGACCAGCGCACCCTTGCCGCGTCGGCGAACGAGGACCTGGACCTGGCCGGTGTGCTGCTGGACCCGCTCGGTGCGCTGCTCACCTTCGTCAAGATCAAGGGCATCGTGGTGGCGGCCGCGGCCGGCAACACCAACAACGTCGTGGTCGGTGCCGCGGTCGCCAACCCGTGGTCTGGGCTGCTCGGCGCCGCCGGCACCGTCACGGTGCGCCCGGGCGGGGTGTTCGCCGCGTTCGCCGGTGCCGCCGACGCGGCCGGCTACCCGGTCGTGGCCGGCACCGGCGACCAGCTGCGGGTCGCCAACTCCGGCGCCGGCACGCCGGTCACCTACGACGTGATCATCGTCGGCACCTCCGCCTGAGACAGGAGATTCCCCGCATGTTCGATTTCAAGATCACACCCGATGGGCTTGAGCCCTTCGAGGTCACCGCTGGCAGCCGCGACGTCCTGAAGTGGGAGCGCACCACCAAGGGCGCTTCGTTCAAGGGCATCGCCGAGGACCTGAAGATGACCGACATGTACAAGGTCGCGTGGATCGCGGCCAAGCGGCAGGGCCTCTACGAGGGCACCCTGGCCGAGTTCGAGGACGACTGCGAGATCGACTTCGAGGAGACCGACGAGCCGGACCCTACCCGGCCGGCTCCCTGAGTCGGCAGGTCATCGCTCTGGCCCTGGCCAGCGGCATCCCGATGGACGTGTGGGCGGACGCCGGCGAGCAGGTGATCGTCACCGCGATCGAGCTGCTGGAGCGCAGCCACCGGGCCAGCCGCCCGGCCGACCAGGGCGAACCGCAGATGAGCGGGTGAGACGGGGGGATCATGTCCAGCAACTTCGAGGTGCACGTCGACGTCGACGGCGCTGCCGCGGCGCTGGCGGCCTTCCGTCGCCTGCCCGACGACGGCGACCGGGCCCTGTCGCAGGCCACCCGCGACATCGCCACCGCCCTGGCCGGCCGGGTCGCCGCGGACGCCCGCAGCGACTCGCCGCAGTCGGCGCTGATGGCCGGGACGGTGCGGGTGCTGCCCGGCCCGCTGCCGGGCATCGCCGCCGGCGGCTCCGCCTCGGTCGGGTCGCGGGGCACCCCGGCCTACAAGATCCTGTTCGGGTCGATCTTCGGTGCGCGGACCCTGCCGCAGTTCCGGCCGCACCTGGGCACCCGCTCCTACTGGTTCCTGTCCACGGTGTACCGCAACGAGACGGTGATCAGCCGCGAGCTGCAGGGCGCCGCTGACCGTGTCGTCGACGCGTTCGAGCACGGCGGCCGCTGATGGCCCGCACCATCACGATCCGCTTTGACGGTGACGCCAAGGGGCTGCAGCGGGTCTCTATCCAGGCCGGCCGGGCCATCGAGCAGGTCGAGCGGGGCGCCAGCGGCGCGGGCCGGGTAGCGGCGATCGCCGCCGCCGCGACCGGCGCGTTCGGTGCCGCGATGGCGGTTGGCGCGGCACACGCGGTCGCGTTCGCGTCGTCCGCTGTCACCGCGGCCGGTGCGGTCGCCGCGCTGCCCGCCGTCCTGGCCGCGGCGACGGTCGCGGCGGTGGCCGCCCGGGTGGTCACCTTCGGGCTGGCCGAAGCGTGGACGCAGACCGGTAAGGCGGTCAAGGGCGGCGGCGGCGCGACGGTCAACACCGCCCGACAAGTCGCCGCCGCGCAGCGGCAGGTCCGCGACGCCACCCGGGCCCTGGCCGACGCGCAACGCAACGCGCTGGCCGCCCAGCAGGCAGTCAACCGCGCCCGAAGCGAGGAAGTAGAGCGGCTGCAGGACCTGGCCCGCAGCGTGCGCGGCGCCCGGATCGACGAGAAGACCGCCACCCGCGCGGCCACGCAGGCCGAGAAGGAGCTGGCCGAGGCCCGCGCGTCCGGGAACGTCGACGCGATCGCCGAGGCCGAGCTGGCCTACGAGCAGGCCCTGCACACCCTTGACGAGGTCCGCGACCGGGTGCAGGACCTGGCCGCCGAGCAGGCCGACGCCGCCCGCAAGGGCGTCAACGGCTCCGACGCTGTCCAGGCCGCGCTGGAGCGGCAGGCCGACACCCAGCGGCAGGTCACCGAGGCCGCCGAGCGGCTCGCCGACGCCCAGCAGGCCGTCCGCGACGCCAGCCGCGGCGCCGCCAGCGGCGGCATCAACCCGGCCGCCGAGGCCCTGGCCAAGCTGGCCCCGAACGCCCGCGCGGTGGTGCTGACCCTGCGCTCGCTGGTGCCGGCATGGCAGGGCGCCGCCCGCGCCGGCCAGCAGGCCACGTTCGCCGGCGTGGCCGGTGACCTGCGGGACCTGTCGCGGATCTACCTGCCCGGCGTCACGGTGTGGCTGACCAAGATGGGCCGGGCGTTCAACATCGCGCTGCGCCAGACCGCCGGGCTGTTCAAGACCCGCGACGGGGTACGCGACGTCAAGCTGCTGACCGAGGGCACCGCCCAGGCCACCGACCGGCTGGCCCGCGCCGTCCGCCCGGTCGTCAACGGGATCTTGCAGTTCGTCGCGGTCGGCGCGACCGCGCTGCCCGGCATGGCCGGCAGCGTTGGCAACCTGGCCGACCGGTTCGAGCGGTGGGCGATCAACGCCCGCAAGACCGGCCAGGCCCAGCAGTGGATCACCAACGGGGTGGCCACCCTCAAGCAGTTCGCCAGCATCGCCGGCGACGTGGTCATGTCGGTGGCCGCGATCCTGCGCGCCGGCGACGACGGCGGCTCCACAGTAGACACCCTCGCCCGGGGTGCGGCCGCGATGCGGGCCTGGCTGGAATCGTCGCAGGGCCAGGCCGCGGTCGCGAACACGCTGCAGAAGCTGCGCGACATCCTCGCCGGCGTCGCCGAGATCGTCCCCGCGCTGGCCGGCCACGGGGAGGCGTTCAACGACACTCTGTCGGTCACGGGCACCGTGATGGGGTTCGTGGCCTCCCACACCGACACCCTGGCCAAGGCGCTGCCGTACCTGGCCGCCGGGTTCCTGCTGGTCAAGGCCGGCCAGCTGGCGGCCAACGCGGCCGCGGTTGCGTCGGTCCCGATCCAGATCGCGCAGGTCATCGTCAACGGGCGCCTGGCCAAGCAGATGCGGATCTCCAACGCCGCGCTCAAGACCCAGGCCGTGGCCAACCGCGGCGCGGCCGCCGCCCAGGTCGCCCAGACCACCGCGACCGTCGCCGGCGACGTCGCGACCAAGCGGTCGATCATCTCCACCGTGGCGGCCCGGGCGGCGATGATCGCCAGCGCCGTCGCGGCCAAGGCCATGGCGGCCGCCCAATGGCTGCTCAACATCGCGCTCAACGCCAACCCGATCGGTCTGATCGTGCTCGCGATCATCGCCCTGGTCGCCATCTTCGTCATCGCCTACAAGAAGTCCGAGACCTTCCGCACGATCGTGCAGGGCGCCCTGGCCGGCGTCACCGCCTACGTGAAGTTCATGTGGGAGCACGTCTGGTCGCCGGTCTTCTCCGCGATCGGCGGGGTGATCAAGTGGGTCGGCGGGATCGTGCTGTGGTGGTGGCGCTCGGTCGTCACGCCGGCGTTCAACGCCGTGGTGGCGGTCGGTCGCTGGCTGGTCCAGCAGGTCGTCAACAGCTTCCTCGGCTGGAAGATGATCTTCAATGACGTGAAGGGCTGGGTGACCTCAGCCAAAGACCACGTGGTCAAGAAGTTCGATGACCTGGTCGGGTTTGTGCGCGGCCTGCCGGGCCGGGTGCGGTCGGCGGCGTCCGGGCTGTTCGACGGCATCCGCGACGCCTTCCGCAACGCGGTGAACTGGATCATCGACAAATGGAACGGCCTGTCGTTCAAGCTGCCCTCCGTCGACGTGCCGGGCCTGGGCCGGGTCGGTGGCGGCAGCCTGGACACACCGAACCTGCCCCGCCTGTTCCGCGGCGGCACCGCCACCCGGAACCGGTCGTATCTGGTCGGTGACAAGGGCCCCGAGGTGCTCACCATGGGCTCCCGGTCCGGGCACGTGACGCCGAACAGCGAGCTGGGCGGCGACACCTACGTGTACGTCACCATCGACGGCCAGCAGCTGGAGGGCCGCATCGAGAAGGTGGTCCGCAACCGGGACCGCCAGCTCAAGCGGCGCGCCACCGCGGCGGCCGGCACACCGGCGGGAGCGTTCGCATGACCGTGTCCCTGACCTATGACGCCACCCTGGCCCGGGTGCGGGTGTCGGTCGGCGCGCAGCCGGTCAACGCCAACGCCTTTTTCGAGACCACCGCCGCCCCGTGGACCGCCTCGGGCGGCGTGGTGGCCCGCTCGACCGCGCAGGCGCACGAGGGCGCCGCGTCGCTGCTGCTGACCCCGGACGGGGTGTCGGCGCAGTCGGTGGCCCGCTCCGAGGTGCTCACCACCGGCATCGTCGCCGGCGCCAGCTACCGGGCGGCGGCGTGGCTGCGGTGCGCGGCCGCCCGCAACGTCAGCCTCAACATCGACTGGTACACCGCCGGCGGCGCGTTCATCTCCACGTCGACCACCACTTTGGCGGTGGCGTCGAACACGTGGACGCTGTTCGACTTCACTGCGGCCGCGCCGGCGACCGCCGGTCGGGCCGGGATCACGGTGTCGATGGACAGCACCCCACCGGCCGGGCACCTGCTGTACATCGACGAGGCCGGCCTGTACACGCTGCTGCCGTCGACCGCCGACGTGGCGGTGTTCGAGCGCTCCACCAACGGCATCCAGTGGACAGTCGTACGCGGCGGCGCCGCGGTTCCCATCGTGGCCGGCGCCGCCAGCCTGGACGACTACGAATTCGCGCCCGACGTGCCGAACCTGTACCGGGTGTCCGCTGTGGACAACGGCGCGATCACATTCGTGGGTGCAGGCACCGCCGCGGGAAGCCAGAACGCCGGCGGCGTTTCTACCGTTACCCCGACCCTGCCGGCCCACCTGCCCGGCGACCTGCTCCTGGTGCTCGCCAGCATCCGCAACTCCGGCGCCGGCACCGTCAACGTGCCCGCAGACTGGACCAGCCTCGCCGAGTCGGGAAACGTGCGGCTGCTCGGCCGCCGCGCGCCGAGCTCGGGCACCGCCGCCCCCGTGGTCACGTTCGCCGGCGGCGTGCCGGAAGCGACCCTGATCGCCCAGTCAGCCGCCTTGCGCAACGCCGAGCTCGTCCCCGCCGTGAGCGCCGCCCAACTCAACGCGTCCGGGCAGAACATCGGGTACCCGGCGCTGAACGTGCCCGGCGACAACCACGCGGTGATCGTGGCCGGCTGGAAACAGGACGACTGGACCAGCGTGGCGACCCTCGCCGGCATGACCGAGATCCAGGAGTTCACCACGACCGGCGGCGACGACGCCAGTCAGGTGTGGGACTACCAGCTCCAGACCACCGCGGCCAACGTCGCCCCCGGCTCGTTCGTCGTGACCGGCGGCGCCGCAGCGATCTCCCGCGGCCTGGTCGCGGCGTTCACACCCGCCGCCCACGTCACCGCCGAGACCGGCTCGATCACGCCGTCACTGGGCGGCATGGTGTGGTTCAAGAGCCTGGCCCGGCCGTTCCTGAACATGTCGGCGATCGTCAAGGACTACTCCGAGATCACCCGGCCGGCCCGGGCCGGGGTGTTCGACGTGGTCGGCCGCAGCCTGCCCGTGGCGGTCAACGACGTGCGCGGCTCGCGACGCTGGAACCTGGAAGTGCTCACCCAGACCGCCGGCGAGGCCACCGACTTCGACCTGCTGCTGGCCTCCGGCGACCCGCTGTTCATCCAGGTACCGCCGGACTGTGACGTGCCCGGCGGCTACGTGACCGTCGGCGACACCGGCCAGAGCCGACCGGCCCGCAAGGCGGTCCGCCGGATCTTCACACTGCCGTGCACCGAGGCGGCGCCGCCGGGCCCGGACGTGGTCGGCGCGACCGTCACCTGGCAGGCCATCATCAACGGCTTCGCGACCTGGGCCGACGTCCTCGCCACGTTCCCGACCTGGGCCGATGTGCTGGAGTACGTCGCCAACCCCGAGGACGTGATCGTGCCATGAGGCCGGTCAGCGACGCGTTCCTGCGCACCGTGCGCGGCTCGCACCGGGCGGTGTTCGACGCGCGCGTGGTGGCTCCCGGGCAGACCGGCGTCGACCCCGACGGCACCGCCATCAAGATCCTCAGCGGTGACGTGAGCATGGACGCCAACGCCGCGATCAGATCCACACTGGACCTGACGACCGAGGGCGGGCTGTGGCCGGCCAGGGCCAGCGACCTGCTCGCCCCGTACGGCAACGAGATCTTCGTCCGGCGCGGCATCGCGTTCGGCGGCGGCGCCACTGAGTGGGTGTCGCTGGGCTACTTCCGGATCGAGTCACCGGAGCAGGAGGACGCTCCGTTCGGGGCGATCCGGGTCGCCGGCAGGGACCGCATGGCGGGTCTGGCCGACGCCCGGCTGCTGGCCCCGCGGCAGTTCACCGCCGGCGTGACCCTGTCCGCGGTGTTCGGCCAGCTGGTCGGCGAGGTGTATCCGGGCGCGGTGATCGAGTGGGACGACAACACCGACACCAGCACGCTGGGCCGGTCCGTGATCGCCGAGGAGGACCGGCACGCGTTCCTGGCCGACCTGGTGGTCGCGGCCGGCAAGATCTGGTTCTGGGATCACCGCGGCGTGCTGGTCATCAAGTCGCCGCCGGACCCGGCCACCCCGGTCGTCGACGTCGACTACGGCCAGGGCGGCGTGCTGGTCAGCCTGTCCCGGCGGCTCACCCGCGAGGGCGTCTACAACGCCGTGGTGGCCACCGGTGAGGGCGCGGACACCGCGGCGCCGGCCCGCGGCGTCGCCGTCGACGGCAACCCGCACAGCCCCACCTACTGGGACGGCCCGTTCGGCAAGGTCCCCCGCTTCTACTCCTCGCCGTTCATCACCACCGACGCGCAGGCCCGTGCCGCGGCCGCCAGCCTCCTGCAGCGCTCCCTCGGCCTGCCCTACGCCGTGGACTTCAGCGCGGTGCCCAACCCCGCGGTGGAGCCGGACGACCCGATCCGCGTGCGAAACAGCGGCAGCCGACCGCCCGAGATCCACGTCATCGAGCGGATGAGCATCGGCCTGACCGTCGACGCCCCGCTGACCGCGTCCACCCGCGAGCAGACCGCCCAGCTGATCCTCACCAATGGAGTGGGCTGATGTCGTACGCAGGCGATGACCTCACACCGCTGCTGGTGCCCACCGAGGCCGCCAACGTCGGCTTCCGGCAGGGCGTCGTCCTGGCCTGGAACCAGCAGACCGGCGAAAACCAGATCCTGGTCGGCGGCTCGCCCCTGACGAACCTACCCATGCTCAACATCAGCGACGCGCTGCTGTTGGCCCCCGGCGACGTGGTCAGCATCCTGACGTTCGGCCACGGCGCCAAGAGCATGGCCGTGCTGGGCCGGTTCGCGGTTCCCGGCACCCCGCAAGCGCTATCGGCGCTGTCGGCGCTGGCGACCGTCTCGGCCACCGTCGCGGTGGGCGAGGTCACCAGCTCGCAGACGTTCACCGACCTGGCCACGGTCGGCCCGCGGGCGTCGATCACCGTCCGGCCCAGCGGCCGCGTGATGCTGATCATGTCGTCGCGGATCGGGTGGCCGTCGGCCAACAACGGCGGCGGCACCATGGCGGGCCGGGTCTCCGGCGCGAACACCGCGGGGGGCGCCCCCACGCCGGCGGAGCCCCCCGGCGCCACCCCCGCGGCGCCCGGCTCCGCGGGCGGCCAGCCGCTGCTGTCCGGAACCCTCAACCTCGCCGGCGTCAACCAGACCGGCGGCTGGCGATCGTCCATTGTGCACGTCTACCAGGGCCTCAACCCCGGGCTGACCACATGGACGGCCAAATACCGGTCGCTGGTGGTCGGCAACACCGCTGACTTCGACGATCGCACGATCGTCCTCTTCCCGCTGTAAAGGAGCCGGCCGATGCCCCAAACCCCGATCTACGGCTTCCCGTACCAGGGCGCCAACGACCCGCCGCACGGGCCCGACCTCGGCCGGCTGCTCGCCGAGGCGCTCGAAACCAAGATCGCCGCGATGGACGCCGCGACCGCGGCGCTGCCGCGCGGGATCGTCAAGTGGGCCCAGCGGCTCACCGCCACCCCCACCACAACCGCCGCCGACCTCGGCGTGCTGCGCCTGGACGGCATCAGCCTGCTCACCGCCCGCCAGTACCGGATCTGGACACCGCCGCTACACATGGACAGCACGTCGGTCAACGACGAGGTCCGGGCCCGGCTGCGGTACAGCCTCGCCGGCGCCGCCACCATCGCCAGCACCGTGCTTCCCGGCGCCACCGTCCACACCCGACAGACCGACGCCAACGTCAGCGAAGACAAGTCGATCAGCACCCTCTACACACCGGCCGGCAACGAAACGATGTCGATCATTTTGTGTGTCGGGCGGATCGCCGGCGCCGGCAACGTGTCGCTGAACAACACCGACGCGGACCAGACCATCCAGATCGTGGTCGAGGACATCGGCCCGGCGCAGGCACAAAGCGGGGTGGTGCTCTAATGCCGTGGACCCCGATCCGCACGATGGCACGCGGCGCCCGGCCCGACTTCACGCTGCTCACCCAGCCGGAGAACGACTACATCACACCGGCGCAGCGGTGGCTGATCGACCAGCTGCTGGACCTTGAGCCGGGCACCGACGACGTGAACGGCGGTGGGTACGCCCACAAGCCCGGCTACCACGACACGGTCGCGCACAACGACGCCCGCAGCGGCCAGGGCGAGGACTACTCGGCCCGCGACCCGCAGGACCGGCGCGGCCCGCACAACCGCAGCCGGGCCCGGGACTGGACGTTCAAGGCCGCCCAGCGCGGCGACTATCGCCGGTTCGCCCAGTACGGCGACCGTGTGCTAGCCGCCTATCGGGCCAGTGACCCGCGGCTGGCCGGATGGCGCGAGTACCTCGGCCGGGTCACCAACCCGGTCACCATCGGCGGGGTCGCCACGCGCCGGGTCGGCATCGACTTCCGGCACCGGTACCTGCGCATCCCGGACCCGTCGCACGACTGGCACGGCCACCTGTCGGAGGACACCGAACAGGTCGAGTCGTTCCCGAACAAGTGGGCCCTGCTGACGATCTTCGCTGGCTGGACCCTCGCCGACTGGCAGCACAGCCTCGAGGAGGAAGACATGAGCGCAACCGCCGAAAAGCAGATCGCCGAGCTGCACGCTGCCTTCATCGGCAACCGGCACCAGTGGGCCGGCGGCCGCAACACCGTGCGGCTGCTCGTCGACTTGGGCTACGCGCTGCTGTACGGGCAGCCGGGCACGGAGACCACCTGGATCGCCCGGCAGCTGGCCGCGCTGGGCCAGGCCGCCGGCCTGGACTCGACAGAGCTGGCCCAGATCGGCCAGGCGCTGCGCGTCGAGCTGGACGCCGCCAACATCCCGGCCGCGGTCGTCGACGCGATCGGCGCCGCCGACACCCCGCAGGAGATCGCCGACCGGCTCCGGCCCGCCCTGGGCGACCAGGCCGCCGCCGTCGGCGCCATCCTCGCCGCGGGCTAGCCGCCGTGGACCCTGCCGTCCTGGCCGCGCTGATCGGCGGCGGTGGCACCCTGCTGGGTGCCGCCGTCGCCAGCCCGGTCGCCGTCGCGCTGATGTCCGGCCGGCTACGCCGCGCCCAGGCCAAGCATCTTGAAGCGCAGACGGACCAGATTCGGCAGGACATCTACCAGCAGCTCACCATCGACCTACGCAGCGAACTCGAGCGCGTGCGCGGCGAGCTCGAAACCGCCCGCCAGTCCCTGACCGCGACGTCGGCCGAGGCCGAACGGCTGCGCCAGCGGGTGCTCGACCTGGAATCCCGGGTGGCGCAGCTGGAATCCGACGAGCAGCGCCTGGTCGACCAGCTCGACACCGCCCGCGCCCAGCTCGCCGACCGCGAGGCCACCATCACCGTTCAGCGCGAGCTGATCGCCCACCTGCAGGGCCAGCTGGCCGCGCTCCACGGGCGGCCGGTGTGAACCCGGCCGCGTCACAAGCGCCAGCCGCCGCCAGTCGGCGGGCCGGCCAGGTCGTGAGGGGGCCACATCAGCACCGACGGGCACGCCCGGCAAGACCACGTGGTGTGCCCTCCGCCGCCTTGGCAGCGGCAGGGCTTCCAGCCGATCAGCACCCTCCCAGCTGTGAGCGGGTGCCGGTCTGGGCCGCCGCAGTAGTCCGGCGCGGGCATTCGGTACACCTGGTCGCCGCGGGCGTTGTGGACCGTGTGCAGCGCCGGCTCCAGGCACTCCGGACAGGCCGCCACCACACCGCCGGTGTACGGGGTGACCGTTCCGTGCTCCGGGCAGATCCAATCGCCCAGCCTGGGCGGCCGCTCGATGTCCCCCATCTCCGCAGCATCGCACAAGTGTTCGACTCTGTCAGGAGGTCTCCATGTCCCAAGTGTCCAGCTCAACCCCGTCGCCGGTATCGACGCAGAGCCGTCACCCGTGGCGCGCGACCGCGCGAACCGTGTTCGCCGCGGTGGTCGGCGCGATCTCCCTGGTGCCGACCATCGCCGTAACCGCCGGCGTTGACACCGTCCCGGCGGTCGCCCAGGTCGTCACCGTCTCCGCCGCGGTGACCCGCGTCCTGGCCATTCCAGCGGTCGACCAGTGGCTGCGCACCTACGCACCCTGGCTCGCCTCCGCGCCGCGTCCATAACTCAGCCGCGGACCTCCCACGCGGAGCGGGTGACACCCAGCTCAGCCGGATGAATCGCACCCAAGAACCAGTGGCCCTGGGGCGTACAGCGCTCCAGGGCCACCGTTTTCGTGTCGCAGCCAAGGTTCAACCGGCCTTGCGCGGTCGACCCGGGGGGCGCCGCTTCCAGCCTCTCTCCTGGGCCGCCAGGATTGACGCCCGGGTGAAGATCGCGCCAGCGGACAGCTGCGCCACCGGTGCCGGAAACTCCGGGTTGGTGCGCCACAGCTGGTCGACGCGCTGGTGACTGATCCCCAGCAGCTCGGCCGCCTCCTTCAGGCCCACCAGGTCCATTGCGCCCGGCCGGGAGATCTCGTAGTCGTGCTCCTCCAAGGTGAGCACGCGCAGCGAGACCAGCTCGCCCTGCTCGCCCAGAGCGTGCGCGTGCGCGGCGCGGGCGGCCCGCGCCGCGGCCTCGGCCGCCTGCCGGATCGTCGGTGCCTGCACCGTCATCTCAGCCCGCAACCGGTCCAGCGTCCGCTGCACGATCGCGAAGCCCGGCAGCGCCTGGACGATGACGTTGAGCCGGTCGTCGTCGACCTCGTGCGGCGCCGGGTGCCGCCACGTGACCAGCGCCCGCCACTCGCGTTCCTGTGGCATCGTGGAACCCTCCATCCCTTGTGTCCGTCAACCTTCGGATGGGGCGGGGGCCGCGCCGCTTACGCGGCCCCCGCGCTCCTACTCCCTGCCCTTGGGCGGGAAGCGGAGCCCAGCACCGCGCAGGGCATTGATCATGTACATCCACTCGCGCGCGGTGCGCGGCGTCCGTTCGATGATCAACGTGGTGATGCCCTTGGAGAACACCCACGTGCCCGTACGGGTCTGCCGAGCCGAGAAGCCCTGGCGCACCGCTGCGGTGATGATCTGGTCCATCCGATCCGTCATCTTTAGTTTCACCCCCTTCCCTTGCGTCCGTCAAGAGAATTCTAACAAATCCCCTTGCGTGACGCAAGAGACTTATTGGGAAGGGGAGACGGCAAAACGCCCCCGTACCCGATGGGTACGGGGGCGCCGCTCGCCACGCTGGCCCCACGACGGCGTGCAGGTCACCACCGCGGACCGGGCCTTGGGCGCGGTCTCCTTGATCACCTTGCCATCAACGGTGATCTTGCAGTTGATGGTGCCGCCGCCCTTGTTCTGCGCCACGATCGTCGGGATCACCAGTGCCTCGCTCGACTTGAGCGTCTTCTTCCACGGCAGCTTGGCGCCCTGCTCCTGCGACTGGTCGGCGCCCAGCCCGTACGTGATGTCCGCCGACTTCGCGCCGGTCACCTCCAGCACGATCGTCTTCTCGCCGTCTTTGCTCTCCCCCTTGGCGCCGGCCGCCGCCGCGGCCGCCGGGCTGCCGGTGTCCTGCACACCCGGGCCGGCGGTGTCCGACTCGCCGGCGCCGCACGCGATGCCGACCGCCGCGAGCGCGACGAAACCGGCCAGCCACATCCTGGTACGCAACAGTCTGTCTCCTTCGTTGATCGCGGCCGGTGCCCGGCCCGCGAGGACGGTCCACCATGGACCGAGGCGACCCCCCCACGCACTGTGCGTGGAGACGCTAAAGCGCCGGGCATCTAGATCAGCACTGCCCGACCGGGCCGCCATGACCGCCGGCCGGGCGACCACTGTGGACAACCGGCCGGAATCGATGTCACATGTCCGACCCGCCGGTGCCCCCGCACCATGCCGACGTGCGGGGGCACCGGCCGCACGGCGCCGACTCGGCACGCCAGGGGCCAGGCGGCGCTGCGGCTAATTGCCGCGCTCTTGGTGGGGCCGATTGATCGGCGCCCCGTCAACCGGAGCCGCGGGCGGCTCCCGGCGCCTGGACGCCTTCTGCTGGTCCCCGTCCACGATCGGCGCCTTGCCCTCGTTCACCGGCGCCCCCTTGATCGGGCCCGGTGGCGGATCGCTCTTGCCGCGGCTCACCCGCAACTCCCTTCAGTTCGTTGACCAGACGCTGAGCGCGATCCAGCGCCAACAGGGTCGCCGTGTGCTCGGCCGCGGCCGCCGCCCGCCCCCGGGCCTGCACGGCCCGGCCCTCCGCGTGGGCGCAGCGAGCCACGGCCAGAATCGCGTCCAGCAGCGGGTCCCCGGTGCGGTACGTGACCCGCTCCACCTGGCCCGGGCGCGTCATGGCCGCAGCTTGCGGTACCGCGGGCCGCGGTCCCGCACCGACGCCACAGGCTTGATCCGGCTCAGCTTCGACACGGCCGTCCCGACCGGTCGCAGGCCGCCGATCCTGACGAAAATCGAGCGACGCTCCACCGCCTCGCCAACGGTGTTGAGCTCGTACCCGTCCAGCCACACCCACCCGTCGTAGGTAGGCCAGTCATGCAACCGGATCACCCGGAACAGGATCGGCTCGACGAACTGGACGCTCGCCTCCCGCGTCACGTGCAGCACGTCACCGGAGCGCGGCAGCATGGTCGCTGTCCAACGCCGGCGGCTGGGTCCAGGAAATGAACCGCTGGTACAGGTGGTGCGGGTCCTCAGCGGCAAGCACACCAGCGGCGCGCCCAAGACAGTGCGCCATGTGTACCGCCAACTCCACCGGATCGTCAGCGTGCAACTCGCGCAGCTCGCCGCGGGCCGGCTCGCACGGCCAGAGCGCACCGCAAGCCGAACAGTCCCACGTCTCCGTCGGAGCGTGGGCCAGCACAACCGCTACCACCTTCCGGTTCACCCGCGCACCTCCGCGATGATCAACAGCGCCGCGAACCACAGCGGGAACAAGGCCGCGGTAATCACGGGCTCCCACGGAAACGGCGGAAGAGGACCCGGGTCCGGTGGCGCCGCACGCTCGATCGGCAGGCTACTCATCGCGATACGCCTTCCCTGCTCGGATGGGCGGCGCGGCGGCCCTAGGGCCTGAGCCGCCGCGCCGGCTCCGGGGGGGCGGCGGGCGGTGGGCTGACCAATCCACGCCGGCGGCGTAGGTCCGGCCGCCACACCCTGTCTTTGGCGCCGGGCGGCGGCGGTGGTGCGAAGTGCCGTAGACGCGCACCAGCCCGGCAGGGCCGGGTCGACTCAGACCTGCGGGGTACGAGCCGACCCGGCGTCGCCGAACGTAGCGGGGCTGCTACCGGCATTTATGACTGGCGGTCATACGGTCCACTTGCGACTGTCGATCATGCGTCGACGTCAACGCCAAGCCGCCGAGCCATGATCCGTAGATCCTCGGACACCGAGCGGCGGCGGGCGCGCCGGACCATCGACGCCACCGTGTCCCGCGCCATCGGGTTCAGGCTGAACGCGAGCGGCGCAGCGCGCTCCGCGTGCATGAACGCGGCCAGGGCCTCACGGTCCGTCTTGCCCGAGTGAGCGAGCGCGCGGCCGTAGCTCATCCAGTAGGTCTGGTGCCGGTTGGCCACCCTCAGCGGCGCGGGCGTGGTGTTCCTGGCCAGCTCCAGGACCTCGCCGTACTCGCCCAGCTCGATCGCGACGTTCATCCGCCAGAGTGACAAGTTCGTCGGGCCAAAGCTGCACAGGTTGAACCCTGCCCCGTCTTCCGGGTCGCCGAGCGTGGCGGCCTCGCGCCGGGCCTCGGTGATGTGCGCCTGGGCGTCGGCGGCGCGGCCGTCGACGGCGCAGGCCATCGAGGCGGAGAGGTGCATTTGGCCGAGCATCTGGCGTACGGCGACGTCGGCCGCGCCCGCTTGTAGCTCGCTCAGCGACCGTTCTGCGATCCGTGAGGTCGTGCCCGCGGTCTCGATCGGCATGGCCAGGGTGTGGACGAAGCGGGCGGCGCCGAGCCATGCCGTGTGCTCGGCCTCCTGCGCCGCTGTGACCGCGATTCGCGCGGCGGGCAGTGCCAGGTCCCGATAGCCGAGGTTCCGCAGGCACACGGACGTCTCGTAGGCGGCGCGGATCAGGGCGACACCGCCGTGAGCGGCCGCGTCGAGCAGGAAGGCTGGCAAGAGCGGGGCCATGCCGCCGTAGTCGCTCACGGCGCGCATCCCGTCGACGCGCTCCACCAGCTCGGCCAGCTCGTCAGCGCTCATGGTCGGCGGGCGCCGTTCGCCTTCCTCGACCTCGATGATGGCGGCGCGGATCGCGGGGACGACGGCGGCGGCCTCGGACTTGAGGGGGTCGGTGGGGTCGCCGGGTTGGCCCAGCAGGTCGGCGACGGACACCTGCAACGCCTTCGCGATCGCGACGAGCGTCGAGCGGCGCTCGACACCACGCAGACCGGCCTCCACCTTGGAGATAAAGCTTTGGTCGACGCCGGCGAGGCCGGCGAGGACGCCTTGGGTCATGCCGCCGCGGCGTAGACGCCAGTACCGGATGCGCGAGCCGATCGTGTCGGTGGGAACCATAGGGGGGCTCTCCCTGCTTGCGGTCAGGGCGGCGGTGCGCCGGCCGCAAGCCCGGCGCCCGCCGTAGTCCCCACGGTATCGGCCAACCGCCGGGATCACTCGCCGCCGGCCGTGCGGGGTACGCCATCTGAGGGATGTCCGGTTCCTGCCACTCACGGACGGTCACGGTAAGTGATCACTCCATCAGGTGGGAGGTGGACACCGGCTGGCGTGCCGGCTGGAGTTTCTGGCTGATGGTCCACTCAGCGGATGACGAAAATGCCCTGCTGAGGGAAGTTCGACCAGTAATTGTCAGACCGTCTGTCCGTTTCGATCCCGGGGGCCACGGCGGTCATCAGCCGTTCGGCCGGGTTACTCTCCGGGGTTGCGCGTGTGCCACACGTCACGCGACCATCGAGCCTCGCCCCAGAGATCACTCGCGCATCGGCAAACGCGGACTGGGAGCGTGCACATCGCGGCGAGGCTGCGGGACTCGCCGATCATCACGGGAGGCGAAGCACTGTGCAGGAATACCGCGTTGAACCCGCGCGACCTACTTACCGCCGCCACGCCCAGGGTGGCCGCCGATGACCACGGGAACGCTCAATCCGGCCGTTGCGACCGACGCCGAGGCCCAGGAAACCTCAGGTCGACTCCGCACCGCACTCTGGTGCACCGGCACCGCGGCGGCCATCGGCGGCGCAGCAACTGGCCTCATCGCGCGCGACCTGGCCAACGCTGACCCGTTCGCGATGCTCCTCGCGGCCGGCGCCGGCTTGCTGGCGACAGCGATCTTCGTGCTGCTTGCGTACATCACCGCCAGCACCAGATCGGCGGTAGCCCACCTGATCCGCCAGATCGGCGTCACCATCCGGAAGGCGTTGGCCGACGTCGTCGACCAACTCGTGATCCGACTCTGCGACCGCCTGGAGCCGCTGATCAAGCGTCACATCCAGGGTGCCGTCACCGAACACGTAGCCCAGCCGCTGGGGCAGACCGTCGCCGAGGTCGCGCGGATCAGGGCGATCGCCCGTGGCACGGCGCTGAATCCAACCGACGACACGCTCCCGCTCGGACTCCGGCTGCCGGCCCCGCGCGGCAAGGCGTACGCGTCGGTGGCACTCGCCGACGGCCAGATCCGATCGATGGTCGACCGCCACGTCGATATAGTGTTGGCCGGAGTGAGGTCCGAGGTCGCTGAGATCACTGGGCACCTGGTGGGGCTTCCTGCGTTGATCGCGGAGCGGTGCGCCGAAGCTCGGCGGGAGGGCCGGGCCGATGGCGCCGCCGAGACGGCCCAAATCTTCAAGAAGATCATGGAGGCTTCCGCGTCGCCGGACAGGATGACGTACTGGGCCATCTACACGGACGTCATGAACGATCTTGGCGGGATCAGGCCAGAAGAGGATTAGGACCGAGGTACACGGATCGGAACACTGTTGATCTTGCGCTAGAACGCCTGAAGGCCCGGCGACCTTGGGAAAAGTCCAGGTCACCGGGCCTTCAGCCGGTGGAGCCGCCTGACGGAATCGAACCGTCGACCTACGCATTACGAGTGCGTCGCTCTGACCGACTGAGCTAAGGCGGCAACGATCGTAAAGTGTACGGCACCCACCGTCCCCCGATCGAATCGGTTGACCGACCAGCTCGACAAATCGACAGGGGTCGCGACTACGCTGCCTCCCGTGACGGAAGACCTTGCCGCCCCGGTCGAAGCCGCACCCACCACCCGGCCGCGTCCGCGCACCCTCGACCCGCTCGAGCTCGGCTTCACGCCCCGCCCACCCGTGCCCTGGCTCGCCCCGCTCCTGCTGCTGAGCACCGGGTTGCGCACGCTGCTGGCGATCCTCTTCGGGGCGTACCTGGACAAGCGTGAGCTGCAGAACGCGCTGCCGGGCAACGTCCACAAAGTCACCGGCACCGGCGACGAGGTGTGGCTCGACTACGTGGCCGACCTGGGCGACGGGTTCAACGCCACGTACTCGATCGCATATCTGCTGGCACAGCGCGAGCTCGATGTCGACGGGCACCGGCTGCCTCGCGGCGACATCCTCGTCATGGGCGGCGACCAGGTCTATCCGACGGCTAGCGGCGCCGCGTACGAAGACCGGTGCAAGGGGCCTTACCAGGCGGCGCTGCCCTGCCCGCCGGAGTCGGGGCCGCGGCCGACGCTCTTCGCCATCGCGGGCAACCACGACTGGTACGACGGGCTGACGGCGTTCCTGCGGCTCTTCGCTCGTCGGAAGGACGGCTCCATCGGCGGCTGGCAGACCGCGCAACACCGCTCGTATTTCGCGACCGAGCTGCCCGGCAACTGGTGGCTGTACGGGATCGACGAGCAGTTCGGGGCCTACCTCGACGACCCCCAGTTGATCTACTTCGAGCAGGCGGCGAGGCAGCTCCGGTCCGACCACCGGGTGATCCTGGTCGTGCCGGCCCCCGCGTGGGTCAAGGCCGTCGACAACCCCGAGGCATACGACGCGGTCGACTACTTCATCCGCACCGTGATCGCGCCGACCGGTGCCCAGGTGCGGCTCATCATGGCGGGTGACCTGCACCACTACGCCCGCTACGAGGGAGCCGACCGGCAGCTCGTCACGTGTGGCGGTGGCGGTGCCTACCTGTATCCGACGCACAAGCTGCCCGGCGAGATCACGGTGCCACCGCCGGACACCAAGGCCCGCCGCGCAAGCCGCAGCAGGCCGTACCGTCTCGCCGGCCGCTACCCGAACGAGGCGCAGTCCAGCCGGTACGGGTGGGGGATCTTCCAGCGGCTGCCGTTCCGCAACCCGGGCTTCTCCGTGATGCTCGGCATCTTGCACTCGATGATGATGCTTGCGATGACCGGCGTGGCATACCGCAGCGGTGCCCTCGAAGAGCGGATCTTCAGCATCCCGCTGGCGCTCGTGTTGCTGCTCGTCATGGTGGGGGCCGTCCTCTTCGCCAAGCCACCCACCGCAGGCGGTAGACGCTCCACCCGGCACTGGCTGCTCGGCGTCGTGCACGGGTTCGCGCACATCGGTCTCGGTGCGGCGGGCACGTGGGTGTGGCTCCAGCTCCCGTTCGTCGACTGGCCCTGGCCGATGCCGGTGGTGGCGGCGCTGGTGGTCTACGGGCCGATCGTGGGGTTCGTGGCGAGCGAGCTGGTCGCGGCATACCTGGTCACGGCCGGCGCGATGGGCGTCAACCTCAACGAGCTCTTCGCCGGCCAAGGCATCGAAGACTCGAAGGCGTTCCTGCGGGTGCACGTCGGCGCCGACCGCACGGTCACGATCTATCCGGTGGCAGTCGACCGCATCTGCCGCTCGTGGCGGCCAAACCCGGACGCCCCGGCCGACTCGTCCTGGCTTGAGCCGAAGGAGGACCTGCGCGTGCGGCTCGCGGAGGAGCCGATCACGATCACGCCGTAGACACCACGCTAGGCGTAGCGCTCTTCGTGTGCCTGGCGCGGGCCACAGACTGAGGCCCGGCTGCATGAGCAGCGAGAGCCGTCGGCGTCCATGCGCACGACCACCGAGTCGCGGGGCACGCTGTGGCCGACCACCCGGCCATCGCCCTCGGGGGTCGATACGCGGGTGCCGATCGCGGGCGCCGACGCCTGAAACTTCTGATAGAGCGGGTGCTCGTACTTCAGGCAGCACATCAGCCGGCCGCAGGCGCCGGAGATCCGCAGGGGATTGAGCGGCAGGTCCTGGTCTTTCGCCATCCGGATGGTGACCGGCTCGAAGTCGGTGAGAAACGTGGCGCAGCACAGGTCACGCCCGCACGAGCCGATGCCGCCCTGTACTCGCGCCGAGTCGCGTGCCGACAACTGGCGCAGCTCGACGCGACAGCGCAGCGTGGCCCCCAGGTCGCGCACCAGCGACCGGAAATCGACGCGATGCGGCGCGGTGAAGTAGATCGTGGTGCGCGCGCCGCTCGTGCCCCCGCCGCCCTCCTGCACGTGGTCGATCGCGACCACCTTCATCGGCAGGCCGTGCTCGCGGATGAGTCGCTTGGCGGCCACCTTCGCCTCGGCCTTGCGCTTGCGCAGGGTCTCGTCGCGGCGCAGGTCTTTGTCGGTGGCCATGCCGGCCAGGCGCGGAAAGCCGGCCGTGTCCTCGTCGACCCACTGCGCCGCCCACACGCACTCCGCTACCTCGGGACCGTCGTCGGTGGGCACCAGCACGTGGTCGCCGACGCTGGGACGGAGGTCACCGGGGTCCAGGTAGTACAGGCGGCCGTACCGGTTGAAGCTGACCGCGCACAGCATCCCCATGCACCACACCCTACGACGCGCCAGTGGTCTACCAGAAGGCGAGCCTTTCGGATATTCCGGCTGGTACGTACGAATGGGACAGGTCCCCGTCCCGCAACACCTCGCGTCGAGCCTTCGTTGGGTCGCACATGTCCCTGGTCAAATTCGCCACAGCTGTCGCCGTTGTCGGCGCGGTGGCCGTCGGGCCCGCGCCAGCCATGGCGAGCGAACCGTGCACGATGCCGTACGCGGCAGGCGGCGGTGCCGAACTCGTCCGGCTCGACGCGCTCGACCTTCGCCCGTTGGGCCTGCCGATCGGGCCGGTCGCCGACATGCGGCTGGCGTCCACCCGCTCCGGGATGGCAGCCAACGGCTACGTCAACGCGGCGGCGGCCGCCAGGTACCTCGACGCGAAGCTGCTCGGAGTACCGCTGCCGGCCGGGCCGCTCTCGACATCGGTGTACCAGGAAGCGCCGCCCCGCAACCCGAAGCCGGTCATGGCGCATGCCGTCCGCAAGGACCTCGGCCTCGTCAAGGTCGGTACCGGCAACCTGATCGCGCACGCCCGTGGCACGCCATGCGGCCTGCGAGAGGGCGGCCCGCGGAAGGGCGAGGTGACATCGTCGAGCGCCCAGGTCGCGGGTGCGGAGATCCTGCCCGGGCCGAGCGGCACCGCCCTGGTGCGCCTGCCCGCCAGCCTGCGCGGTCGGACCAGCACCGGCCTCGTCGATCAGGACGGTGTCGTCCAATCCACCGCGACCGCCGCAGCCGCCCTCGCCGACGTCCGCCTCTTCGCCGGCACACCGACCGAGATCGCGATCAAGGTGATCAAGCCGCCGACGCTCACCGTGGCCACCGGCGGGACGGCATCCACCACGGGCGTCCGGTACACGTCGCCGCTGCTGGAGGTCTCCGGTCCCGGGGTGCCGCCGCGCCGGATCGACGCACCCGGCGAGACCATCGACCTGGTACTCCCCCGCACGGCCGGCGGCATCGAAGCGGCGCGCGCGACCGCCACGGCGCGGCGGCTGCCGCTCGTGGCCGGTGAGCCGCTCGCCGAGACGCTGGACGCGCTGCACCCAGACCGGCTGAGCGGCGCCACCGGGCGCGAGGAGGCCGGCCCGCTGACCCTGCCCGCCCTATCCGGCCTGCCCAACCCAGGCGAACTCGTCGCGGGCACGGTGCTGCCGGTGCTCGGCGGGGATGCCTCGCTGATCCGGATCACGCTCGGCGACGTGCGGACCGAGATCACGGATCGATCGGTGCGTGCACGCGTCGCGTCGATCCGGATCCAGGTGGGCGCCGGGGCCAGCCTCGCCGACGTGGCCATCGGCGACCTGGACGCCGGGGCGTTCGCACCGGCTCCGGCTGTCAAGCCCGTGCCGGCAGGCGGCGGTGGACTGCCGATCACCGGACCGAGCGTGGGAATCATGGCCACCGCGGGAGCGCTCCTCCTCGCCGCCGGCGGCGCGCTGATCGTGACGGCCCGCCGCCGCCAGGGCATCGAACGCGAATAAAATCGGGGGGCGTGGGCTGGCCCAATCGGTTTGGGCCAACCCACGGTTCGGGCCATTCCCGATCGCACTTACGGACGAATCATGGAACCGGCCCACGACAAACGCCACCCATGGGCGTTGAGTGGGATGTCCACAGACCTGCGGGGGGTGCAGGAAAGAGCCACGGCGCCGCGCCAGATTGTTTGAGCGCGGCGCCGTCGGCATCTCATCTGGCCTGGTCAGGGCCCTATTCGCGTGGTCAAGTCGATCGGCGGCGCACCCACCGCAGGCGGCTGATAGGGCAGCTCGGTCAGATCTACCTCCCAGTCACGCATCAATGCCTCAAGCCGGTCGTATGCCTCGTCGACGGCCGCGAGCATCTCGGCCGCGATCTCCGCCGCCGCGACAGCGGACTCAGGACCCACGGGCTCGGTCGAAACGGTCACCGCCTCTGCCGATGCGAGCAAAGGCACCAGCGCGCCAGCCACCGCGCCCCGGCTCTCCCGCACCCACCCGGCGACCGCTTCCGCGTAGGCGTCGGTGGCGGACAGCTTGGCGGTCAGCCCGTCGAGGTGCCCGGACAGGGCCGCCTGGTGGGCCGCGAAGACCTCCGCACCGGCGCCCTCCCACGAGCCGCGCACCGAGATGGCGGTGCGCGCGTCCGCGTACTCCTCAAGGAGGCTGTGGAACGACGGGGGGGCCGCGCGCCGCGAGGGCGCCGCCGTCAACCCCGCCCCGGGGAGCGCGGCGGCACGGGGCCGCAGCGGCCAGATCCGAGGGGCAGCGGGGGGG
>NZ_JAIBNX010000013.1:0-5794 GCF_026130045.1 Micromonospora sp. CPCC 205371
GCCCGCGGGCACCCCCCGTCGTGCCGGGCGGCGGGCGCCCCCCGTCCAACGCCGGGGACCTCTGCCACGAGGTCGAGGTCTTCGTCCGGTGCGCCGCACCGGTGCTGATAGACCTGGCCGACCAGGTCCTCGGCGGTACCGCCCCACACGCCATCGGCGAGCCAGCCCTGGCGACCGGGGTACGCGCCCGGCGGCTGCCGGTCGTGGCCTTCGCCGGCGGCGAGCTGGCGCCGGCCGGCCGGACACCCGTACGGGTTGGCTGACCGTGGCGCGGTTAGCATCGTCCGCGCCTCCACGGGTGGTGATCGTCGGTGCCGGTGTCGTCGGGCTGCTCGCCGCCGTGGAGTGCGCGCGGCGCGGGTTTGCAGTCACCCTTTTCGAACAGGGGCCGATCCCCAATCCTCGGGCGGCCTCCTTCGACCAGCACCGGGTGGTGCGGACGCTGCATCTCGGTGATGCCGAGGCGACTGCCAGCGCGGCGGGCCTGCCGGGGCGCTGGCGTGACCTGGAGCTCGTGCTCGGTGCCGCGCTCTTCCGCGCCACCGGCGTGCTTGCCGTCCTGCCGCCCGAGGAGGCACACGCCAATCTGGACCTGCTGCGCGCGGCGGGGGTGGCCGCCGAGTTGGTTCCGCCCGCGCGGCTGCCCGAGCGCCTACCCCTGCTGCGAGTCCCGGCCGGCGCCGCCGGGCTCCACGAGGTCGACGGGGGCATCCTGCTGGCCAGCCGGGTCCTCGTGGCGGCCGCGAAATGGCTTGCCGGCCAGCCCTTGGTCCGGCTGCGCCCACACCACCGCGTGGTCGCGCTGAACCCAGACGCCGGCGCGGTGCGGATGGCGGACGGCTCGGTCGCGGCGGGTGATCTGCTCTTCGTCGCGACCGGCGCCTGGTCGTCGCGGCTGTTGGGCGACGCGGCGCCGGCGCCCACCCGGCTGTACCGGCAGAGCATGCTGTACCGCCGCACGTCGCCGCGGCGGCAAGCGGCTTGGGCGGCCACCCCGGTGGTGCTTCTGCGCTGCGGCCCGCACGCGGGTGCGTGGCTGCTGCCTCCCGGGGCCGGCACCGACCTGAAGCTGAGCACCAGCGAGGTTTGCCGCCCCGCCGACCGCGTCGGCTCCGCGCGAACCGCGCCGGTCTGGCGCCGGACGCTGGAGCGGCTGCTGCACGGGCTCGTGACCGACGCCGACCCGGCCGCGATCATCTCCACAAAGGACTGCTACTACCTCGCGGATCGGGTCACCGGTGGCGCGTTGTTCGCCCGGGTGGGTTCGCCGTCGTCGCCGACGCTGGCGTATCCGGCCTGCGGCGGTGGCGGCTTCAAGACGGCGCCGCTGATCGCGGGTGAGGTGGCCCAGGCGGCGGCCGATCCACGCATGGGCGTTCCAGGTTCACATCGGGTGCGGGTAGCCGCGTCCTAGCCGGGAGGGACATCATGAGCGAGAAGAACGGCATGCTGCTGGTCATCGGCAGCGGCCTGAGCGTCTATCGGGAGTACCTGCTGTCCACGGCGGCCCGGCGCGCCCGGGCGGCCGGTCACGAGCTGTGGCTTATCAACGGGACCACGCCGAGCTGGCAGCGGCCCTACGTCGATGGCTGGACGCTGATGAACGTCCACGACCACGACAACCTCAACGCCACCGCGCACAAGCTGGCCGCCGAACGACCGGTGGTGGGCGTGCTCTGTTGGGACGAGCCGCTCGTCATCCCCAGCGCCACCATCGCCGAGGAGCTCGGCGTGCCCGGACTGAGCGTCGAGGGGGTGCTGGGCTGCCGCGACAAGTACCGGAGCCGACGACTGTTGACCGGGGCGGGCCTGCGCCAACCGGCGTACGCCTACGCCACCGACCTTGATCAGGCCCGCCGGGCGGCCACGGAGATCGGCTATCCCGTGGTGGTCAAGCCGAGGGCGCTGGGTGCGAGCATCGGCGTGGTGCTCATCCAGGACCAGAAGCAGCTCGACGAGGCATTCCGGGTCGCGGTGGACGCCAGCCTGATCGGCCCCGAGCCGTACCGGGGTGGCGCGCTTGTGGAGGAGTGGCTGGACGGTCCGGAGATCAGCGTGGACGGGGCGGTGTTCCAGGGCGAGTACCAGCCGATGTTCGTCGCCCGCAAACAGATCGGGCTCCAGCCGTACTTCGAGGAGCTGGGACACATCGTGGACGCCGCAGATCCGCTGCTGTCCGACCCCGAGCTGCGCGCGTTGCTGGTCGAGACGCACCGTGCGCTGGGCGTCCAGGACGCCGTGACGCACACCGAGGTCAAGCTCACCCGGCACGGCCCGGTCGTGGTCGAGGTCAACGGCCGGCTGGGCGGTGACCTGATCCCGTACGTCGGCAAGCTGGCGACCGGAATCGACCCCGGAGCCGTGATCGTGGACATCGCCACCGGGGCACGGCCCGACCTCACGCCGTCGCTGCGCCGCGTCGTCGGGGTTCGGTTCGGGTATCCGCGGCGCGACTGTCGTGTGGTGTCGCTGTCCGTCCCGCGGCCCGAAATCGATCCGGCGGACGACGAACCGGCGTCCGGCCAAGGCGCGGCCGGCCTGGCGGCGTCCGGAGCGATGGTCTCGCCCGGCACCGAGTTGCGGCTGCCGCCGGGTGGGTACATCGCGCGGCACAGCTTCGTGGTGTGCCAGGCGCCGGACCGCGACACGTGCGCCAGCTTGCTGCGTGCCGCGTCCAATCAGGTCCGGCTGGTGGCGGAGCCGATCGGGCCACCGCCGCCGGAAGCCTCGTTCCAGATGCCGGCGGGTCTGCTCGACGTCGAGGTGGAGTGACCGGCGATGAGCGATGTCCACCTCGCGCGGCCGGCGGCCGTCGCCGCGGCCGACCTGCGCCGGCTGGCCGCGGCACTAACCGGACGGCTCTGGCTGCCGGGCGAATCGCGGTACGACGAGAAGCGCGCGGTCGTCAACGAACGCTGCACCGGTGTCCGGCCAGCCGCGGTGGTTTCCGCGGCCACGGTGAGCGACGTGCGACAGGCCATCCGCTGGGCCCGCGACAACGGGCTGGCGGTCACCCCGCGCGGTACCGGCCACAGCTTTGCGGGGTACTCAGTCAGCGGCGGCCTGGTCGTCGACCTCAGTGGATTCGCCGACGTGGTGGCCGACGAGTCCAGCGGCCTGGTTACGGTCGGCGGCGGCGCCACGATGAGTCCCCTCTACCGATGCCTGGAGCAGCACCAGGTGGCATTTCCCGCGGGCAACAGCCCGACGGTGGGGATCGGTGGCCTGACGCTCGGCGGTGGCGTCGCCGCGGTGTCCCGGGCCTGGGGGCTCACCAGTGACGCGCTGGTCGAGACCGTCCTCGTGACGGCTGACGGGCAGGTTCGGACCTGCAATGCCCGCGAGAACCCGGACCTCTTCTGGGCCTGCCGTGGCGGGGGAGGAGGCAACTTCGGGGTCAACGTCTCATTTACCTTCCAGGCTAGGCCGGTGACGGACGTGTCGGTGTGCTGTCTCATCTGGACCGGCGCCGATGCGCACGCGGTCGCGCTGCTCGACACGCTGCAGGAAGCAGTGCGCCAGGGGCCGAATGAGTTCTCCGCCCGGCTGGGCCTGAGTACGACCGGGCGCGGTCAGGCCGTCACCGTGTCCGCCGTCGGGTTGTTTCTCGGGCCGGCAAGGGACCTGCGTGACCTCCTGCGACCCGCGCTCGATGTGGCGCCGCCCACCCGACAGGAAGTACTCGACCTCAGCTACTGGGCCGGGAAGGACTACCTACGGCACGAGACATTCGGCGGCCGGTTCGCGGTGCGGACCAGGCTTTCCCCGGGTCCGCTGTCGGCCGATGCGCTAGAGACCCTGCTGTGGTGGATGCGCCGCTGGCCCGGTAGCCGGAACGTCGACGGCGCCGGGGTCGGGTTGTTCGCCTGGGGCGGTGCCATCAACGGAGTGCCGGCCACCGAGACCGCGTTCGTCCACCGTGACTCCCTCTTCTTGGTGTCCATGGACACGTCCTGGACCGAGGACGACGCACCGGGACAGGTCGACGCCAACCTGCGCTGGCTCACCGGGATGTACGAGGCGATGGGCGAGCACCTGCCGGATTCGGCGTACCAGAACTTCACCGACCCCGACCTGCGCGACTGGCGCACCGCCTACTACGGCCGGAACTTCCCCCGGCTGGTGGATATCAAGCGCCGGCACGATCCAGACAACCTGTTCCGCTTCGAACAGAGCATCCCCGCCACTTGACCGGAGCATCCCTCACCGAGGGGGGAGGAGCGGCTGTGGCAACCACCACGGCGCGGACGCCGGCGGCGGTCGGGGTCCTTGACTCGCTGCGAGCGACCCCGACAGCGGCGCGCTACCTGTTGGGCGGCGTGCTGCTCAACCAAGTTGGCGCGTTCGTCCAACTGTTCCTCGTGCTCTACCTGGTCCATCGAGGACACTCCGTCGAACGGGCCGGCCTGTGCCTCGGGATCTACAGCCTGGGAGCCGTCGCCGGCACGCTGCTCGGCGGCGAGCTGACCCACCGGGCCGGCGCGCGCGCCACCATCGCGGTCTCCATGGCGGCGTCCGGGTTGCTCGTCGGTGTGATGCCGTGGCTGAGCAGCACCGGTCGGTACCCGTTGCTGCTGCCGTTCGCGGCACTCGCCGGCGCCGCGACCATGGCGTACCGGCCGGCGGCCGCCGCCATGCTCAGCGACCTGCTGCCCGAACGGCACCGCGTGATGGCGTTTTCGATGATGCGCATCGCGCTGAACCTCGGTGCCACGATAAGCCCGCTCGTGGCGGCCGGCGTCATCCTCGTCGCCTGGGACCTGCTTTTCTGGATCGACGGTGTTACCGCGCTGGGGTACTCGGCGCTGGCCGTGGCGCTGCTGCCGCCGGACCGGGAGCGGCACACCACACGCTCGTCACCCGCGGTGGCGGGAGGCGTGTCCGGCCATCACCCCTACGCGATCCTGGTCCGGGATACCCGCTTCCTGGCGTATCTCGCTGCGATGCTGCTCAGTTCGGTGGTCTACGTGCAGTTCACGGCCGTGGTGCCGCTGAAGCTCGCCGTCGCCGGGCATCCAACCGTGGTCTACAGTGGAGTGCTCGTGCTGGCTTCGGTGATTCTCGTGGCGGCCGAGCTCAAGGTGACCGCGTACGTGGCGCGGTGGCCGACGAGCCTCGTGGCCGGCCTCGGCACGATGGTGTTCTCGCTTGGCCTGGCCGGCTACGGGGTGCTCTCCGGCTCGGTCGGCACACTCGTGGTCTGCACCGTCGTCTTCGTTACCGGTGTCATGCTCAGCGGACCGACGATGTTCGCCCATCCGGCGACGGCACCGGCCCCCCTCAAGGGCCGCTACCTCGCCGCCTCGCAGGCCACGTTCGGGCTCGGTTCGGCGTTGGGACCCGCCGTCGGCGTCCTGGCCTGGGCCCGGATCGGTGACACCGTGTGGCTGTTCTGCGCCGCCATTGGCGTGCTATCCGCGGCCTGCGCGGTCTGGGGAGTGCACGAGAAGTGCGGGTCGCGGTCTGGGCTACCGGAGCGCGCCAAGCGGTGACGTAGCGGTGGGTCACGCACGGCGTACTCGACGACCTGCTGAACATCAACCTGGCTCGCACCACCCGGACACTTCTGACCACCGTGTACACCGCGGGGCAAGACCCCTGAGCAGATCGGGACGCTGCTGCACTACACTTCTCTCGGGTGCTCGGGACTGTTGTAGTTGGTGCGTTGGGAAGTTCTCGGCATGCTGAAACAAGTAGTTCTTCCTTTGGTTGAAGCTAGAAATGGAGGAGGGCCCCGGGGGGGGCCGGGGCCTCTTTTGCGTGGGGCGTGGGTCGGCGGGCTTGGGGGGCGCCG
>NZ_JAIBNX010000013.1:5804-74811 GCF_026130045.1 Micromonospora sp. CPCC 205371
GTCACGATCGTAAGAAGACAGCCGGCGCGCGTCTTACCTGATCCCTTCTATTCGGTGGCGCTTGTTCGGTTGCGTTTGGGGTGCCGGAACACACCTTCGATAAGGAGTGGAGGTCTATGCCGACCAGAACTACCGGCAGCAGGCTGTGGTCCCCGGCGGCTGAGGGCTTTGAAGAGCTCTGGTCAGTTAGCTGGCTAGGGACCGGCCGGCCGCAGTTGGAACGGCGTGCACGATGATGAAGACGGTCACGTATTTGGCGACGCTGGGTCGAGCGCCGGGCGACGTTCTGTTACGAGGCCGAGTCGGAGGACCACGTCATGGGTAGATGAAAAGATGCCCCGCGTCACCGACCCGCCCGGTGAACTGGGTCTTGTGGGTGACGGGGAAGATCGCCGACGTCGGCGATGTTTCGGAGCCGCGGGCGGATGACGATCGACCGCATGCAGAAAGCACCCGTTGTCTTTGTCCTCGCTCCCGCGCTCACAACCGTCTACGGCCTGGTCCGGCTACTGGACGGCCTGGATGGGCAGTACGGTCCCGGTTTCCTCTGGACCCTGGGGCATTTCGCCTTCCTCGTTGCCCTGTTCCTCTTCGGGCTCGTGGTGCTCGCCGGGCGCCGGATGATCGGCGGTGGCGTGGTGGCCACGACTGCCGCTGTCGCCGGTGTGGCCGGTCTGGTCTGTTCGATCGCTCAGATTGGCATCGACATCGTGGTGGGGCTTGCGGCCGCCGACAAGGCCGCGATGCGGCAGATGTTCGGTGATGTGCAGGATGTGCCCGGTGTCGCGGTCGCCGTCTACGGGCCGGGGCCGGCGCTGTTCTATGTCGGGTTACTTGCGCTGGTCGTTCATCTTGCAGTGGTGCGGGCCGTCGCGGTGTGGGCTCCGGTGGCCCTGCTGCTCGGCATCGGGGTCGCTGCGACCAGTCATGATCTGCTGCCGGTCGCCGGCCTGCTGATTCTGCTCGCGCTGGTACCCCTCGCCCGGCGGGCTCCCGCGTACGCATGACAGCATGGCGCACCGTGTGGTTGGGTCGGTGGGCGCGCTCGCCGTGGTCGGATGTCGTGCTGGCGGTTTGTGCCGCGGTGGCTCAGCTCTGGCCGTTGATGTCCCGGGACGGTCCGTGGCACTGGTGGGGGTATGTCGCCGCCGCCGGTTCCGCATTGCCGCTGGTGGCGAGGCGGAGAGCGGCGTTGCCTGTGCTGCTGGTCAGTTACGCCTTCAGCGCTTCGTACGATCTGGTGGACGCCGTCGCGTCGCAGCCGCTCTGGTATGGGCCGCTCATCGCCCTCTACACGGTGTCCGCCCGGTCCGGGCGGTGGGTGCGGTGGGGTGCGCTCGTCGTCATCCTCGGCGGCGGGCTGCTCACGGTCGGGTCGTCGGATACCGCGCTTCGGGGTGTCGTCGTTTCCGTGACCGCGTACGCCTTGGGGAGGGCAGCGGCGGGTAGCAGGGCGCACACCGCCATCCTGGCGGAGCGTGCCGCGCGGCTTGAGCGGGAGCGGGTTCTGGAAGCCGAACGCGCTGCCGAGCGGGAGCGTGCCCGGATCGCCCGCGAAATGCACGACATTCTGGCGCACGCTGTGAGTCTCATGGTAGTGCAGGCGGAGGCGGGGCCGGTGGTGGTGCGTGCTGATCCGGAGCGGGCCGTCGCCACGTTCGACGCTATCGCCGCCGCCGGCCGGGATGCGATGGATCAGCTTCGTCGCATGCTTGTGGTGCTCCGGGAGGAGGGTTCGGGTGCTCGGCAGGCGGCCGTCGAGGATCTGCCCGAGCTGGTGCGGCAGGCGGCGGGGGCCGGTTTGGAGGTGGGCTACGAGGTGGCGGGCGAGCCCCGGCCGCTGCCGCCCGCCTTCGGGGTGGCCGTCTACCGGATCATCCAGGAGGCGCTCACGAACGTCGTCAAGCACGCTGGTGCGTCCCGCGCCGACGTGCGGCTGAGCTGGCAGGAGCAGGAGTTGGCGATCGAGATTCGGGACAACGGCCGGGGCGCCGGGGCCGGGCTGCCGTCCGGCGGTAACGGCCTGATCGGCATCCGGGAGCGCGCTGCCGCGTGCGGCGGGACCGCATCGGCCGGTTCGGGGCCTGCCGGCTTCACGGTACGCGCGCGGCTGCCGCTGTGACCCGGGTAGTGGTCGCAGACGACCAGGAACTGGTGCGCGCCGGCTTCGCGATGATCCTGGACGCGCAGGCCGACATCGAGGTGGTCGCCGAGGCGGGTGACGGCTTCCAGGCGGTCGCCGCCGTACGGGATCATCGCCCCGACGTGGCGTTGCTCGACATCCGGATGCCGGGCATGGACGGCATCGAAGCCGCCCGGATCATCGGCGCCGAGACCGACTGCCGGGTCGTCATGCTGACCACCTTCGACCAGGACGACCACGTGTTCGACGCGCTGCGGGCCGGCGCCAGCGGCTTCCTGCTCAAGGATGTGCGGCGCGATGACCTCGTGCACGCCGTCCGCGTGGTGACAAAGGGGGAATCGTTGCTCGCACCGTCGGTGACCCGGCGGCTGGTGGAGCAGTTCACCACGGGCGGCGCAGCCCGCCCGCTGCCCGCGGAGCGGCTGTCCACGCTGACCAGCCGCGAGCGCGAGACGCTGCGGATGCTCGCGGAGGGAATGTCCAATCCGGAGATTGCCGCCGCCATGGTGGTCAGCACGCACACTGCGAAGACGCACGTCAGCAACGTGCTCACCAAGCTCGGCCTGCGCGATCGGGTGCAGGCCGTGATCGCGGCGTACGAGACCGGCCTGGTCGTGCCCGGGCAGAAGTAGCCCGGGCAGTCGTCAGGCGAATTCGCGGTGCTGCAGCTTCGCGCGCCGGCCGCCCGCGTGATGCCACATGATGCCCTCGTGTAACGACCTCGTCGAGATCACCTCAGTGACGTTCGCCAGCGAAAAGAGCCAGGTACAGCTGCGGATCACCGACAGCAAGAACCACCCTGGCACGACGAGGTCACCGTGGAAGAGGTGGACGCGCACCACGCAAGGATGCAGCAGCGGGTGACGGCCACCGCCGAGGTCATAGTCGAGGCACTGACCCGGCACGGCCTACAGCTACGCACCAAGGACGACCAGGTCGCCACAGTCTCCAAAGTCGCGGAACGCGCCGGGGGACGGTGTTCGTGGTTCGCCCACCTCGCCAGCGAACGCCCTAAACGTCGATGAACGTCGTTGGTCAGGGCGGTGTTACCGGCTGCCGAGGGCCGACGAACTCCCTAGGTCAACTCCTTGGCGTTGGTTTTTCGCTGGAGTCCGAGGCCCACACGGCGGCCGCCTTGAAGACGTACAGAAACTTTGAACCACTTCCGTTCGGCAACTGCCTGTGCTCCGTCGGGAGATGCGCGACAGTGGTTCATGATCGGTCAGTCTGGCCGGCCACCGAGGCTAAATGTCGGTGGCCGGGGGCAGGATGCTCGCATGACTGTTCTACTGCTCGGTGACAGCAACCTCGTCCTGCTCCAGAACCAGCACCCGGACCTGATGCAGCTCGCCTTCGGTGCCGATGTCGAGTCTCGGGCTGTTGGTGGCGCCTGGTCGGGGTCCCTGCGCGGCCAGGTCGGCGATCGGAATCCGGCGGCGTATGACGCGGTCGTGCTGTCGATCGGGAGTAGCGATAGCCATCCCGACTACTCGAGCTCCCCAGACCTCTTCCGAGCGAACGTGACCCGAGAGCTGGAACGCGGGGGTAGGTGGGTCGCCCTCGTGCCGCCGGGCGTGGCTCGCGCGCACGGGCCGTTCGACACCGGCGAGGTCAACGCCCTGATCAAGGAGTACGCCGCGGTGCTGGCCGAGCTGGTCACGACGCATGGCGGTACGGCGATCGAGGTGCGGGCGGTGACCGACCGGCTCGGGCCGGCCGCGTTCGACCCCGACGGCAGGCACCTGTCGCGCGCGACCTACGAGGCCCTGGTACCGCAGATCGCCGCAGCGCTCGACACCATGTCCCGGTGACCGGTCAGCCGGCCCGATAACGTCCCGCCGGCACACGACGACCGGCCCCTGCTCGGGAACGCCGAGCCACGGACCTTCGGCCGCGTGTGAAGGAGCCGAACGTTGTCCGGCAACGTCGTCTGCGCGCAGAGTGTCGATTTCGATGCTCAACTCCAGGATGACCTGGGCGTAGGTGTTGACCCTCTCGGTCAGTTCGGTGTTGTCGGCCCGGTGGTCTCGGCGCCGTGCAACACGACAGGGATATGGGCCCGACGTGGCCCGTGCCGTGTGATGCGTCGCTGTTCGTGTTTGGACGCTCGCCGGATCCGGGCTACTTCTCCGTCGAATCGCTCATGTGGCGGATTTCGCGGTTGAACTGGGTGGCTAGGGCGATGAGTGCGGTTGTCCCGGCGAATGTTCCGAACGTTGCGCTGCGGCCGGCCCACTGGAACATGGCGCCGCCGGCGAGTGGGCCCAGCGGCGCTACGCACCCGGCCACGAGCATGGCCGCGCTGATCACGCGGCCCTGTAGGTGCGGCGGTGTCACGCCTATCTGGGCCGCGACCAGCATCGCGTTCGCGGGGGTCGCCACAAAATAGACCACGCCGAGCAGCGCACCCACCAGGTGGATCTGCGGTAGGACCGCCATCAGCGTTAGGCAGCCGACGCTGGTCCAGCCGAAGCACACGATCAGTCCAGTGGGGGAGACTCGGCGGTGAATGCGGGGTGCTGCCCAGGCGCCGAGCAGGCCACCAACGCCCGCGATGGCCAGGGCCGCTCCCACGTGCAGGGCCGGCGTGTCCTGCGCCGCCGCGGCGGCGACGATCACCAGGCCGAGCCCGGCGAAGACGAACTGGAACGCCGCGGCGACCAGCAGCGTGGCGCGCAGGAAGCGGCTGGACCACAGGTACCGCAGCTCGACGATCACCTGCGTCCATAGCGGCGCTGACTTGTCCCGTGCGCCGTCGCCCAGCCGGCCGCGGACCAGCGTGGCGGTGACCGCGGTGACCGCATAGGCCACCGCTTGGGCGCCTACCGGAGCCACAGGGCCGAGCCCGTAGAGCCAGCCGCCCAGCGGCTGCCCGCCAAGGCCGGCGATGTGGCCGCGGGCCTCGTTCTGGGCCAGCGCGTGCGGTAGTTGCTCGGCTGGCACCACTTTGCGTACCGCGATCGTCTGGGCCGGCTCCGCGCACACCTGGCACGCGGCGCCGATCATGGCCGTGGCCACCAGGTGCGCCAGCGTCAGCCGCTCCAGAAATACCGCCGCAACCAGCGTGCCGGTGACCACCGCGCGTACCAACTCGGGCCAGATCAGCAGCGGCCGAAGCGGCCACCGGTCCGCGAGCGCACCACCGGGCAGCCGCAACAGCGTGCCGGTGGCCATCCCCGCGAACGCCACCACGCCGGCAGCCGCGGCCGAGCCGGTGGCGAACAACGCCAAGAATGGATAGGCGATCGCCGCCACACTGCCGCCCAGCGCCGCCGCGACCTGCCCCGACCACAGGAGCACAAAGTCGCGGTTGCGCCGCAGCGGCGTGGACATGATCCGAACCTATCCACGCGGTGATGGCGTCCAACCCCTACCGCGTTTCGCCCAGCGCGTAGCCAACCGTATCCAGATCCGCCTATCCAACCGCGCGACAACTACGGACGGTCCGGGCCAGCCCACCACCGGCGCACATCTGAGGCCGACCGCCTTCAGGATTGCCTGTCGTGCAGGTGGGCGAGTGCCCGGCAGTGGCCTGGCGCCGTCGTCCCGTGCGGCGAGGTCTGACCAGCCCAGAGCCTATAGCAGTCCCACGGGGTGTCAGACGGCCACGGCGCGTTCAGCCCGAGTTCCTCGACGGACTTGGGTCAGCGGGGGAGACCGCTCCAGAGGTCGCAGCGGTGGTCGGCCGCGTACGGTGTCGGGGCTATGCCGCTGGTCGACAGTTCGGTCACGGTGCCTGTGGACCCGAACTCGGCCCAGGGCGGCTGGCCCATGCGGCTCGGTTCGCCGGTGCGAGCGAACGCCGACCAGTAGCCGATGATCGTTGCCGACAGCCGCTCCTGCTCGGAGGTGAGCGTGGGGTAGGGGTCCCAGGCGGTGTTGAGGTCCCACAGGTAGGGCAGGTCCAGGCCATGGTAGGAGCCCATGGGGAAACCGGGGAAGCCGTCGGCGACCTGTCCGCTGTCTTCGGCAAACTCGTACACGTAAACCGGCTGATGGACGGCGGCGGCCTCGGCGGTGCGCAACACCGGGCATGCGCCGATGAACCCGCCCCAGTCGGTGAGGACGGCCGCCAGCGCGAGCGCCGGGCTGTCGTGGTGGGCGACCGGATACGCGGCGAGGACGGCGCCCGCCTGGTCACCGAATGTCTCGATCATCATCGCGCGGTACCGCTCAGCGGTCAGCGCGCCTTCATCCGAGACGAACGCCCGCATCTCGTCGCGCACGCCACCGATCAGCAGCGGCACGCGCGCGGCGGATCCGTTGCCCAACGCCTCACCTGGCTGCTGTGGCAGCACCCACGTCCCCGCTACCGGGTTCCAGGGCCGGTCGCTCACCCGGCCGGTGAGCTCCCAGCCGACGCCCGAGAGCACTGCGAGCAGCTCAGCCGGACTGCGCTCGCGCAGGCACCGGGCGACATCGGCGGCCGTGGCGCAGCCGAGTTCCTCGGTGGCGCGGGCACCGAACGCCTGTGCCACGTCCAGGGTGGGCACCTGGTTCTCACAGGCGCCGCTCTGCGCGATGGCCCGCTGGAACAGGCCACGCGAGATCGGCGACGCGAGCTGGGCGCATACCGCGCGGGCGCCGGCGGACTGGCCGGCCAGCGTCACGTTGTGCGGGTCGCCGCCGAAGCGGGCGGCGTTGTCGCGCACCCAGCGTAGGGCGGCGGCCTGGTCCATCAGTCCGTAGTTACCGCCGCTGGTGTCGAGCGCCGGCGAGGAGAGGAAGCCCAGTGCGCCGAGGCGGTAGTTCACCGTGACGACCATTAGACGCCCGGAGGTGGCGAGCCGTGCGCCGTCGTACTCCCGCGCCGCGCCGGAGACGAAGCCGCCGCCGTGTAGCCACACCAACACCGGCAACCGCTCCCGGGGCCGCACATCCCGGGGAACGGTGACGCCGAGGTAGAGGCAGTCCTCCGCACCGAGGATTCCCTGCATCCCTCGCTGGGGGCAGGGAGTGCTCTGTGTCGTGGCGTCGCGGACGCCGGCCCAGGGCCGCGGACGGACAGGCGGTCGCCACCGGTGCTCTCCGACTGGGGGCGCCGCGTACGGGATGGCCGAGTAGGAAACGTGGTCGTCGGCGACGTTGCCGCGCAGCCACCCGGAGTCGACCCTGACCACGCCCGGGTCCGGTGGATGGGAGCCGGCCGGCGCCGGGAGAGCGACGAGGGCCGTCGCCGCGACTGCGGCGGACGCGATCAGGGACCGGGCCAGAGTGCGAATCGCCATGTCACCAAGTCTTGGCGGCCAGGGTTCTCGGCACGTCCGCGTACCGGCGTAACCTCCGCTACGTCAGCACGCGTACGCGCCGCCGGCACCAGCGGCACAAGGGCACCGCCAACGCTGAGCCCCGGCTCGACCGCGCCAGCGCCGAGCGGCGTTGTTTCCCGCGATCGACGTGCACTGCTCCAGCACCCGCACGGACCGTCTCCTGCTCGGCGCGGAGTCGCGGCTGACGCCTCCGTGGCCACCCGGCGCACTCATGACGCCGCACGCACGATCAGATCGTGCATGCGACGCCGGGTGAGCTCCATGCGGATGCGCCGGTCGCTGCGGGGATCGGTCGTGGTGGGCGCGATGGGCTCGCTGAGGACGATGACCATCGTGGGTTTGCAGCGGAACACTCGCCCCATCCCGGTTGGCGGGGTGAAACGGATGGACAGCGGCACGACCGGTACGCGGGCCTGCGCGGCGAGATGGAACGCGCCCCGCTTGAAGTCGCGCAGGCTCGTGTCGTACGGCTTCAGCTCTCCCTCGGGGAAGAAGTGCACGATTCGTCCCTTGGCGAGGAAGAGCTCCATCTCGGAGAAGAAGGCTGGCAGCCCCGCCGGCGTGGACGGTACCGCGACACCACCCAGCAACCTCACCAGCCCCCCGTACCAGCGGTTCTGGAGATTTATCGGTGCCGAGGTGAAGACGACCCTGCGCGGAAACAAGGCGAGGGCGACGAGTGCGCTGTCGAGCATATGCACGTGGTTGCATACCGTGAGTGCGCCGCCGGCTCGCGGAAGCCGGCGCCGGCCTTCGATGCGGACCCCGAGGATTACGCGCGTCCAGAGGAAGAGCGCCGGAACCGCTATCACGTAATAGAAGGCGGTCGACAACAGCCTGTAGAGCCAGCCGGCGTATCCGGCCGGTGCCTCCGGCGCGCGATCTGCCCGCGCATAGACCCTCTCGATCGCCTTGATGCTCCGGTCGAGCGCGTAGAGCTTCCCGTACCGGGCGTAGGTGTCCGACAGGGTATCGAGGGCCGCTGGATGGTCGATCCAGCCGTCGATCCGTTCGGCGAGCGATGACGGGTCACCGGAACGGAACAGGTTCCACGGCCCGAGCGCGAACTGGCCGGTCGCGCTTCGCCGGCTATCGGAGATGACCGGTACGAGCCCGCAGGAGAACGCCTCCATGCAGGAAAGCCCTTCGATTTCGACATCGGACGCGTGCACGTAGAGGTCACACCTACGGATGAGTCCAATGAGCTCTTTTTGCGAGTAGTAGCCGAACTGTGCCGGATTCGGGAGCCTCGAGGCCATCCGGCGCAGGCGCATCTCCCATGGGCCGTGGCCCGCGAACTGCAACTGGATGCGTGCGGCGTGGCGCGATCGCTGGACGGCCCGGATCAGAACATCCTGCCGCTTCTCCGGGGAGAAACGGCCCACCATGAGTATCCGGAACGGCTCATCGGCCTCTCGTGCTCGGGCAGGTCCCGGCTGGAAGCTACTGTCCACGCCGTTGGAGATGACGTGGAGCCGAGCCCGGTAGCCATGCCGGCGCAACTGCGCCGCGATGAACGTGGATGGACAGTGGATGTCGGCGAAACGTCCGTAGAACGCGAGGCGCAGCAGGATGTACACCACATGCGCGGCCGGGGGGAACCAGCCCAGACCAATGTTGTAGGTGATGTTTTCAGGCTGAATGTGGAATGCGGCGATGGCGGGCACCCCGAGCTGGCGTGCGATCCGCTCCGCGGCACGACCCAGCGGCCACGGTTGGTAGATGTGGACGACGTCGGCACCCTTGATCGCCGTGACCAGCACCTCTTGGACGGGCTTGGCGAACAGGGTGCTCTGGCGATGGGCGAGTCGGCTCGCGATCGGCACCACGAGTTCCGGAACGTAGAACATCTCGGGGCCCTCCGGCCCCTGCCCGGCCGTGCCGCCCGGTTCGCCGTACGAGACGACGCGCACCGTGTGCCCCCGCGAGACGAGAGCGGCGGCGAACCGCGTCGCCGACATGGTCGTGCCGTTGTTGTTGACATTGAACGTGTCGGTGACCAGTGTGATGATCATCGTCGCGCCGCTGCTCTCCCGGGCGTGAATTCGAGGGTCCGGCTGTGGCTGTGCTCGGTGTCTTCGTGCACGACGAACATGCGGACATCCTGACCCAACGAATGATCAGCAAGCTATCAAGCAGGTACTGGCGGGGTCAATCCTGCCGTAGACCGGACGGTAGATTGCTCTGACCCGCGGGTGTGATCTCGATGGCGCGCCTGATCCGTGCGGCAGGCGCGCAAGAGGGCGCATGAGCTACCGGGCCTGGCGCACGTGCGCCCACCCCAAACGCCGTTCGTGATCAGTGCCGGTTTCGGCCAGGTGGGAGCTCTTGTAGCCGCATGGTCGGTGGCCCAAGCTTTGTGTACCCCGGTGCGGGGCCTGGTGCTCCGTTCCTGAAGGGCGGGTACGCAAATGAGAACAGTCTCGGGCCTGGCAGGCCCCCGGTCCGCGCGCCGTCTGCTCTCCGCGTTCCTCATCTCCGCGCTGGCGTCAGCGCTGACGGTCGTGCCGCGGCAGGCCCCCGCCGCCGCGGTGCCGGTCGGAGGCGTGTCAGCCGATGCCATGAACGCCATGTTCACCGACTACGGAGACGCGGGCGGCCACTGGACCGGTGGCGATAACACGGCATCGGTGGTGCTGCCGGACGGCCGAGTGGTGTGGCTGTTCGCGGACACGTTCCTGGGCACCGTCAACGCCGACCACACCCGTCCACTGAACTCACCGATGGTGAACAACACCATCGTGGTCCAAAGTGGCACGTCGCTCACGACCACATTGCACGGTGGCACCGCGCAGGCGCCCGAGGCGCTGGTGAAGCCGACGCAGGAGGGGGAGTTCCTCTGGGCAGCCGACGGCACCGTGGAGAACGGCTCGTTGAAGGTCATGTACAACCGGCTGCGCAAGACCGGCGAAGGCGTGCTCGACTTCGAGATGACCGGGGTTACGCTGGCCACCTTCGCATTGCCGGCCTTGACGTTGAGCTCGGTGGTGGATCTGCCGTTCGGCTCCGACATCAGCTGGGGCGCCGGGATCTTCCCCGACGGCGCGTACACGTACATCTACGGCATCTCGTCCGGCACCGGCTTCATGAAGTTCGCGCACCTCGCCCGCGTGCCGGCCGGTGGGCTGTCCGGGCAATGGCAGTTTTGGACCGGCAGCACCTGGTCCACCGATCCCCAGTCGGCGACCCGGCTGCTGAGCGGAGTCGGCGGGGGCGGCGTACAGAAGATCGGTTCTCAGTACGTATGGGTTAGCCATGAGAACAACCTGATGTTCGACTCCCAGATCGTGGCATACACATCGAACTCGCCGACCGGACCGTTCTCCGGTCCGACGCATCTGTTCACCGCGCCGGAGATGCAGCAGCCGGGCGTCATCATGTACGACGCCCGGGTGCACCCCGAGTTGGCCCGCAGCGGCAAGCTACTGGTCTCCTACAACCTCAACAGCCTGGAGCCGAACGGGACGTACGCGGACGTCCGGCAGGGACGGCCCCGGTTCATAGAGATCGACTGGCCGCGACCCGCTCCTGGACCCGGCGTGCCCGCCGCGCCGGAGGGGCTCACGGTGACCGTGAACGGCGATCTCGCCGTGCTGCGCTGGCAGCCCGTGCCGGGTGCCACGTCGTACTGGCTGCACCAGCGTGACGTCACCGGCGGGCAGACGCACTTCGCTCGGGTGCCGACGTCGACGACCGCGACGCAGAAGGAAGCCGCGTTCCTGTTCGATGGGCACACCTACGAGTACAAGGTGACCGCGGCGAACGCCGCCGGAGCCGGCCCATTCTCGGCCACCGTGACCGCCACTGTGGACGTCCCGCCACCAGCGGCACCGAGCGGCGTCACCGCCACGGCTAACACGACGGGCGGCGTGACGGTCGCGTGGAGTGCCGTTCCCAACGTCTGGGGATACGCCGTGCACCGGCGGGACCTGACCGCTGGCGAGACCGAGTTCACCCAGGACGGCCAAGTCGACTCGTTGAGCACCCAGCTCGTGGCGGAGGATCTCCTACACGGCCACGAGTACGAGTTCGTCGTGACTGCGAAGAATGGCGGCGGCGACTCACCGCGTTCCGCCGCTGCACGCGCGACGGCACGCTACTCGCCACCCGCCCAAGTCACCGGGCTGGCCGCGACCCCCAAGGCCGACGGCTCGATCGAGCTGACGTGGGCAGAGGTCGCACCGGGACTGTGGTACCAGGTGTACCAACGCGACGTGACAGCCGGCGACCCGGAATTCACGCAGCTGCCCCTGCCGGCCACCTCCACCACCCTAACCGCTGGCTACCTGCTCCACGGCCACGAGTACGAGTACAAGGTGGCCGCCATCAACGCGGGCGGCGAAGGGCCGGCGTCCGCCAGCGTCCGGGCGACCTCGAAGCTCGCACCGCCCGCCGCACCGACCGCACTGACGGCCACGGCGGCCGCCGCCGGCACGATTACGCTGGCCTGGACGGCATCCCACCCGGATATGGGGCATCTGGTTCACACGCCCGGCGTGACCGCCCCCGGGGGGGCGAGGTGGAATTCACCGCCTGGGAGTGGCCGGTGGTCGAGTGCTGCCAGGCGACGGCGGGACTCCTGACGCACGATCACGAGTACGAGTTCAAGATCGTCGCCATCAACGCGGGAGGCGAGTCCGCGCCATCGAACCTTGTGCGGCAGACCGCCACGCTGCCGCAGACCGCCGCGCCAACCAACCTCCAAGCCGCACCGGGCGACCGGTCGGTCACTCTAACGTGGACCAGCCCCGACCCGGACGCCTGGCACTGGGTTTATCAAAGAGACGTTACCGCCGGGGAGGCCGGGTTCACACGGCTCGGTCTACCCGTGACCAGCTGCTGCACCTTCACGGCAACCGAGCTGACCAACGGCCACGCGTACCAGTTCCGGGTCGCGGCGATCGGCGCGGAGGGGGAGCCTGACAGCGCCCAGTCGAACACGGCATCCGCGACGCCGGCCGGCCAACCACCGGACGCGCCGAGCGACCTCGTCGCCACACCGGGCAACGCCCAGGTATCTCTACAGTGGGCCGGCAGCACGACGCCTGGCGCCTGGTACTGGATCTACTCGCGGGACGTCACAGCTGGCCAGGCCTGGGTGAAGCTGGAGCTGCCCGTCACGACCTGCTGCACGTTCACCAGTACCGGTCTGGTCAACGGGCATACCTACGAGTTCAAGGTGGCCGCCATCGGCGCCGGCGGTCCGGATAGCCCACCGACCAATGTCGCGAGCGCTACACCCGTCGCACCGGCACCGGCCGCCCCGTCCAATCTGCGTGCGACCGCCGGAAGCGGGCAGGCGGTGCTGACCTGGACGGCCAGTTCGACGCCTGGCGCCTGGTACTGGGTCTACTCGCGGGACGTCACAGCTGGCCAGGCCTGGGTGAAGCTGGAGCTGCCCGTCACGACCTGCTGCACGTTCACCAGTACCGGTCTGGTCAACGGGCACACCTACGAGTTCAAGGTGGCCGCCATCGGCGCTGCTGGCGCGCCGGACAGCGCACCGTCCAACGTGGCCAGGGCGGTGCCGACCGCGCCGCGTCCCGGCCCTCCCACAAACCTGCAGGCGGTCGCCGGCAACGCGAAGGTCACCCTCACCTGGACCGCCAGCAGCACCGTCGGCGCGTGGTACTGGGTGTACATGCGGGACACGACCGCGGGCCAGACGTGGCAGAAGCTGGACCTGCCTGTCACCACGTGCTGCACGTTCACCAGCACGGGTCTGGTCAACGGCCATCGGTACGACTTCAAGGTGGTCGCCATCGGCTCCGGCGGCGGTCCGGACAGCTACGCGTCCAATGTGGTCAGCGCCCGGCCGGTGGCGCCGACGCCAGGCGCACCGTCCAACCTGCGCGCCACCGCCGGCAACGCCAAGGTGACGCTCACCTGGAACGCCAGCAGCACCGCTGGAGCCTGGTACTGGGTCTACTCGCGGAACGTCTCCGCTGGACAGTCGTGGCAGAAGAGCCGCTACCCGGTCAGTAGTTGCTGCACCTATGTCGCCGGCTACCTCACCAACGGCAACACCTACGAGTTCAAGGTGGCCGCGATCGGGTCCGGTGGAGCGCCCGACAGCGCATCGTCCAATGTGGTGAGCGCCCGCCCGGTCGCGCCCACGCCGGCACCGCCGACCAACGTAAAGGCCGCGATCACTTCGTACGGCGTCGTGCTCACCTGGAATGCCAGCAGCACGCCCGGAGCCTGGTACTGGGTTGAGCGGCGCAACACCTCAGTGAACGAGGGCTGGAAGCGGTACCAATATCCGGTCTCCACCTGCTGCTCCTTCGTGGCCACCATGCTGAGCCACGGTATCCAGGAGTTCCGGCTGCGCTCCATCGGCTCCGGTGGCGCACCCGACAGCGCACCGTCCAATGTAGCCTCCGTCAACTACTCTCCGCCGGCAGTTCCCACCGGCCTACACCTCAAGCTGACGACGTATCAGGGCAGCCGCGCCGTCAGCCTTTCCTGGAACCCTGGCAGGCAGGGCACCACCTTCGTGATCCAGGCACGCAACCGCACGAAGAACGGTTCCTGGTACACCATCGCTGAGCGAGGCATCAACTGGTACACCTGGCCATGTGCCGGCACCGATCTGTTCGAGTTCCGCGTGTACGCGGAGAACACCGTCGGGGCGAGCTGGTACTCCAAAAACGTGATGATGCTGGGCCCCAACGAGGGCTGGCAGCGGTACACCCCGCCGCAAAAGTTCCTCTGGGACAAGTACTCGCCCTGGTACCACGCGGGTAGCACCACCGAGGAGTGCCCGGTGCAACAGGAGTTCTGCTACCGGTGGGTCCAGTTCTGGTCCAAGGGTGGCGAGTCCTACTGGCGTCACGGCACCAACGGACAGTTGGAGCGCTCGTTCCTCTCCGCTGCCACCTATTTCCGGTACAAGAGCTGTATCGCAAGCTGCTCCACGCCAGGCTCGTGGAACTGGGCCATCCTGCGGCCGTCGTGCCGCCCGAAGCAACAGTTCGGAAAGATCATGGGAGTCGAGCCGTACCTCTGCTTCGTCTTCCACTGGTTGTGAGCTGACACGGCGTGATCGTGTGGATCTTCGGTAGAGTGTTCCAGCGCCGCTGTCCTGAACCCCCATGGCGTCCGCCTCCCCAGGTCAACGGAGAACGCCCAAAGGGAGGCCGGGCGTACGCACGCAGTCGTCTATAAAGCGCCGTAGTCGGCCTCCACCCAGCGCGGTAGGCCAACCGTGGCGCCTTCCCAGTCGCGATATCAGTTGCTGCTGTCGCCCGGGCTGGTGTTGCGCCTGGTAGCGGCTCGTAGGGCGCCGCGCCAGCCCTGGTAGCCGCCGGCGCGTTCGAAGGAGCGGGCCACGACGATGTCGGTGGAGGAGTGGGCGACGATGGACAGCACGATGGTGAGGGCCACGAGGTGGAACACTTCGTCGGCGGCGGGGATGGCGGCCTCCAGGACTAGCAGGCCGTAGACCACCGAGGCGAATCCCTTGGGCCCGAACCACATCGCCGCTACCTGTTCCCGTGTGGACAGTCCGGAGCGCAGGAACGATACCCAAAGCGCGAGCGGTCGGGCGACCACAATGGCCAGGATGGCGAAGACCCACCCGGTCCACGGGATCTCGCCGAGGAATTCCAGCGAGATGAGCGCACCGAACACCAACAGCGCGGCCAGTTTCAGCAGTTCGGCAACGAGCTCCCCGAAGTGTTCGAACGCTTCCCGCTGCCGAGGCCCGAAGGTGGCGACGGTAACACCGGCCGCGAACGCGGCAAGGAAGAGGTTTCCGTGGGTGACCTTACCCAGGGCAAGCACGAGCAGGCCGATTGCGACCGCGTTGAGGGGCTCGTAGGCGGTGGAGGCGGCGAAGAAGCGAGACTTTTCCAGCCGCAGCGCCAGCCATGGCACGGCTACCCCGATGACCAAGCCGACGACCAGCTCCGTGCCCAGCTCGCTCAGATGCAGACTGTCATGAGCGGCGATGGCGAGGAACAGCACCACGAACGGCAGCGCGAGGCCGTCGTTGACACCCGACTCGACGTTGAGCAGGTGCCGTAGCCGGGCGGGCACCTTGTCGTTGCCCACGAGGGCGGCGGCGAAGACCGGGTCGGTGGGGGCGAGGACCGCGCCGATGAGCAGGGCCTCTGGCCAGTCCAGTCCGGCTACGTACCGGGCCAGCAGGGCGGTGACGATCAAGGTGAGAGGCAGGCCCCAGCCCAGCGCTCGGCCGGGCAACCGCCATGCGGTGCGTAGGTCTGGCCAGCCGACGCGCATGCCGTCGGTGAACAGCACCGCGAACAGCGCCAGCTCGGCCAGTGTGGCCACGATCGGGGACTCGGGGGTCACGTCCAGTACGCCGGAGGTTTCCGGGCCGAGGGCGAAGCCGGCGGCCAGGAACAGCACGGCGGTGGACAGGACGGTGCGATGGGCCAGGCTGGACAGCAGCACCGCGGCCAGCAGCACGAGCGCGAAGCACAGCAACAGCATCCGGACCCTCCAGGCGCAGGCACAGTGGTGGTAGGGGTGCCGACCAGACTTCCCGGCGCGCCTGAAGAGTGCCCGCAGAGCATATCTGGCGATCTTCCGAGTGCGCACCGGCCACGATGAACTCGCGATCCTGATACAGGGAACTGGCTGACCGGCTCACCCGCACGAGCGCGTCGCGTTGAGGATCGTTTGCGCGGCGGTGTGGTCGCCGAGCCGTCGGGTCAGATACACGAAGGTTTGGCGCAGGGACGGGTTCACCGCGACCAGGTTTCCGCCGATCGCGGCGATGCCCCACTGGTTGTCGGCTTCGATGGTGACGCCGAGTCCGCGCCGTATCGGTCGGTCGAGCACCAGGTCGTAGCCGTGCACGTGAGCGGTGGTCATGGCGGCGGTGAGGTCCGAGTCGAGCGGGCCCGATCCGGCCGCCAGGCTGGCATACAGGTGCGCGAGGGCGGGTGCGGTGGCGTGGATGTTCACGGCCGGCATCGACGCCCTGCGGCACCAGGGGGAGTTCAGCACGTGGGGGTCAAGGCAGCCGTTGGGGTTGTTGAGGGCACGCTGCCGCACCGTGAACGGTTGTCCCACGGTCAGCTCGTACCACTGCGGGCTGCTGTACTCCACGTCGGCTGTGCGGGCGGCCTGGGTTGGGGTCAAGCCGAGCGCGATGTCCAGGTTATGTGGCCGGGCGATCTGGTCGCGTAGGTATACGCCGAGGGGCCTTCCATCGACACGGCGGACGATCTCGCCGAGAAGGTGGCCGAAGGTCAGCGCGTGTTCGCCCACGGCGGTGCCGGGTTGCCATTCCAGGACCGCGGCGGCCAGGTCGTGTGCGAGCACGTCCCAACGTGGGAGCGAGTGCGCGGGGCGCGGGATGGGAAAGGCCGGCAGGCCGGCGCTGTGGGTCAGGATGTGGCGGACCAGGACTTGATCTTTACCGCCGGTGGCGAAGGAAGGCCAGTAGCGGACCACCGGTGCGTCTACGTCGATCACGCCCTGGGACGCCAACATCAGGACCGCGACGGCGGCGACCGGCTTGCCAGCGCAGAACAGGGGCGTCAGCGTGTCCGGCGCCCAGGGTCGGCTGCGGGCGGCGTCCTGCCAGCCGCCGCGTAGGTCAAGCACGAGTTGGCCGTCTCGGATGACGGCGACCGCTGCCCCTGTCTCCCGCTCGTCGTCGAGAAGCTGCCCGAACGCTTCACAGACGGTGGTGAAGCGCCGATCTACCCAGCCGGTGACCGGTGCACGGCTCGCTACGGGCCCCACCTGTGGCATGTCGCTCGTATCCCTCCGCGTTGGGGTTAGGACATGCCGACCAGGCTTCCCGGCGCACCTACTGGCAGCCTACCGTCACTGATCGTGACCACGGTCTCGGCCGTCGGAGAATGTCGGACGACTGCTTGGCCGCGCGGTCGGCCATGTCCGTTGTCCTTGTCCACGACGATGAGCCTCAGGCGAGGGCGAAGTAGCGCAGCCACAGGTATGGCACGGCGAGTGCGACCGTGACGACGGTGACCACGAGGCCGTACTTGGTGAACTGCCAGAACGTGATCGGCTTGCCGGCGCGCTCGGCGATGCCCAACACCACTACGTTGGCCGAGGCACCCACCGCCGTAGCGTTGCCGCCAAGATCCGCGCCGAGCGCGAGGGCCCACCACAGCACCTGGGACTGGCTGCCGCCGCCGTTGGAGTTGACCATCTCGGCGACCACCGGGCTCATGGTGGCCACGTACGGAATGTTGTCCACGATCGCCGACAGGAATGCGGAGCCCCACAGCAACACCATCGAGGCGAAGAACAGCCGCCCCTCGGTGGCGTCGGTGGCGGCGCGGGAGATCTCCTCGATCACTCCGGTGGCTACCAGGGAGCCGACCATGACGAACAGGCCGGCGAAGAACACCAGGGTAGGCCATTCCACGTCCCGGGCGATCTCGCTGGCGTTGAGGCGGGACAGGGCGAGCAGTGCGAGCCCGCCGACCATCGCGACCACCGAGGGTTCGAGGTGCAGCACGGTGTGCAGGACGAATGCGGCGGTGACCACCGCGAGGACGGCCATGCTGATGACGAGCAGTCGGCCGTCGCGGATGGCGTCCCGCTCGCGCAGCGCTGCTATCTCGGCGGCGCGTTCCGGGTCGTACCGGAATGCGGACCGAAACAGGATGCGGCACAGGAGGACGAAAACCACCATCAGCAGTACCACGAACGGGGCAAGGTGGATCAGGAAGTCGTTGTACGACAGCCCGGCCCGGCTGGCGATGATGATATTGGGCGGGTCGCCTACGAGGGTTGCGGTGCCGCCGATGTTGGAGGCCAGGACCTCGGCGATCAGGAACGGCGCGGCCGGAACCCCGAGACGTTCGCAGACCAGGAACGTGACCGGTGCGATCAGCAGCACGGTGGTGACGTTGTCGAGCATCGCGGAGGCGACCGCCGTGACGAGCACGAGCAGCACCATGACGCGGAACGGGCGACCTTTGGCGCGTTTGGTCGCCCAGATCGCCAGGTACTCGAAGGCGCCGGTGCGTTTGATTACCGCGACGATGAGCATCATCCCGACCAGTAGGAAGATGACGTTCCAGTCGATGCCGGCCTCTTCAGAGAAGAACGCGTGTTCGGCATCGGTGGCACCGATCAGCAGCATCACCGCTGCGCCACCCAGCGCGGCGGCGACCCGGTGCACCTTCTCGGTAGCAATGAGCACGTAGGCGGCGGCGAAAACCGCGACTGCGGCCCAAGCGGTGGCGCTCATCGAGCCATCCGGGCGCAAGACACGGCGGCCATGGTGGTGGCGGGCATAGAGTAGTCCTCCGGTCGGTCGTCGTGCTTGTGTTACGACGCCGACCAGGCTTCCCGGCACACCTGGCGATCATCCTACCTGACCAGTGGCGGCCTCCTAGTCGGCCTCGGCGAACCGTTCCAGGTCGCTGATCGAGCCGACCACGAGGATGTGATCTCCGTACATCAGCACGGTGTCGGCGGTGGCGTACCCGAACCGGGCGTCGCTGCCCTCCGCCTCGCTTTTGACCGCGACCACGGTGACGCCGTACTTGCTGCGCAGCCGGGACTCCCGCAGCGGCATGCCGACGATGTCCCGGGGCGGCTTCGCCTTGATGATCGCGAAGTCCTGGTCGACCTCGACGTAGTCGAGCATCCGTCCGGACAGCAGGTGCGCGACCCGTTCGCCCATGTCCTGCTCGGGCAGCACGACGTGGTGGGCGCCGACCCGGCGCAGGATGTCGGCGTGCCGTGGGTTGAGTGCTTTGGCCCAGATATCGGTTATGCCCAGGTCAGTCAAGAGGGCGGTGGTGAGGATGCTGGCCTGGATGTCGGTGCCGATCGCCATGACGGCGCGCCGGAACTCGGGCACGCCGAGCTGCCGCAGGGCTTCGATGTCGGTGCAGTCGGCGGTGGCCACGTTGGCGAGTTGGCCGGCCAGCTCACGCACCACCTTGTTGCTGCTGTCGATGCCCAGCACCTCGGTGCCGCGGCTGACCAGCTCCATCGCTAGGGCGCTGCCGAACCGGCCGAGGCCGAGCACGACCACAGGCTCGTTGTGGATGTTAGCCAACGATCGTCCTCTCCTCGGGCCGCTCGAACCGGCGGCCCCGCTCCCGCACTGCCAGCGCGGACGCCACGGTCAAGGGACCGACGCGGCCGATGAACATCAACCCCACCAACAGCAGTACCGCCGGGGGTGGCAGGTCGGCGGTGATGCCGGTGGACAGCCCGACGGTACCGAACGCGGAGATAGCTTCGAACAGCACACGATCGAGGCTGTGTTTGGTGAGGCCGAGCAGCACGAAGGTGGATACCGCCACCGCTCCGATGCCCAGCAGGGCGATCGCGAGGGCTTGGCGCTGGTTGCTGGCCGGTATCCGGCGCCGGCCGACGATCACGCTGGTCTCGCCGCGCATCTCGGACCAGATCACGAAGGCGAGCAGCCCGAACGTGGTCACCTTGATGCCGCCGGCGGTGCCGGCGCTGCCCCCGCCGATGAACATCAGGAGGTCGGTGGCGAACAGGCTCTCCGGTCGCATCGCGCCCACGTCCACGCTGTTGAACCCGGCGGTGCGGGTCATCGCCGAGTGGAAGAACCCGGCCAGCAGCTTTTCCGGCCCGTGCAGCGGTCCGAACGTGCCGGGGTTGGCGCGCTCGACGACCGTGAACACGATCGTGCCGACCGTGAGGAGCACCGCGGTGAGCAGCACGGTTAGCCGCGTCAGCACCGACCAGGTCTTCGGGCGGCGCCACGCGCGAGCCAGCTCGAACACCACCGGGAAGCCCAACCCGCCGATGATCACCGCAACCGCCACGGTCAGGCTGATCACAGGATCATCCGCGTAGGCCATCAGGCTGTCGACGTTGAGGGAGAAACCGGCGTTGTTGAACGCCGAGATGGCGTGGAAGACCCCGTGGTAGATGGCCTGGCCGACCGACTTGTCGTAGGCGGTGGCGAACCAGATCGTGAGGATGGCCGCGACCACCCCCTCTACGGCCAGGCTGAAGACCACGATGTTGCGCACCACGCGCCGGATGTCGGTCAGTTGCAGCGCCTTGGTTTCAGCCTGTGCTAGCAGCCGGCTGCGCAGCGCCAGCCGCCTCGACCACAGCACCGTGAACAGGGTGGCCAGGGTCATGATGCCCAGCCCACCGGCCTGGATCAGGGCGAGGATGACCAGCTCGCCGAACACCGACCAGTGCCCGCCGGTGTCCACGGTGACCAAGCCGGTCACGCAGACCGCCGATGTGGCGGTGAACAGCGCGTCCGCGAGGTGGGCCCGCTGTCCGGTTTCGGTGGCCACCGGCAGGGACAGCAGTAGCGTGCCGGCGAGGACTGCGGTGGCGAACCCACCCACGATCGTACGGGTGGGGTGCTGGAAGCGGTCGGATGTGCGCCGCCACGACTGCGCCGGAGGCCACCGGAGCATCGAACCTCCGCACCCGTCTTGAGCAGATGATCTCGTCCCGGCACACAGTACGTGGTCAGCGCGGCCGGCGGGGTTCGCGCCGGAGGCCTAGGCGGCGAGGCGGCGCAGCGCTCGCGGTACGAGCAGGATCAGCCACAGGCCGGCGCAGCACGCGCCGAGGGCGAGGTCGGCCGGTTGCGCGCCCTGCCACGTTTGGACGATCCAGTACGTGGGCAGCGGCACGAACATCCAGCTGGCGGCGCCGGTCAACCACCATGCGGCGAGCGGGGCGTAGGCGGGTAGGCCGAGGGCTTTGGTGGCGGCGATGCCTTCGACCCGGTTGTCGGTGGTGGCGAGCACGGCGAGGGTGAAGGCCGGGGCGAGGGGGACGGCGAGCAGGCAGGACGGCCACGCGGTGGCCGGCACGAGTGCGGACAGCGGTGCCGCAATGGCCAGCCCGGCGGCGGCGAACGCGGTGACCAGGCCGAGCCGGTAGGCCAGGTACCGGCGCACGCCGAGAGGGCTGACGCGGATCGTGTGCAGGGCGCCGTCGTCGCGGTCGTCGAGCACGAGCAGCGCGCCGATCATGCCGGCGACGATTGGGACGTGCAGCACGACCGCCAGCAGCGCGATGACGGGAAGGTAGCCGGTCAGGTCGATGCCGTGAACCCGGTCGATCCATCCGGTGAGCGGTGGTATCGCGAGGCGCAGCAGCAGGCCGAGCAGCAGCGGGCTGGCCGCGATCGGCCACACGATCGCCTCGCGGGAGATGTTGCGCAGGTCGGCCCGCGCGTAGGAGGGCCGGCCACCGGAGGCAACCGCCCGTCGCGGCGGTGATGGTGTGCCAGTCCCGGTACCGGTGGCCGTGCGTACCGCGTGCCCGACCGCGGGGACGGCCCACGCGGCGAGGTATCCGAGCAGCAGCGGGGGCGGATACGGAGCATTCCCGCGCAGGAGGGCGAGCGCACCGGTCGTGGGTATCGCGTACCAGAGTGGATGCGGCAGCAGACCGGCCGCGGCGGCCAAGGGCACCGCCAGCAGCGGCGCGAGCAGCCACGGCGCGGTGGTCAAGAATCCCATGAGGGTACGCCGCCGGTGAGCGACGGTCAGCCCGGCGGCCATCAGCATCAATGCGGTGAGGGCGACGGCGGCGAGTCGGACCCCGATCCGACCGCCGGAGGCGATCACGATCGGGACGGCGGCCACCACGATGAGGGTCCACAGTGGCGTGATCCGGGTGGCGGCGATGGCGGCGGGTCGGACCGGACTCACCATGAGGACGGCGGTGACGCCGGTGGCGCGGTCGGCGACGACCAAGGCCCCGGCGATGAATACACCAACGGCGGTGACCTCGACGAACAGCAGGTACGGCGCCGCGAGCGGGGCCACGGCTGCCAAAACGGTCCACGGTACGGCCAGGCCGAGCACGAGGTGCGGGATGCGGTGCCGGGCCTGCACCCGCCACTGCAGACCTAGCAGCGCGAGCGTGGTCACAGCGGGCCGCCGGCCACCGCGATGAACACGTCGGCCAGGGTGGCTTCGCTGGAATGGATGGTCTGCACCGTGCCGGTGGCCAACAGGTCGCGCAGCCCTGGGTCGCCCGTACCCGGGAAGGTGGCGCGCGCCGGGGCGCCGCCCGCCGTGTACTCGACGGTGACCGTCGGTGTGCCGTGGGCCAGCCGCAGCGCCCGCGGTGCGTCAACGGCGACCAGCCGGCCGGCGTGCATGAAGGCGACGCGGTCACACAGATGGTCGGCGGTGGCCATGTCGTGGGTGGTCAGGAAGACGGTACGGCCGGCGGCGGCCTGCCCGGCGATGATTGCCCTAACCTGCGCGGCGTGGCTGGGGTCAAGGCCGGAGGTGGGCTCGTCGAGGAACAGCAGGTCCGGCTCGTGCAGGATGGCCCGCGCGAGGTTGAGCCGGACCTGCATGCCCTTGGACAGGTCGGCCGCGCGCCGGTCGGCCACGTCGGCGAGCCCCACCGCGTCCAGGGCCCGGGCGACGGCGGGCATCGCGCGGTGGTGGAGGCCGGCGAACGCGGCCAGGTTCTCCCGGCAGGTCAGCTTCGGGTAGTGCGCCGGCTGCTCGAAGCCGACCCCGATACGCCGGTACAGGTCGGCGCCCCATTCCTGTACCGGGCGGCCCAGCACCACCAACTCGCCCTGGAATTTTCGAAGCTGCCCGGTCAACGCCTTCTGGGTGGTGGACTTGCCGGCCCCGTTCGGGCCGAGGAAACCGAACACCTCGCCGGCGGAGATGGCGAAGTCGATGCCAGCCACCGCGTCGCTGGCCGCGCGGGGGTAGCGGACCCGTAATCCGGACGCTCGCACCACCACATCTCGCACGCTATGAAGAGTTGCACGCGATGCAAGTTTACGTCAACTGTAGGATGGCGGCGTGGTCGAGGCGGAGATGGGTCTGCGGGAGCGCAAGAAGCAGCGGACCCGACAGACGTTGGCGGACGCGGCCCTGCGGCTGTTCATGGAGCGCGGCTACCAACACACCACCGTGGCCGATATCGCCGCCGCGGCGGATGTGTCGACCCGTACCTTCTTCAGCTACTTCCCCGCCAAGGAGGACGTGGTTTTCGCTGACACGGATGAGCGCATCGCGGCGATGCGTGAGGCGTTGGCCGGCCTGCCCGCCGGTACCCCGCCGGCACGGGCGGCGCACCGCATGGTGGAGCGGGTGTTCGCCGCCGGCGGCGCTCTGTTCGGCCCGGACCGCGCCGCGCGGGCCGCCCTCGTGGTCAGCAGTCCTGAGCTACGCGCCAAAGCCCTGGAACGCCTCCTGGCCGCCCAGCAGCAGTTCGCCGGCTGGCTGCGCACCGCGTACCCAGACATGGACCCGGTGCGGGCGGCGGCCGTCGCCGGCGCGCTCATTGGCGGCCTGGTCGGCGCGGCGCTGGCCAGCTTCGAGCGCGGCGACCCTGTGGACCGGCTCCGCAGCGCACTGGACGGAGCGGTCACGCTGCTCGAAGAAGGCGTTCGCGCCAGCTGACCCGCCCTGGCCGCGGCGGTCACCGGCCATCGGTGGTCATAGGTCTTACCCTACCGATGTGGTTCGCCCAACCGCCGTGCTCAAACGGCTCCTGGTCGGCCGGCCGATGCGTTCGGACCGGCTGCACCACACGCTGCTGCCCAAGCGGATCGCGCTGCCGGTGTTCGCCTCGGACCCGATGTCCAGCGTGGCGTACGCGCCAGCGGAGATCCTGCTGACCTTGTCGATCGGCGGCCTGGCCGCCTACGCCTACGCGCCGTGGGTGGCGCTGGTCGTGGTGCTGGTACTGCTGACCGTGGTGGCCAGCTACCGGCAGAACGTGCGCGCCTACCCCTCCGGCGGCGGCGACTACGAGGTCGCCACCGTCAACCTCGGCGGCCGGTTCGGCCTGGTCGTCGGCAGCGCCCTGCTGGTCGACTACGTCCTCACCGTGGCCGTATCGGTGGCCTCGGGCATCAACAACCTCGGCTCGGCAATCCCGTTCGTGGCAGAGCACCGCGTTGGCCTCGCGGTCACCGTGGTCGCGATCCTGACCGCCATAAACCTGCGCGGCGTCCGCGAGTCAGGGGCGGCCTTCGCCATCCCCACCTACCTGTTCATCACCGTCATCCTCGGGATGATCGTCTGGGGCTTCACACGGATGGTCGTGCTCGGCGAGACGGTCCGCGCCGAAAGCGCCGGGTTCGAGCTGCGCGCCGAACACTCCGTGCTCGGGTTCGCCTTCGTGTTCCTGCTGGTGCGCGCGTTCTCCTCCGGCTGCGCCGCGCTGACCGGTGTGGAGGCCATCGCCAACGGGGTACCGGCGTTCAAACCACCCAAGAGCCAGAACGCGGCGACCACGCTGCTGATCCTCGGCGTGATCGCGGTGACCATGTTCATGGGCATCATCCTGCTGGCCAACCGCACCGGGCTGATCTACGCCGAGGACCCGGCCAGCCAACTAGTCGGCGCACCCGCCGACTACCAGCAGAAGACCGTGACCGCCCAACTCGCCGACGCCGTGTTCAGCGGCAACACGGTCGCCCTGGTGCTGGTCACCGCGGTCACCGCGCTGATCCTGTTCCTGGCCGCCAACACCGCCTACAACGGCTTCCCCGTGCTCGGCTCCATCCTGGCCCAGGACCGCTACCTGCCCCGTCAACTGCACACCCGCGGCGATCGGCTCGCGTTCTCCAACGGCATCTTCTTCCTCGCCGTGTTCGCTACGATCCTGATCGTCGGATTCCGGGCGAGCGAGACCCGGCTGATCCAGCTCTACATCGTCGGGGTGTTCGTCTCCTTCACCCTTTCCCAGACCGGAATGCTGCGGCACTGGAACCGGCTGCTGCGCACCGAGCGCGACCCGGAAAACCGCCGCCGCATGCACCGGGCCAGAGCCATCAACGGATTCGGCGCCTTCATGACCGGCGCGGTGCTCATCCTCGTGCTGGCCACCAAGTTCACCCACGGCGCATGGATCTCCATTGCAGCGATGGCCGTCATCTACCTCATCATGGTCGCGATCCGGCGGCACTACACCACCGTGGCCCGCGAACTTGCCCCGGCCGAGGAGCGCCCCGTGCTGCCGGCCCGCAACCACGCGGTAGTGCTGGTCAGCAAGGTCCACCAGCCGACCCTGCGGGCGGTGGCGTACGCCCGCGCGACCCGACCAGACACCCTCACCGCCGTGACGGTCAACGTCGACGACAAGGACACCCAACAGATCCAAGCCGAGTGGGAGCGCCGGCAGGTGCCGGCGCCGCTCACGGTGATCGAATCCCCGTACCGGGAGATCACCGGACCGATCATCGACTACGTCAAGTCGGTACGCCGCAAGTCACCCCGCGACGTGGTCACCGTCTTCATCCCCGAGTACGTCGTCGGACACTGGTGGGAAAACCTCCTGCACAACCAGAGCGCGCTGCGTATCAAAGGCCGGCTGCTTTTCGAACCCGGCGTGATGGTCACCAGCGTGCCCTGGCAGCTGGCCTCCAGCAGCACCCGAGACCTGGCCCGCTACGACCGCGAGCTGGCCCGCGGACCGGCACGCGGACCCCGCGCGCACGCCGTCTCGGGCGAGCCCCAGAGCAGCCACCCCACCACGACTGAGGACGAGCCGCCCGAGCGGAGGTGAGAAGGGTGAGCGAGCCGACCACGCCACTGGACAGCCGCAACCCGCTCGAACTGGCTGCCGCATCCGCCGCATTGATCACCGCCACCACGGTCGCCGCGGCACTGTTCCCGGCCGCCGACACCTCCGCCCGTCTTGTGGTGATGGCCATCGCCGTCGGCGGCTGCGCGGCGCTGACCCGGGCCCGCACCGCCCTGTCTACTGCCGGCCTGGGATACCTGCTGTTCACCGGATTCCTTGTCAACACCCAGGGCGAACTCACCTGGGATGGCACCACCAGCTCGTGGCGGCTTGCGACGATCACAACCGCCACCGGGCTCGGGCAACTGTGCCGTTGGATCCAGGCGGCCAGAATCGAGGCCGCCGTCGACGCCGAACTACGGCAACTGCTCGATGAAGCGGCATCGGGTAGGGGAAACGGGCACCATCCCGCGTGATCCACGCCGCGGCAGGCAGATGCGGCTTCGGGTGTCGAGCCAGTCGGATCAGGCGAACTGCGCGGCGCCCCAGTAGTGGGAGCGCACCTCAAGCGCGTGGGGCTCGGCGAGCATGTTGCCGACCAGCGGCGAGAAGTTGGGGGCGCTGGTGATGGTCGGCATGGTATGCGGCACCCAGATTGCTTCACCGTCGAGCTCGGCCTGCTCCAGGTCAACCAAGCGGGTGGACTTGCGGATCAGCCCGTAGGTGACCGCGGCGGCTCCGCCTGGGGCGTTCATGTCGGTCGGGTACTGGTAGACCGCGGTGATCTTCCCGACCGGCTGGTAGTCGCTGTCGCGCAGCTCGCGGCCGATCAGGTCGTCGACGGGTAGAGACATGTCGCACCTCCAGCATCAGGCTGTGGTGCACGGTGCCCGGCCCGGTGGCGACGCGGGATCCGTCGCCTTCTCGTCCCAGCGCGCGTGCCCAGCGTGGTTTCCGGCTGGGCATGGGAGAGCGGCGCTAGAGCGACGAAGGATCATCGGTGGCCTCATGATCGGGAACTCGTGCTTGTAATGCCGACCAGACTTCCCGGCGCACCTACCGCTCAGGATACGGAACGTTAAGGCGGAACGCACGGCCAGCAATCGACAACTCTCGCCGCCGGGCGGGTTGCCGGCCGCCGTTGCGGTGCCGGCCTCGTGCGGTACAGTACGTTCAGTATCTTCTTAACGCCGCCGTGAGGTGCGTGGTGTCCGGGGTGTCGCCGCAGGAGCGCGAGTTCGTCGAGCGGATCGGGCTGTTCATGGAGCAGCTCGGCGGCACTCGGATGATGGGTCGCATCTACGGGTGGCTGACGATCTGCCCGGCCGAGCATCAGTCGATCACCGAGCTGGCCGAGGTGCTGCAGGTCAGCAAGGCCTCGATCAGCACGGTCATCCGGCAGCTGGAGCAGGGTCAGATCGTGGAGAGGGCGCCGGTGTCCGGTACCCGCCAGCACCACTACCGGCTCCGGCCCGGCGGATGGGCCCAGGTGATGCGGGCGCGGGCCGTACTCGGCCGCGTTGGGGTCGACGCGGCCGAGTACGGCTTGGCGGTGATCGATGATGACCGTGGTGGCCGGCGTGAGCGGCTGGAGGAGCTGCGGGACTACTTCACGTTCGTGACATCCGAGTTCGGTGACGAGATGGTGCGCCGGTGGGAGGCGTACCGCAAGCGACGCCGTGACGCGCACGTTGACGGGCCGGCGCAGGCCGCGGCCCGCAGGACGGACTCCGACCCGCCCCGCTGAGCGCACACTCAGCGGTTCGTCGTAGTCCAACCCTGCCCTCATTTATAGAGGAGTGTCAATGTCTGCTGTCTTGGTTTCCGGCTTGCGCAAAAACTTCGGAGCCACCCGCGCCCTCGACGGCCTGGACCTGCGCGTCGAGACGGGCGAGGTACATGGTTTCCTCGGCCCCAACGGCGCCGGCAAGACCACCACCATCCGCATCCTGCTCGGCCTGCAGCGCGCCGACGGGGGCACCGCCACGCTGCTGGGCGGTGACCCGTGGCGCAACGCCGTCGACCTGCACCGCCGGATCGCGTACGTGCCCGGCGACGTCAACCTGTGGCCCAACCTGACCGGCGGCGAGGCCATCGACCTGCTCGGCCGGCTGCGCGGCGGCCTGAACAGCGAGCGCCGCGCCGAACTGATCGAACGGTTCGACCTGGACCCGCGCAAGAAGGGCCGCGCGTACTCGAAAGGCAACCGGCAGAAAGTCGCCCTGATCGCCGCACTGGCCTCGGATGTGGAACTGCTGATACTCGACGAGCCCACCTCCGGCCTCGACCCTTTGATGGAGGTCGTCTTCCAGGACTACATACGGCAGGCCAAAGAGGCTGGCAAGACGGTGCTGCTGTCCAGCCACATCCTTGCCCAGGTGGAGAAGCTCTGCGACCGCATCAGCATCATCCGGCTCGGCAAGGTCGTCCAATCCGGCACCCTCGCCGAGATGCGGCACCTGACCCGTACCACGATCGAGGCGGACACCGCCACACCGGTCACCGGTCTGGCCGACCTGCCGGGCGTGCACCACGTCGAGGCCACCGACCAGCGCATACGGTTCGCGGTCGACGGTGCCCACCTGGACGAGGCCATCAAGGCACTGAGCCGGTTCGGCATCCGCAGCCTCACCAGCCAACCGCCCACATTGGAGGAGCTGATGCTGCGGCACTACGGCGACGAACTGCGCGCCAACGGCGTGGACGAGCAGGTGTCGGCATGAGCACCACGACCGCCACCCGGCCTGCGGCCACCCGCGTCTCCGGCCGAACCCGGCCACTCGCCGGCACCGGTACGCTGCTGCGGTTCAACCTGCGCCAAGACCGCATCCGGCTGCCACTGTGGATCGGCGGGATCGCGCTGGTGCAGATCAGCGGTCCGTCCAGCTACGAAGGCATCTACCCCGGCGCGGCCGAACGGCAGGAACAGGCCACCGTGGTCGGTGACAACCCGGCGATGAAGGCGTTGACCGGGCCCGGACACGGGCTCGACGACTACACCTACGGCGCCATGATGACCAACGAGTACCTCGGCTTCATGGTGATCGCGGTGGCGCTGATGAGCGTGTTCATGGTGGTGCGGCACACCCGCACCGAGGAGGAGACCGGCCGCGCGGAGCTGGTCCGGGCCGGCGTCGTCGGCCGATACGCGCAGCTGACGGCCGCGGTGTTGGCCGCCGCCCTCGCGAACCTCGTCCTCGGTCTGCTGATCGCGGCCGGCATGGCCGGCCAGGGAATCGAGAGCATCGACTGGACCGGCTCGCTGCTGTTCGGCGCCGCGTACGCCGCCGTCGGTCTGTTCTTCGCCGGCGTCGCCGCGGTCACCGCGCAGATCACCGAACACGCCCGCGCCGCGTCCGGGATGGCCGGCGCGCTCATCGGCGTCGCCTACGCGATCCGCGCGGCCGGCGACATGGCCGACAGCGGGCTGTCCTGGCTGTCGCCGATCGGTTGGGCGCAGGCCACCGCCGCCTACGTGGATGACAACTGGTGGCCGCTCGGGCTCGCCGCAATGGTCACCGCCGCGCTGGTGGCGACCGCGTTCGCCCTCAGCGACCGCCGCGACATCGGCGCCGGGCTGCGCGACGGGCGCGGCGGCGCGGCCACCGCGACCCCATTCCTGGGCACGCCCGCGGGGTTCGCCTGGCGGCTGCACCGCGCGAGCGTGGTCTGGTGGGGCATCGCCGTGTTCGCCTTCGGGTTTATGTACGGTTCAGTCATCCAGGTCATCGAGGACTACGCCGACAACGACGTCGTGCAGCAGATGATCGAGCAGATCGGCGGCGCCTCCATAACGGAGTCGTGGCTGTCGATGATCATCTCGATCCTCGCCATCGTCTGCACGATCTTCGCCGTCATCGCGGCCCTGCGGCCGCGCCGAGAAGAGACCTCCGGCCGTGCCGAGCCGGTGCTGGCCACCGCGCTGTCCCGCACCCGCTGGGTGGCCACGCACCTCGGAATCGCCCTGGGTGGCGGGGCGGTCGTGCTGCTGCTGTCCGGCCTCGGCCTGGGCCTGGGCGCCGTCGCCGCCACAGGTGACGCTGGCTATCTCGGCCAGGTCGTGGGCGCGACGCTCGGGTACGCCCCGGCCCTGTGGCTGACCACCGCGCTGGCCGTCGCGGTGTTCGGCCTCGTGCCACGCGCGGCCGGCCTGTCCTGGGCACTGCTGGTCTACGCCATGCTGATCGTCTACCTCGGCGGCCTGCTCGACCTGCCCGGCTGGATGTTCAACCTGTCCCCGTACACCCACATCCCCGCCATGCCGGCGGACAGCTTTACCGCCCTACCCCTGGTGATCCTCACCGCGATCGCCGCGGCGCTCATCGCGATCGGTCTCGCCGGCTTCCGCCGCCGCGACCTGGAAGCCACATAGGACACCCCGCACGCGCCGGCGGTGCCGTTGTCCCGGCTCCGCCGGCACGCGTATCACAAGGGGACGCCCGGCCAACGCCCTGGCCGGGCGGCGGCGGGTTAGCGACCGAGGTCGCGGTGGTTGAGCCGCCAGGCGCCGGACGCGCCTCCTGACCCGGCCGCTGGTCCGGAAGGGACGAACGAGGTGGGGCTTACCGTACGGTGCCCTTCGGTGGAGCGGCGACCTGATCCGCGGTGAGCTGCAGGCGGTAGCCCATGCCGGGCTCGGTGAGCAGGTGTTGTGGCCGGGCTGGGTCGTCTTCGAGCTTGCGGCGCAGTTGGGCCAGGTACTGGCGTAGGTAGTGCGTCTCGTTGGTGTAGGTGGGGCCCCACACCTGCGCCAGCAGGTGGCGTTGGCTGATCAGTTTGCCGGGGTTGCGGGCGAGGATGTCCAGCAGCTGCCACTCGATGGGTGTGAGCCGTACCTGGGTGCCGTCGGCGGCGTGGACGATCCGGTCGGCGACGTTGACGGTGTGCTGGCCGATGCGCAGCGCGGGTGGACTGGCGTCGGCCGGCGCGACGCGGCGGGTCGCGGCGCGAATCCGGGCGAGCAGTTCGTCGACGCCGAAGGGTTTGGTGACGTAGTCGTCGGCTCCGGCGTCGAGCGCGTCGACCTTGTCGGCGCTGCCGCTGCGCCCGGACAGCACGATGATCGGCGTGGTGGTCCAGCCGCGCAAGTCGCGGATCACATCGACGCCGTCCATGTCCGGCAGCCCGAGGTCGAGCACCACCAGGTCTGGTTTCCCGGCGGCGGCGATGCGCAGGGCGTCGGCGCCGTCAGGGGCCACGTCGACGTCGTACCCGCGGGCGCGCAGGTTGATCCGCAGCGCGCGCAGGATTTGCGGATCGTCGTCAACGACCAGGATGCGGGTCATTCCGTTCCCTTCGCGGTGCGTGGCCGGCGGTGGATGCGTTCGACGATGGCGCGTTCTGCCAGCGCGCCTGCCTGGGCCTCACTGGCGGCGACCGGAGCGTCGGCCGCGGGCAACGCGAGCACCATGGTCAGCCCGCCACCGGGGGTGGTTTCCGGTGCCAGGGTGCCGCCCATGGCCTCGGCTAGGCCCCGGGACAGGGCCAGCCCGAGTCCGACGCCGGTGCCGTTGTCCCGGTCGCCGAGGCGTTGGAATGGCTGGAACACGCGCTCGCGGTGGTCGTCGGGGATACCGGGGCCATGGTCGATGACCCGCAGCTCGACTTGCCGGTCGTGGTCGCTGGCGGTGATGATCGGCGGCTGGTCCGGTGGGCTGAACCGCAGCGCGTTGCGGATGATGTTGACCAGGACCCGCTGCAGCAGGCCGGGGTCGGCGGTGACGGTCGGAAGGTCGTCCGGGATGCTGACGGTGACGGTCCGGCCGGTGTCGCCGATCTCGTCCAGGGCCGCCGGGACGGCGTCTTCCAGGCCGACCGCGGTGGCGGTCACGCCGAGGGCGCCGGCCTGCAGGCGGCTCATGTCCAGCAGGTTCTCTATGAGCCGGTAGAGCCGCTCGTGTGACTCGGCGGCGGTGGCCAGTAACTCTTCCTTGTCCTCGTCGGAGAAGTCGACGTCGTGGCTGCGCAGGCTGGCGACCGCGGCCATGGCGGACGCGAGGGGGGTGCGCAGGTCGTGGCTGACCGCGGCGAGCAGGGCGGTGCGCATCTTGTCGGCGGCTTCCAGCGGCCGGGCCTTGGCGGCCTCGGCAGCCAGACGTTCCTGCCGCAGCGCGAGGGCCGCCTGGGCCGCGGACGCCTCCACGATGCGCCGGTCGGCGGCCGGCAGCGCTCGGCCGCACAGCACGAGGGCCAGCTCGTCATCGACCGCAACGGTGGTGTCGCCTTCGCCTGGCGCCCGGCATGGCGGGTCGCCGACGGTGGCGGCGATTTGCCAGGCGGCCGGGTCTTCCTGCCGCTCCGGCCCACCGACCGCGCCGGGAGCGCGCTCCAACAGGGTCACCGACTTCAGACCGAACGTCTCGCGTAGCCGTTCCAACAGCGCGGCCAGTGGGCGGGCGCCGCGCAGCACACTGCCGGCCACGGTGGCGAGGGTGGACGCGTCCGCGCTGGCGGCGGCCGCTTCCCGGGTACGCCGGGCGGCCAGGTCGACGACGGCGGCTACCGCCACCGCCACCAGCAGGAACACCACGACGGCGAGGACATCTTCCCGATCGTGGATGATGAGCGTGTGGTACGGCTCGGTGAAGAAGAAGTTGAGCAGCAGGAACCCGATGACCGCGGCGACCACGGCCGGCCACATGCCACCGACCAGGGCGACGGCGACCACCGCGGCGAGCACGAGCAGCATGTCGCTGGCCAGACCGAGCTCGTCACGCAGTAGCCGTAGCAGGAGGGTGAGCAGCGGAAGCCCGATCACGGCGAGGCCGAAGCCGGCCAGGCGGCGCCGCCGCGGCAACGGGCTCGCGCCAGCGGTGAGGCGCAGCCGGCCTCGCCCGACCTGTTCGTGGGTGACCAGGTGGACGTCGATCGGGCCGGACAGGTTGGTGGTGGTCACACCGACCCCGGCGGAAAGGATCTGCGAGAGGCGGCTGCGGCGGGAGGCGCCGAGCACGAGCTGGGTGGCGTTCACCCCCTGAGCGAAGTCGATCAGCCCGGAGGGGACGTTGTCGCCGGTGACCTGGTGGTAGGTGCCACCGAGGCTCTCGACCAGCACCCGCTGCTTGGCCAGTAGGGCTGGGTCGGCGCCGGCCAGCCCGTCGGAGCGGGCCACATGGACCGCGAGCAGGTCGGCGCCTTTGGTGCGCGCGGCGATCCGGGCGGCCCGGCGGATCAGGGTCTCGCCCTCCGAGCCGCCGGTCAGGGCGACCACCACCCGTTCGCGGGCCTCCCAGGTGCCGCCGATGCGGTGTTCTTCCCGATACCTGTCGAGTTGTTCGTCGACCTTGTCGGCCAGCCACAGCAGCGCCAGCTCCCGTAGCGCGGTGAGGTTGCCGACCCGGAAGTAGTTGCCCAGTGCCGCGTCGATCTTCGCTGGCGGGTAGACGTTGCCGTGCGCCATCCGGCGGCGCAGCGCCTCTGGGGTCATGTCGACCAGCTCGACCTGGTCGGCCTGGCGCACGAACGCGTCCGGCACGGTCTCCCGCTGAGTGATCCCGGTGATCTGCTCCACGACGTCGTTCAACGACTCCAGGTGCTGGATGTTGACCGTGGACAGCACGGTGATGCCGGCGTCCAGCAGTTCCTGGATGTCCTGCCAGCGTTTGGCGTTGCGGGAGCCTGGCACGTTGGTGTGGGCCAACTCGTCGACCAGCGCGACCTGCGGCCGGCGGGCCAGGACAGCGTCGACGTCCATCTCGGTGAAGGCGGCGCCCCGGTAGGTCAACGTCTGGCGGGGCACCACCTCCAGCTCGCCGATCAGGTTCTGGGTGTGCGTGCGGCCGTGCGTTTCCACGAACCCGACGACCACGTCGGTGCCCCGCCCGTGGCGGCGGTGGGCCTCCTCCAGCATGGTGTAGGTCTTCCCGACCCCAGGCGCGGCGCCGAGGTAGATGCGCAGCTGGCCGCGTGCCATGTCTGTGATCCTCCCGCTTGTGTGTTACCGCGGGAAGTCGCGGTCGAGGGCCAGGTTGAGTTCCAGCACGTTGACGCCGGGTTCGCCGAGGAATCCCAGCGCCCGGTCGTCCGTGTAGTGGGTGATCAGCCGTTGGACGGTGGCCAGGTCGGTGCCGCGTTCCCGGGCGATGCGCGGCGCCTGGAGTTCGGCGTAGGCGACGCTGATGTGCGGGTCGAGGCCGGAGCCGCTGGCGGTGACCGCGTCGGACGGCACGGTGGGCTTCGTCGGGGCGCCTCCGCGAATCGGGGTGATCACCCCGCCTTCGGCCACGTAGTCCACGCCCGGCTGAGCACTTTCCACGGGCACGCCTTCGTAGCTGGCCAGGAAGGGGGTGCCGGTCTGGTTGACGCTCACGACGCGGGTGATCGGACCGGTCAGCCCGTCCCGGTAAAAGACGGCGAGCACCGCGCCGACACCATCGTCGGTGCAGTAGGGGCGGCGCCCGTCCACGCCTTCCAACTCGCCGACCGCCCTGCTGCGCGCGCACACCTGGGTGAGCAGGCTTGATGACGCGTCGTCGGGGTTGTCGGAGAGCGTGTCGACGACGCTTTCCGGGCCGAGGTTGGACGCCGACGTGGCCGTCGGATCGTAGCCGTCGCCGGCCGCGGACGGCCGGGACTGGAAATACCAGCGGATCGGGTTGCCGTCACGGTCGACGAAGGCTTGGCCGATCAGCCGGCTGCCGACCCGCTCGCCTGCGGCGTTGCTCACCAGCGAGCCTTCGGCGCGGTCGTCGAGGCCGGGAAGCTGCGCCACCGCGACCATGATCAGCGGGTACGCCAGCCCCACCAGCACGGTGAAGACCAGCAGCGCGCGCAGCGCCGCGACGTGTTGGGCGAGCCAGGACGGTAGACGCATGATCAGATCCCCGGGATGAACTGGACGAGCAGGTCGATGAGCTTGATGCCGGCGAACGGGATGACGACGCCGCCCAGGCCGTAGACCCACAGGTTGCGGGTCAGTAGTTGGGAGGCGCTGGCGGGCCGGTACCGGACGCCGCGCAGGGCGAGCGGGATCAGCGCGATGATGACCAGGGCATTGAAGATGACCGCGGACAGGATCGCAGACGCCGGGCTGGCCAGCCGCATGACGTTCATGGCGTCCAGCGACGGGTAGATTCCCGCGAAGATCGCCGGGATGATCGCGAAGTACTTGGCGATGTCGTTGGCGATCGAGAACGTGGTCAGCGCCCCGCGGGTGATCAGCAGTTGCTTGCCGATCTGGACGATCTCGATGAGCTTGGTGGGGTCGGAGTCGAGGTCGACCATGTTGCCGGCCTCTTTTGCGGCGGAGGTGCCGGTGTTCATCGCGACGCCGACGTCGGCCTGGGCGAGGGCGGGGGCGTCGTTGGTACCGTCGCCGGTCATCGCCACCAGGCGGCCGCCCTCCTGCTCTCGCCGGATCAGGGCCATCTTGTCTTCGGGCTTGGCCTCGGCGAGGAAGTCGTCGACGCCGGCCTCGTCGGCGATGGCCTTGGCGGTGAGCGGGTTGTCGCCGGTGATCATGACGGTGCGGATGCCCATCCGGCGCATCTCGTCGAACCGGGCCCGCATGCCCTCCTTGACGATGTCCTTCAGATGCACCACGCCGAGGGCGCGGGCGGGCTGGCCATCGGTGTGCTCGGCGACCACGAGGGGAGTGCCGCCGGTGGCGGAGATGGCGTCCACCGCCGGGCCGACATCCGAGGTGGGGTGGCCGCCGTTGTCGCGTACCCACTTCATCACCGCCGCGGCGGCGCCCTTGCGGATCTTCCGGCCGTCGATGTCCACTCCGGACATCCTTGTTTCGGCGGTGAACGGGACGAAGTGGGCGTGCGGCATGACCCCTTCATCGCGGGCGCGCAGCCCGTACTGGTTCTTGGCGAGGACGACGATCGAGCGGCCCTCCGGTGTCTCGTCGGCGAGACTGGACAGTTGTGCCGCGTCCGCGACCATGCGGGCGTCGACGCCGTCCACGGGCAGGAACTCGGTGGCCTGCCGGTTTCCCAGGGTGATGGTGCCGGTCTTGTCCAGCAGCAGCGTGTTGACGTCGCCGGCGGCCTCCACGGCCCGGCCGGACATCGCGAGAACGTTGCGCTGGACGAGGCGGTCCATACCGGCGATGCCGATCGCGGACAGCAGCGCTCCGATCGTGGTCGGGATGAGGCACACCAACAACGACACCAGGACGATGCCGGTGACGCCGTCGGCGCCGATGGCGGCGGTGTCCGGGGCGGCGGCGTTGTAGTTCTTGGCGTAGATCGCCATCGGCTGCAGCGTCACGACCGACAGCAGGAAGATGATCGTGAGCGCGGCGAGCAGGATGTTCAGCGCGATCTCGTTCGGTGTCTTCTGCCGGGCGGCGCCTTCGACCAGGGCGATCATCCGGTCGATGAAGCTCTCGCCCGGCTTCTGGGTGATCTTGACGACGATGCGGTCGGAGAGCACCCGGGTGCCACCGGTCACCGCGGACCGGTCGCCGCCGGATTCGCGGATCACCGGGGCGGACTCGCCGGTGATGGCCGACTCGTCCACGCTGGCGATGCCCTCGACCACGTCGCCGTCGCCGGGGATGACGTCGCCGGCCTCGCAGACGACGATGTCGCCTTGGCGCAGTTCCGGCGCGGCCACCGACTCCTCGGTGTACGCGCCGGCGGCGGCGCCCTCGGTCCAGCCGACCAGGCGGCGGGCCATGGTGTCGGGGCGGGCCTTGGGCCGGCGTGCTGCCCGCGCCTTGCCCCGGCCCTCCGCGACCGCCTCGGCCAGGTTCGCGAACACGACGGTCAGCCACAGCCAGACGGTGATCAGCCAGGCGAACACGCTCGGCTCGGCAACGGCCAGGATGGTGGTGAAGACCGCGCCGATTTCGACGATCAGCATGACGGGGTTGCGCCACAGGGTCCGCGGGTCGAGCTTGCGTAGCGCGTCCGGCGTCGAGCGCCACAACTGCTTCGGGTCCAGCAGGCCGCCACCCACGTGGGGTTCGCGTTTCTTCGGCGCCGCAATCTGCTCTGTCAGGGTGGACAACCTGTCCTCCGTGTCGTCCATTGGGGTCGTGCTGTTTTCGTGGGATGTCACGACAGGCCCTCCGCCAGCGGGCCTAGGGCGAGGACCGGCAGGAACGTCAGGGCGACGAGGATGACGGTGACGCCGACAAGCATCCCGACGAACAGCGGCCGGTGGGTCGGCAGCGTGCCCGCCGACTCGGGCACCGGCTGTTGGCGGGCCAGGGAGCCGGCCAGGCCGAGCACGAGGATGATCGGCACGAACCGGCCTAGCAGCATCGCGATGCCTAGGGCGGTGTCCCACCACGCGGTGTTGACGGTCAGGCCGGCGAACGCCGAACCGTTGTTGTTGGACGCGGACGCGAACGCGTACACGACCTCGGAGAAGCCGTGCGGGCCTACGTTCAACGCGGTCTCGTGGTTCTTGGTCGCCATCGCCGTCGCCGTCCCGATCAGCACCAGCGCGGGCGTGGTCAGGAAGTACAGCGACGCGAACTTGATCTCCCGGGTGCCAATCTTCTTGCCCAGGTATTCCGGGGTGCGGCCGACCATCAGCCCGGCCACGAACACCGTCACCACCGCGAGCACCAACATGCCGTACAGGCCAGCCCCGACTCCGCCTGGCGCGACCTCGCCGAGCAACATGTTGATGATCGGCATCATCCCGCCCAACGCGGTGTAGGAATCGTGGAACGAGTCCACCGACCCAGTCGACGTCAGCGTGGTGGCGGCGGCGAAGGTCGCCGAGTTTGGCACACCGAACCGGGTCTCCTTGCCCTCCAGGGCGGCGCCGACCGCTTGCGGGACGGTGCCGCCGTGCGCGCTCTCGAACCCGATCGTCAGGCTGATGCTCGCCAGGGCGATCACCGCCATCGCGGCCAGGATCGCGTAGCCCTGGCGGTTCTGCCCGACCATCCGGCCGAACACCCGCGGCAGGCTGAACGGGATCACCAGCAGCAGCACGATCTCGAACCAGTTCGTCCAGGAGGTGGGGTTTTCGAACGGGTGCGCGCTGTTGGCGTTGTAGAAGCCGCCGCCATTCGTGCCCAGATCCTTGATCGCCTCCTGGGAGGCGACCGGACCGCCGGTGATGTGCTGAACGGCGCCGCCCAGCGTGGTCACATCGGTGCCGCCGGACAGGTTCTGCACCACCCCGCCGGCGATCAGCACAACCGCGGCGATGACGCTTATCGGCAGGAGCACGCGCAGCGTGATCCGGGTCAGGTCCACCCAGAAGTTGCCCAACTGGTCGGTCCGCTTGCGGGCGAAGCCGCGCACCAGCGCCACCGCGACCGCGATACCGACCGCGGCGGAGACGAAATTCTGCACCGCCAGCCCGGCCATCTGCACCAGATGGCCCATCGTGGACTCGCCGGAGTACCACTGCCAGTTCGTGTTGGTCACGAAGCTGACCGCGGTGTTCCAGGCCCCGTGGGTCATCACACCGGGAAAGCCCAGCGACAGTGGCAGCAGATCCTGGAGGCGCAGAAACGCGTACAGGAACAGGATGCCCACCGCCGAGAAGGCCAGCAGGCTACGCGCGTACACCCCCCAGGACTGCTCGCCGCGCGGGTTGACCCCCACCAACCGATAGATGGCCAACTCCACCCGCGAGTGCGTGGTGCCGGTGACCACCCGGTACAGGTAGTCGCCCACGAACCGGTACGCCACCGCCAAGGCAGCCACCAACGAAAGCAGGAACAGGACGCCCGCGGCCGTGCTGCTCATCAGAACCGCTCCGGAAACAGCAGGGCCGCGACCATGAACACGACCAGGCCAACCGCGATGATCAAGCCGATCAGGTTGACCGCGTTCACAACCGCTCAGCGCCCTTCACGACCGCGGCCAGGACCGCGAACAGTCCCACCGTCAACAGCACTAGGGCTACGTCAGCCACCGTGCGACTCCTTCTCGATTCGTACGCGGTTGCCAAGATCCACCGCGCACGGCGCCGATCCCGACCGCCGCGGCCAAGACGATCGCCCGCCATACGCTGGTTGTACCGTCCCAGGTCAGCTCCCCGTACCGGTTCACCAGAAACCCGGTGAACAGCAGACAGCCCAGCCCGGCTGTGACGAGGCTCGCCAGTACACCGGTCACAATCGCTGCGATCCGGAACCGGATGCGCCCCACGCTGCCTGGCGCAGACACCTGCCGCACCACCTACTCCTGACCTGGCCCGGCGCGGTCGCATTGACCGCGCCGAGCAATGACACCGCAGGCCAGGACCGCTGGACAGGGTTCTTGACGGAATTCCTACGGCCAGGCGGCCAATATTTACGCGCTCTTGACGCGGCCGGACCTACAGCAGGGTCGCCAGCACCAGCGGGTCGCTCGGGCCGCCCTGGAAGTATGACCATCATGGCGGTCGACCCAGAGCAGCACGCGGTACAGATCCGACAGGTGGAGGAAGAGGCTCGGCGGGAGGCGGAACGCATCCGGCAGGCAGCACAGGAGCCGGAGCAGCAGCGGGAGTGGATCCGGCAGAACAACGTGATCTACGGCGGGCTGATCGCAATCGGCCTGGTCCTGGTACAGCCGTTCCTCACCGCGACGACCCTCGACCGGTCGGCGAAGATCTGTGTGATCGCATTCTCGGTGGCGATCCCGCTGCTCGCCGCCCTGGTCCTGGTCAACCGACAGGAGAGCTTCCGGCGTCGGGCGACCGATTCACTCATGGTGCGGGTAACCCAGTCGATCGCGCAGATGCTCGCGTTCGTCGGCGTGGTCGCTGGTTTCTGGCACATCACATGGCTCGCCGGGGTGGGGTTCCTAGTCAGCGGCTTCGCGGCGATGATGGTCCATTCGGCGGGCTACATCCGCCTGGAGCGGGCCGCCACGCCCGCCGAACCTGCTGCCCAGCCGAAGCCCGCGGACGACGCGGAGTAGGTCACCGCCGTGTAGGTCAGGCCTGTCTCGAGGATCTCGACCGCGACTCGGCACTCATTGCTCGACGTCGTTCCAACTGCGTGCCCCCATAAATCGCCGCCGCGAACGCGTCGATGGCATCATGCTGAGCCATGCGTGTGTTGCCATGGCGCCATAGTGATGCCATCATGGCGCCATGGACTTGAGGCCCTACATCGAACAGCTGCGCACCGAGTTCGCGGTGGCCGCGGAGGGGGCCGACCCTGAGGGTCGGGCGCTGGCCGAGCGGCTCGTCACGCAGTTGGAGGCGGCGACCCGCCTGACGTTGCTCGACGCGCTGTCCGACGCCGCCGATGAGATCACCCGCGAGCTCGCACCCGGGTCGGTTCACGTGCGGCTACGCGGGCGAGAGCCCTCCTTCGTGGTGACGCTGCCTGGCCCACCGCTGGACGACGAGCAGGCCACTGGTCCGGCCGGACCACCAGCACTAGTGGCGGCGCCGGACGGCGACGAGGGCGGCACCTCCCGGATCAACCTGCGCCTGCCGGACCACCTCAAGGCCAGCATCGAGCAGGCCGCCGGCCGGGCCGGACTGTCGGTCAACGCCTGGCTCGTACGCGCCGCCGCCGCGGCTGTCGAGGCCGGCGATCCGCAGCGCCTGCCGCCGCGTCGGGGTGGGCCGACCTCCGGCCAGCACTTCACCGGCTGGGCGCGCTAGCCACGCAGCCGACCGCTTCCCTCTGACCAGCAGCACCATTCACCGGCACATTTCGGGAGACCACCATGCCTGTTTTCGACACGCCAGAACCGATCGCCGTCCACATCGACCTGCCGGTCGGCGACGCGTGGATCACCGCCACCGACCGGACGGACACCGTTGTGGAGGTCCGTCCCCGCAACGCGTCGAGCAAGGCCGACGTGGGCGCCGCGGAGCAGACCGCTGTCGAGTACTCGGCCGGTAAGTTGACGATCCGGGCACCGAAGTCGTGGCGCCGCTTCGGCCCCGGTACGGGCCCGTCGGTCGACGTCCGGGTCGAGCTGCCGGCCGGATCGACGGTGCATGCGGAGGCGTTCTGGGCGGCGTTCCGCTGCGAAGGACGCCTCGGCGGTTGCCGGGTCAAGACCGGTGGCGCCGTCCGGCTAGACCAGACCGGGCCGCTGGAGGTCGACGGCAGCCACAGCGATGTCGTGGTGGAGCGAGTCAGCGGCCCGGCCCGGGTCACGGCCTCATCCGGCAGCGTGCGTCTCGGCGAAGTCGACGGCACCGTCGAGATCAACAACTCGTCCGGCGACTGCTGGATCGGTCAGAGCACCGGGGACGTGCAGGCCAAGACCGCGCACAGCAACATCACCATCGACCGGGCGTTGGCCTCGGTCATGGCGCGCAGCAACCACGGCAGCGTCCGGATCGGCGAAGTCGCGCGCGGATCGGTCAATGTGCAGACGTCCTACGGCGGCATCGAGATCGGTGTCCGCCGTGGCACCGCGGCATGGCTAGAGGTCAGCTCCCGCCGCGGCCGGGTGCATAACGCACTGGAGTCGACCGACGGACCGGCCCAGGACGACGACACCGTCGAGGTCCGGGCGAGCACCAACTGGGGTGACATCCTCGTCCGCCGCGCCGGCTGACCCCCGACCCTCTTCGACGAAACGAGGAACCCATGACCAGCCTCTCCCCGGCCGCGATCGCCGTCACCGGCCTACGCAAGTCCTACGGCGACAAGGTGGTGCTCGACGGCATCGACCTGGCGATCGCCGAAGGCACGATCTTCGCGCTGCTCGGCCCCAACGGCGCTGGCAAGACCACCACGGTGCAGATCCTGTCAACCTTGGTCAATGCCGCCAGCGGCGAGGCCCGCATCCTCGGCCGCGACGTCACCCGCGAGCCCGACGCGGTACGCGACCTGATCGGTGTCACCGGTCAATTCTCCGCAGTCGACAACCTGCTCACCGGCCAGGAAAACCTGAACCTCATGGCCGACCTGCACCACCTGGACAAGACGGCCAGTCGCAGGCGCACCGCCGAGCTGCTCCAGCAGTTCGACCTGACCGATGTGGCGAGCAAGCCGGCATCGACCTACTCCGGCGGCATGCGCCGCCGGCTCGACCTCGCCATGACCCTGGTCGGGAACCCGCGCGTCATCTTCCTTGACGAGCCGACCACCGGCCTCGACCCACGTAGCCGCCGCGGCATGTGGCAGATCATCCGTGATCTCGCCGCCGGTGGCGTCACCATCTTCCTCACCACGCAGTACCTGGAAGAGGCCGACCAACTCGCCGACCAGATCGCCGTCCTCGACCACGGCCGCCTGGTGGCGCAGGGCACACCCGACGAACTCAAACGCCTCGTCCCCGGCGGCCACGTCCGCCTCCAGTTCGCCGACCCTGACGAGTTCCAGTTCGCGTCCCAGGTCCTCGACGCACCAGCCCGTGACGAGTCATCCCTGGCCATCCAGGTGCCCAACGACGGCAGCGTGCGGTCACTGCGCGCCCTGCTCGACCAGCTCGACCATGCCTCCGTGGAGGTGACCAGCCTGTCGGTGCACCGGCCCGACCTCGACGACGTCTTCCTCGCACTTACCGGCCAACCCGATCGCGAAAGGACCACCGCACGATGACCGCCCTCACGCTCGCCGTCCGCGACTCCAACACCATGCTGCGGCGCAACCTGCTGCGCATGCGCCGCTACCCGTCCCTGACCGTCATGTTGGTCGGCATGCCGGTCGTCTTCCTGCTGCTGTTCGTCTACGTCTTCGGCGGCACGCTCGGCAACGGCCTCGGCGGACCGGCCGGTGGCCGCCAGGCGTACGCCAACTACGTCGTACCCGGCATCCTGCTCATGGCGATCGCCGGCACCGCGCAGGGCACAGCGATAACGGTGGCCATGGACATGACCGAAGGCATCATCGCCCGGTTCCGTACCATGGCGATCTTTCGCCCATCGGTGCTGACCGGCCACGTCCTCGGCGCCGTCATCCAGACCATGCTCGGCCTGGCGGTTGTCGTCGGTATCGCCCTGCTCGTCGGCTTCCGTCCCAACGCCAACCTGATCGAATGGCTCGCCGCTGCCGGCGTCCTGGCCATGACCGCTGTCGCGCTCACCTGGCTGTCCGTCGCCCTCGGCCTCGTCGCGAAGACTGTCGAGTCGGCCAGCAACCTACCAATGCCGCTGGTGCTCCTGCCGTTTCTCGGCAGCGGCTTCGTCCCTACCGAATCGATGCCCACGGCGGTGCGCTGGTTCGCCGAGTACCAACCGTTCACACCCATCATGGAGACCCTCCGCGGCCTGCTCCTCGGCACCGGCATCGGCGGCAACGCCATCGCCGCGGCCGCCTGGTGCGCCGTCATCACCGTGGTCAGCTTCTGGTGGGCCAAGGCGCAGTACAACCGCAACACCGCACACTGACGAGGTCCGGGTTACCTGCCAGACAAACGCTGGACGATGTGGCCTCATCCGCTATCGTTCGTAGTCCATCATGGACAGTGGTGATGCAGGCCGTGCCAGGCCTCGGGTGGGGCCAACAGCCGGACCGCCCTGTGGACCCGTCAGGCCGCGAGGGCAAACAGTGGCCGGCTCAGGCCGGGCCACGGCCAGGGGTTTCGGTGTCGTGACCGTCCCGTTAACGCAGGCGGTGCCCCCGAGCGGCCGCGGCCGGGTCGGGCCCCGACGCGGCCGCACACAGCGCACGGCTACTTGCGTGTCGCGACGTAGACGGTGTTGGACGACGGGCGGCCCTGTAGCGAGTTGTCGAAGGACACGACGTGCGCCTGCCGGCTGTCGAAGACCTCGGCGAGCGTTGCGGTGAACTGCTGGTCCGGTGGGTCGTTGGACCACAGCGCGAACGCCCCGCCAGGGTGCAGGTGCTTGGCGAGGCTGCGTAGCCCTTCTGGCCGGTAGAACGCGGCGTGGCTGGGATGCAGGATGTGGCTTGGCGTGTGGTCGATGTCCACCAGGATGGCGTGGAAGCGGCGCCCGGGCATGTCGGCGTCGAACCCCGTTGGGCTGGCGGACATCGCGAAGAAGTCGCCGTGGACCAGGCGGCACCGCGGGTCGCCGGTCAGGTCGGCGGCGGCCGGTAGCAGGCCGCGGCGATGCCAGGCGATCACTTCATCGAGCGCGTCCACCACGGTCAGGGACCGCACCCGAGGATCGTGCAGCGCCGCGCGGGCGGTGTAGCCGAGGCCCAGGCCACCCACCACTATGTCCAGGTCGGTGCCCGGCAGTTCGGCCAGAGCGAGCCGGGCAAGTTCGGTCTCGCCGACCGTGAACAGGCTCGACATCAGGAACTCGTCGCCGAGTTTGACCTCGTACACCTCGGCCTGAAGCGACGGGTCCCGCCGCCGACGCAGGCTGATCGCGCCGATGGGCGTCTCGCGCCAGTCCAGTTCCTCGAAACGCGCGCTCAACCGGGCACTTCCTTTCCGTGGGTGGCAGCCGTCGTGCGTCGCGGGAGTGAAACTTTGTGGCGTCGCGGGTAGGACGTGCCCGGCGCCACGGAGCGATTCCTGGTCGCACCCACCGTGCGCCGCGAGGCTACCCTAACGTACAAGAAGAGTCGTGCCCCCTCAGGCCATCGGCCGGTCGGGCAGCGCGGCCCACCACCGCGATCTACGCAGCAGTGTGTGGCCGACCGTGTAGGACGCGACGTCAGTGTCGTCAACGTACCGCCACATAGGGACATTCACGTGCCGCACTCGCGGTGCGGAACTGACCGAGGTCGGAGCCCATCCCCGTGCGGCGGTGCAGCTCGCCGCGCGTTCGTGCCGGCACGCACCCGCGTTGCCCGCCGCACTTCCGAATATTGCGAGAGTTCCACATTGGAGGGACCAGCATACGACCGGCTTCTGGGCCTTGAAGACGCTCGCCGCGGCTAATGGCTCATCCCGTCACCGTCCCAGTGCCCGAGGGGAGCGAAGAAGCGTGCGCGTGCACCCACCAGGCAAGCGGAAGTGCGATCAGCACCACCGCCTGGATCGCGAGCAACGCCGGAACAATGCCCCAACGGTCTGCCACCAGGCCGGCTCCCAGGGCGACGAGCGCGTAGAGCAAGCTGCCGAGCAGCGCCGCAAGCGAACCCATTGTCGCGCGCTCCCGGTCGGTGAACTCACGCTGCAGCAACGTCTGCTGGGCGATCGTCGACATGCCGTAGGCCGGTGACCCAAGCAGCACGGGCGAAAATACCGTCGGCTTGACCAGCGCCACGAAGTTCGCCACGTTGTCGAACAGCTCACCGAACAGCAGAGTGCGGGCCGCTCCGACCCGGCGGATCACCCAACCACTGACGCGGAAGCCGACGAAGGCTACGCCATGGCCGAAGGTGCGCCACAGGCCCAGCGCCCAGAGCGGCCACAGCCCTGCCACGAAAACTGGCGACAACTGGGCCGCGCTTTCGCTGCTGTAGCGAAGCGCCGACACCAGAGTCATCCGGCGGAGCACTGGATTACGGCGGATGCCGCGCTGGGCCGATCCGAGGTGCACCAGCACGCTCGATTCCAGCGGGCCATGCATCCGCGGTTCCCGGACCCGCAAGGCGACGAGCAGGCACAGCACCTGCGGCACGACAGACAGCACGACCACCACACGCAGCGACCACGCGCCGGCGACCACGCCACCTATGGCTGCCGCCAGTGTGAGCGCGATTTGGAACATCGAGTTCACCCGGCCCGAGTGCCGGGGGAACTCCTCCTCCCGGCCGGCCTCGAGCAACGTGTCGTAGAGCAGAGACTCGTTGTTGCCGCTCCACAGTGAGGTCGCCAATCCCTCCAGCACAACAGCCGCCAGGAGGAGGCCGTAGCCCGAAGCGCCGGCGTACCCGAGATGGGCGGCCACCATGGCGACGGCACCGGCGATCATCGTGCCGCGTCGCCCGAGCCGGTCGGAGAGCACCCCGGTAGGGACTTCGAAGGCTGCCGAAGACAGCATCTTCACCGCCAGGAGGCTGGTGGCAGCGGCGTACGAGCCGGTGACTTGCGCGAAGTAGATGACCATAATCGGCCCGTACATGCGAAAGTCGCCGAAGAAGTTGAACCAGCTCAGCAGGCGAACATTCCGGTTGACAGTCTGATCAGCGGAGTTCGGAGCAGGCGGGGCTGACCTCGACCGTTGAGATTTCCCGCCGAACGCGGCAACGATCAGGCGTTCGACCAGGACACGTACACGGGGCAGTGAGGAACGACGAGCGGACACGGCAGAACTCCCGGATAGGCGAACGGAGACGCCAAACAGCGCCAAGGGCCGGTGACACGTGTCACCTCGCCCCGGCGACCGGGATGTGTGCTGACTTTGCTGCTACACGCGCGGCGTTACAAGCCTGCGACTGCGGTCACCAAGGGGCGAACGGAAGCTCCGGTCATCGTTGTAGACATCAGTGCTCCTCGATTTCCCCGGCGGACGGGATTCCGCAACAGCTTCAACTTTAGCGACCGAAGGATCTACGTGTCCGCTAAATCTCGTCGGCGATGCCTCGACGCTCGCGGCTTCGGGCTACCAACAGACTTCGCCCACGCCGTAAACGGCACTCCGAAGGTGCCCCTTCCGCGAGAGAACCTGATCGATTCGACCATCAGTTTCTCTTGCACGAGAGGCACTTTCGTTACCTACACGCCGGCAATCGACCCATCTCGACGATCGCCATCAATCTAGCCGTGGATGGTCAACGATCCGTGATGAGGACAGTGTTCCCGTCCAGGTCGGTGGCGGTGAAGAGAAGCGCCGGCTCGGTGTCCTCGGCGGCCCCCGCGCTCTCCGCGTCCTGGGTGACGGCCGGGTGTTTGGGGCGCGGGGTGTTCATCAGGACGGCGACGATCAGCGCGCCGGCCAAGAGAATCCCCGCGGCCCAGGTGCCGGCTGTCACAAAACCTTCCAGCATCGCCTTCTTGGCGAAGGCCGGGCTCCTGCCCTGCGCGGCGTGCGAGGCCAAGTAGGCCGCGGTCGCGCTGGTGGCGATGGTGTTGAGCAGCGCGGTGCCGATCGAGCCGCGCGGATCGTTCGCCCGGCGTCCTGACGAACACGAGACGTGGCCATCCCGATCCCCGTAACAGCGCGGTCCTGTGACGCGCGACACCGGGCACGGGTGTTACAAAACGGTGAGGACCGGCGTCTTGTGCGTGTGGCAGGGCTACGAGCGAACAGGCGGAAGTCGGGCATGAGCGAGCGCAGCGAACGACCGAGAGACACCGCCGAGCCGTTCCCTAGCGGCCGCCGGATGGACTCGGCCACCGAGGCGTTCGTCGGGCACCGCAACCTGCCTCGTGCGGATCGTCACACGGCAGGCGCTGGACCGGCTGCGGGCGCTCGGTCGGCGCAAGGAGTCCTACGTCGGGCCGTGGCTTCCCGAGCCGTTGCTGACCGCGCCCGAGGTGGCCGAGGACGTCGAACTCGCCGACAGCGTCTCGATGGCGATGCTGCTTGTGTTGGAGACGCTCGCGCCGATCGAGCGGGCCGTGTTCGTACTGCGCGAGGTGTTCGACCTGGACTACGACGAGATCGCCGAAGCCGTCGACAAGACACCGACCGCGGTCCGCCAGATCGCCTACCGGGCGCGGGCGCACGTCGCCGCTCGCCGGCCACGAGGCGTCGTCTCCCCGGCCCAGACCCGAGCCGCACTCGGGGCCTTCCAGCGCGCGGTTGAAACCGGCGACCTGCAGAGCCTGCTGGACATCCTGGCGCCGGACGTCGTCGCCCTGAGCGATGGCGGCGGAATCAAACACGCCCTGCTTCGGCCCATCGTGGGGGCCGGCAAGGTGGCTCGCTTGCTGGCCGTCGGCTGGTGGAAGCGCGACGCCGAAAGGTCGGTCGAACTGGTACAGATCAACGGCGGCCCGGGGTTGCTCGTCCGAGTCAACGGGAAGATCGACGGCGTGCTGGCGGTGCGGGTCGAGAACGGCTACATCACCGGCGCTTACCACGTGCGCAATCCCGAAAAGCTCTCGCGGGTGGAGCGGGAGACCGCCGTCAGCCGTTGAGGCGCGGTGCCGTCCGCGCCGCCTCGATCGCCTGGAAGGCTGGTGGCGTGACAGTTCACAAGCTGCGAGAGGCCACGGGATGACGCAGCGCTCATCAGCACGCGAGATCGGCACGGCTCCGGCCGCGTTGTCGACGCATGGCAGGAAACTTCTCCAGCGATTGCAGGCCGGGCGGGTGGGACCTCACCGTACGGGCTGGGCGATCTTCGTTTCCCACGTCGAGGGATCGGGGCGCTCGCCGGGATCAGTCAGGTATGTCTCCCAAGGCGGTCCCGCCGCGGAAAGTCGCTGGTCGCGCATCCACTTCTCGATCTGTTGGTAAGACTCGGGCAGGGTGTCGTAGGGCCCCCGGTGGACTGCCACAACCGCGCGACCCGCCGGGATGGTGAGCGCCTCGATCCCGCCACTGGGTGCCGTGGGCGGCTGCGCCGCGACGCTCACGCCGCTCTCGATGACAAGTGACCCCAGCCCTACCTCCGGGTAGCGGGCGAAAGGCGGGCCGGCGATGGCCAACCCGTGCCGCTGGACGTAGCCGAACACGGTTGGCAGGCATTCGGCGAGCGCCGTAGCGATCTCGTCGCGGGTGACTCGCCGGCGCATTACGACGGCGTGGAAGACCGGCAGGTCCTGGACGGAGATGTCGAGCGGCACAGCGGTTTTCCTCTCGGTCATGCTGATGTGGTAGAGGCTGATGCACGGCGCCGTCGACGCCATTGTCGCGGCATGCACGGCGGCGGCGCGCCGACCCGCGACGTGCAGCCCACGGGTGCGGTACCCCCGAGGGCTTTGACCGAAGTGGCGGGTGAAGATGCGGGTGAAGACCTCGTGACTGGCGAACCCGTGGTCCAGTGCCACCGCCGAGACCCTCCGGTCGGTGGAGACCAGTTCGGCCGCGGCGCGGGCCAGCCGAACCCGAACTATGTAGGCCTTCGGCGTCTCGCCCACGAGCCGCCGGAGTCGGCGGTGCAGGTCGAACCGGGACCGGTGTGCCCACATCGCCAGGACGGACAGCGAGACGTCTTCGCTCAGTCTGGAGTTGACGACAGCGAGGAGTCGAAGCAGTTCACGGGTCGGCGACGGCACAACGAGACGGTACCGACTCAACGGCGTCACCACTTGACGGTTCTTGCGCAGGAACCTCGGGCCGTCGGGCGACGTCACCCGTGGAAGATCAGGCGTACTCCTGTTCCAGGATGGCCAGGTCGCGGTTGGCGAACTGCACGTGTGCCCACTCGTCGCTGAAAATGACTTGCAGGCACTCAACCGCCGTACGCTCGGCCGGCCGCGGGCAGCCCATCGCGGTGTTCGGCCCCCGCACCCGGTCCAGCTCCTCCTGCGTGACGTTCGCCAGATACGCGCGCAGATCAGCGATCCGCTCGGCGCGCACGGCGAGGATCTCGCCCAGGGTGGGCGTGGCCGACTCGTCGATGCCGAGCTCGGCGCCGTTGATGAACGATGCGGGCACCCCGATCGGATGGAACGGGTTTGGGCGAAGGGCCGCCGCGTGGCCGTACCAGGCGTCCACGACGAAGATCGTGTGGCGAAGGGTTTGGGCGAGCGACCATTCGTCGTTCACTGACCTGTGGACGGCTTGCTCCGGCAGCGCACTTGCACGTCGGACCGTCGCTTGCCAAAGCTCCTCGATGACATCCACCGCGTCGCGCATCGCCTCGGGTGTGGTCGGCCGCAGTCGCAGCCGTTCGGGGTGCAGGCGATCCAGCTCGGCCTCGATCAACGGCATGACCTCTACGCCATTGACGCGCAGCCCGTCGATCGCCCCGTCGATGTCGGCGTTGAACAGCAGCACGCCACGCATCCGGGTGCGGCTGAGATCCACCTCGCGGAAGGTCGCGCTGGCCATTGAGAGGTCGATGAACTCCGCACCCGTGTAGTCGGGCTGCTGCACGAATCGCGTCACCGGCACACTGTAGGAGCCCGGTACGACAAGACCACCAGATCAAAACCGCGCCTTCTCCCGCCGCACCCGCCGTGGCAGGTCACCATGGGCGTCGGACGCGAGTTCGTGCTGAACTCCACGTACTCGCCCTCGCCGCCGGCGACCGGGCCAGTTCCGCTTCGGGTGGTGCCAGATCGCGACGGGTCCGGCTGGCGGCCGGGTCCGTCGGGCGTGAAGTAGCGGAAGTCCAACCAGGCACCATCCAGGCGCGGCAACAGGCAGCCTTCGGCGAGACGGCGTAGCCGTATCCGCAGCCGACTGCTGCACCAACCGGCCGGAACAGGTAAGCGTCTCGACGACCAGTGACGACCTCGAAGCGCGGCAAGGCCGCGACGCGACGTCCTCCGTCGAGGACACGGCCGCCGTCGGTGGTCAGGTACCCGGCGAGGCGAGGAGCCAAGGCCTCGGGAGGCATAATGAAAACGATAGTCATATGCAATGATCGTTGGCGAGTGGCACACTGACATCGAGGAGAAAGCATGAAGCCTGGTACCCATCCGCAGTACGGTCCCGTGGTCTTCCGCGACCGCGGCGCTGACTTCGCGTTCCTGACCCGATCCACCGCCACCAGCGACAAGACCATCCAGTGGAGTGACGGCAACACCTACCCCGTCATCGACGTGCAGATTTCCTCGGCCAGTCACCCGTTCTGGACTGGCCGGCAGCGCATCCTGGACAGCGCCGGCCGGGTAGAGAAGTTCCGCGCCCGCTACGCGCGCGTACAGAAGGGCGAGAAGTAGGGATGACAGACGACGGCAGGGCCGGCGTCCGGCTGGGAGCCGTGCAGCAGACGTTGATGATCCCGCTGTATGGGCGGGCGGTCGAGACTGGCAAGCGGCGGCCGCTGCTGAGTGACCCGCACGCGGTGCGGATCGTCGAGTCGATCGACTACGACTTCACCCAGATGAAGGCGTTCAGGGGCGGGGCGCGCGGTGCGGTGTTGCGCACGGCCATGTTCGACGAGTGGGTGCGGCGGTTTTTGACCGAGCATCCCGGCGGCACGGTGGTGGAGGTCGGCACCGGGCTGAACACCCGGTTCGAGCGGCTGGACAACGGCAGCGTCAGCTGGTTCGACCTGGACCTGCCGGATGTGATCGAGCTGCGCCGCCGGTTCTTCACTGACACCGACCGGCGGCGCATGCTGGCCGGCTCGGTACTTGACCCGGCGTGGGTGGAGACCGTCAAGGCCAGCCGTGGGCCGTACCTGTTCGTGGCCGAGGCCGTCCTGCTCTACTTCGAACCAGAACAGGTGGAGCAGGCGATCCGGCACATCACCACCAACTTTCCGGGCGCGTCGCTGGCGCTGGACACCGGCGGACGGGTGATGGCCGACTCGGTCAACCGCAACGACGTGATGCGCGAGATGGGTGCCCGGATGACGTGGGTGTGCGAGGACCCGGCGGAGCTGGAGCGCCTCGGACTGCGGCTGCTGGACTCGCGGACGCTCGCCCAGCCGCAGCCGGAGCTGCGCGCCCGTATGCCGCTGCGCTTTCGGGCGCTGTCGGCGGTGATGGGCGCGCTGTTCCGCCGGCAGGTGCGCAGCTACCACCTCAACCTGTTCCAGATCCCCGAGGGATCAGATGGCCGTTAGCGCGTGGTCGGCGGGACAGGCGGCGCAGACGGCCCGACCGGAGCAGCCGTCTTAGGCGACTGCTTGAGCCTTTCGGGCGGTGACGGCGAGTCCGACGAAGGCGAGCAGCATCCAGACAGCCAGGTAGGCGAATGCGGCGTTCGGCTTCGCTTAGCGCCTTGCTGATCGGGGCGCGTAGGGCTTGCCAGGCGTCCTGGCTGAGTACGTCGATGAACTCACCGGATTCCGCGTACGGGTCGGCGGCAGTCATTCGGCTCCCTTCGGTCGTGCCGCCGCGGTGTCGATCACGCTCAGTGTGCCGGTGCGGGTGGCGGTGAGCAGTCGCCGCTGGTCGAGCCAGGTGACGGCGGTGGCAGGGGCGTCCAGGTCGTAGCGTTGGGCCGGTTTCATCGGTTTGCCGGGCGCGCCGGTGCTGGGCTGCCACAGCGCCACGGTGGCGTCGCGTGCGCAACTGGCCAGCGTGGCACCGGTGCCGGGCTGCCAGGCTAGGCCGGTGACGGCGTCGTGGTGGCGGAGCATGCGGGGCGATGTTCCGGCGGGGCCTTTGCCGGCGAAGTCCCACACGGTGATGTCGGGGGCGCCGTTGTTGGCCAGCCAGCGGCCGGTGTCGTCGAAGATCAGGCCGGTGACTTTGTCGGGGTAGCCGGCCATCTCCAGTTCTTTGGCGTCGCGGGTGCGCCAGATGTGCACGCTGCGGTCCTGGTTGCCGGTGCAGATCCATCGGTCGTTGGCGCTGGCGGCGATGACCAAATGTGAGCCGGGATAGGGCAAGTGGCTGACCGGGTCGGTGCGGTGGCGGGCGTACCGGTAGACGCCGTTGTATGCCGAGACGGCGATTTCGCGGCCCTGCCGCACCCAGGTCAGGTCGGTGATGGTGCTGGGCGCGGGGCCGGCCTGCCACAGCAGGGCGCCGTCGGCGGCGTGGACCGTGATCTGCCGGCCGGCGGCGACGGCGACGCGGTCGTTGCCGGCCCAGCGGGCCCGTGCGGACCAGCCGTGCGCCCGCAGCGTTTGCAGGCGGGTGTCGCGGGCGTGCCACACGTGGTAGCCGGCGGTGCTGGTGAGGGCGAGGTGGGCGCCGTCCGGTGAAAGCGCCGCATCGAGAAGTCCTCCGTCAACGGCAAGCGAAGTGACGTGTTCTCCGGTGGTGGCGTCGAAGACGGCGCAAGAGCCTTCGGCGCCGGCGACCGCGACCAGTCGTCCCCCGACGGTCAGTGCGACCGGGACGTCGTCCACTGTGGCCTGCCAGATGGTGCTCTCGGCGATAGTGGTGGTCATGCGGGGGCTCCGGTAAGGCAGGCGGTGAAACCGGCTTCGAGTTCGGCGCGGTCGAGGTTGCGGCCGATGAAGACCAGGCGGTTGGTGCGCGGCTCGTCGTCGCGCCACGGCCGGCCTTCGTCACCGTCGAAGAGCATGTGTACGCCTTGGAAGACGTACTGGTTGGCGTCGCCGGCGAGGGCGAGGATGCCCTTGGAGCGGAAGATGTCCACGCCCTTGGTGGCCAGCAGCTCCCCGAGCCAGGTGTTGAGCTTGTCGACGTCGACCTCGCCGGGTGTTGCGATGCCGACCGAGGTGACGGTGACATCGTGCTGGTGCTCGGTGTCGGTGAGGAACTGCGGGTCCGTTTCGAGGACACGGGACAGGTCGAACGCGCCGACGTCGAGGATGCGTTCGAGGTCGACCTTGCCGTACTGGGCGGGGACGATCTCGGCGAGGGCGTTGATCTCCCGAAGCCGGGCCTCGATGGCCACCAGATCAGCGTCGGTGACCAGGTCCGTCTTGTTCAGCACCAGGCGGTCCGCGAAGGCGACCTGTTCGACCGCTTCGTTCTCCACTCCGTCGGGCTTGACCTCGTCGAGGTGGGTGAGGATGTGCTTGGCGTCGACCAGGGTGACGATGGCGTCCAGCCGCAGCTGCTCGCGGATCTCGTCGTCGACGAAGAACGTCTGCGCCACCGGCGCCGGGTCGGCCAGGCCGGTGGTCTCGACCAGGATGCGGTCGAAGCGGTCCCGGCGGCGCATCAGCGCGCCGAGGATGCGGATCAGGTCGCCGCGCACGGTGCAGCAGATGCAGCCGTTGTTCATCTCGAAGATCTCTTCTTCGGCGTCCAGGACGAGGGCGTCGTCGATGCCGATCTCGCCGAACTCGTTCTCGATGACGGCGATGCGCATGCCGTGCTGTTCGGTGAGGATCCGGTTGAGCAGGGTGGTCTTGCCCGAGCCGAGGAAGCCGGTGAGCACGGTGACGGGGACCCGGGTATCGGTCACTGCGGTTCTCCATGGGTGTGTGGTTGGGTGAGGGTGACGCGGATGTCGTCGCCGGTGACGTCGGCTGTGGGTTTGTGGATGGTCCACCGTCTGGGCGCCTCGGTGGCCGACAGCACGGCCACGACGGTCTCCACCGGCGGGCAGCCCGGTTCGGCACAGGCCAGTTGTTGGATGACCACCGTGTCGCTGTCGTCGAGGCTCAGTACGTCGCGGACTGCCGCCTTGAGGGCGGCGGTGTCGGTGCGTCGTGTGGTGGCTGGCCGGGATAGGCGTACCGGTCCGGATATGCGGTCAGTCATTCGGTGCCGGGCCTCCGTGCTGCGGTTGGGCGTTGTGGTGGTGCGGTCCGTCGCGGCTCGTCATGACGGCGTCGGCACGTTTCGGCGCGGCGGCGGGAATTGATGCAGGGTCAGCGTGGTCGGCGGCTCGGACCTGCCGGGACCGCCGGCGCGAACCCAGTCGGCGATCGCGTCGATCGCGTCCTCGTCGAGCAGCCATCCCAGCCAGACCGCAGTGCCGCCACCGCGGCGCCCGGACCGGGACGGGATGACAACGGCCACATTGGACCGTTCGCAGGGGCCCAGGCACTCACTGGTCCGGACCCGGCCCAACCCGGCGGCCCGCGTGCGTAGCCGATGTAGATGGCCGTCGTGGTCGACCGTCGGGTGCTTGCGGCGGCTGCCGCAACAGCAGCCCCGGCACAGCATCACCGTGCACAAGTCATCCGCGGGGCTCACCGGCGGCTGCCGACCATCAGCTGACCTTGACAGCCTCCCCGTGGACCGGGTTGGCCGGAACGTCGCCGTTGCACCATGCCCGCCAGTCTATAGGATAATGAAAACCAATCTCAATTGGCGTGTCGGCGTCTGAGACATGTGCGAGCCAGTACGGCAGCGGCCACCTCTGCCACGGCGAGCACGGCAACTACGGGTCCGGCCGGAAGGCCCAGGTGGTAGCTGGCCAGTAGCCCGGCCAGCCCTGCGCTGGCGCCGAGCGATCCGGCCAGGAAGAGGACCCGGGTGACCCTGGCCGACAGCAGCCGGGCGGCGGTGGCTGGGGCGATGCACAGCGTCAACGCCATGAGCACTCCGACGGTGGTCAGGCCGACCACCACGACCAGGCCGAGCCCGACGATGACGGCGGTGTCAACCAGTCCGGTGCGTACCGCGAGGGTACGGGCGTGCACGGGGTCGAACGTGGTGGCCACGAGCACCGGGAGGCACACCGCCACGGCCGCCACGACAATCACGCTGAGGGCGATCACGGCGGCTACGTCGGCGGAGCTGATGGTCAGCGGGTTACCGAACAGCACGTGTGAGAGCGCCCGCGGCTGGCTGCTCACCGACACGCCGATGACGCCGAGCGCGAACAGGCCCTGCCCAGCCACGCCGATGGCGCTGTCCTCCGGCAGCCGAGCGCGGACCACCAGCAAGGCGACCAGCAACGCCATGACCAGAGCGGCGGTCAGCCCACCGACGAGCAGCGAGGCGCCCAGCAGCGCGGCGGCGGCGACACCGGCGAGGATCGCGTGGCCCATCGCGTCGGTGAGGTACACCAGCCGTCGGCTGGTGGCCCACACGCCGGCGACCGGAGCAGCGACGCCGACGGCGAGCGTGCCCACCGCCGCGCGCTGCATGAACGGGTACGACATCGGCTCTACCAGCCACGCGATGCCGCTCATTGGCGGCTGCCACGGTGTCGCCGTGTCGTGGGATCGGTCATGCCGCGCCGGCCAGCCCGAACAGCGCCGCCACTCCGCCGGGGGACAGCACCTGATCAGCCGGTCCGTCAGCGAGGACGCTGCGGTCGATGGCTATCACACGGTTACATGCGCCGCGCGCCAGGCGTAGCTCGTGCATCGCGCAGCAGACCGCCATCCCGGCGTCGGCAAGTTGCCGCAGCGTGCCTACCAGTGCGGCCACGCTCGCCACGTCCAGGCCGTCGCATGGCTCGTCCAGCAGCAGTACATCGGGTTCCTGAGCCAGCGCCCGCGCCAGCAGCAGCCGTTGCGCTTGACCGCCGGACAGCGCACCGACCGGCCGGGCGGCCAGCTCTGTGAGGTCCAGGCGAGCCAGCGCCCCCCCCCCCACCCTCCCGTCAGTCCGGGCCGCGCGGCGCCACCGGCGGCCAGGCGGGAGCCTGCCGGCGGTGACCGCCCGCCGAACGCTGATCGGCATGTCCCAACGTGGCGTGGCCCGCTGCGGCACGTAGGCCACACGCACCTCGCCGCGAGGGTGCTGGCAGGCGCGCGGGTCGCGCACCACCGTTCCCTCGTGGCCGGTCAGCCCCGCCAGGGCGCGCAGCAGTGTCGACTTGCCGGCGCCGTTGCGACCGACCAGCGCGACCATCTCCCCGGCGGTCAGGGCGAGATCGACCGCCTCGACGGCCACTGTCGGCCCGTAGCGGACCGTCAGCCGCTGGCATCGCAGGATGGCGCTACTCACGCGCAGTCCAGTCCGGCGTGTAGGCGCTGGCCATTGGCGCGCATCACGCTCAGATAGTCTTGGCCGGCGCCGATCGCCTCGCTTGGGTCGAACTCCAGCGCGGCGAGCAGGTCGATGCGGGCGCCGATCGCTGCGGCCACCGTCTCGGCGAGCTTGGGCGGCAACGCCTCCTCGAAGAACACCGTGCCCACACCGGCCGCGCGGGCGACGTCGGTGATCTCGGCCAGGGTCTTGGCGTCCGGTTCGGCGTCGGGTGACAGGCCCGCGATCGGCACCTGACGCAGACCGTACCGGTCGGCCAGGTACCCGAACGCGGCGTGCGAGGTCACGATCGTCTTCTGCCGACAGCTGGCCAACTGCCCCCGCAGCGTCGCGTCCAGGCCGTCGAGGTCCCCCTGCGCGGCGGCCAGGTTAGCCCGGTACCGCTCGCCCGCCCCAGGGTCCACCGCCGCGTAGGCGTCGGTGACCGCGGCGGCCATCGCCTTCATCCGCACCGGATCTAGCCACACATGCGGGTCGTTCCCGCCGGCGAGCGGCTCCTTGCCCAGCGCCGCCGGTGCCGGCAGCAAGCCCACACCAGGCGCGGACAGCAGATCCACCCGATGCACCGACTCCGGCAGTGCGGCCACCGCACGCTCCACATCGGGCTGGAAGCCGGCGCCCAAATACAGCACGACGTCGGCGTCCGCCAACGCCGCCATCGCCTTGCCGTCCAACGCCAGGTCGTGTGGCTCTGCACCGGCCGGGGTCAGACCCGTGACCGTGACCGCGTCGCCACCGACCAGGCGGGCCAGGAACTCCACCGGGTAGAAGTTCGCCACCACTCGTACGGCCTGGTCGCCACCCTCAGCGCTCGCCCGCCCGCACGCCACCAGCGGGCCCGCGAACAGCAACACCGACAAGGCAGCGACCAGCCGGCGCACCGGCTCGGGAACTCTCACCATGACCGGGAGCGTATACGAGAATGAAAACCAAATTCAACTAGGCCTTCGTGTCGCGCGGCGGAGGCCGGACGGCGCCGGGGTGGCGCGGTCCTGCCTCCCACCTCGAAGCCCCGCTTCTCAGTGCTCATGCCCGGCGTGCGGGCGGTGTTCGGTCGCGGTCGTCATGGAGATCCTTCTTCCTTCTTGTGGGCGATTGCGTCCGCGCGATGTGCGCAACATGCTGCGTCCCGCAGCGCGTACGCCATCTGCCGCCCGCTACGGACCAGGCGGTGCGCAGCCGCTGGGGCGGCTTGGTCTTCAGGGGCACGGACCGCCGCCACGCTTCCCGAGGCGGCCGGCGCACCGTTGGTGAAAGGTGCGGCCGGCCGCGAGGAGCTCAGCGTCATCCGATCCGGTACGCGCGCAGGACGGTCTGCTCGGTGGTGTTGCCGTCCCGGTCGGTGGCGGTTGCCCGCAGTGATACGAACCCGTCACCGGGTGGATGCCTCAACAGGGCCTGCTGGTTGCCCTGCACCGGGGCTTCCCGCCAGGTCGCGCCGTCGTCGTACGAGACGGCGATGGTCAACTGGTCCGGGTGGCCGGCCGCCGAGCCCGGCTGAGGGTTCACGGAGACCGGGAGCGGGAACGGCCGCCCGGCCGGGGCGACGTTGTGTCCGTCGAGTTCTGGACTGAACCGCACCACCGACACGGGAAGTGCCGTCACGGTCTCCTCGCCTGCGTGTCCGGACCGGAACTCCCAGGCCAGCTTGGTGGCGGTGGCAAACGGGGCCGACTGCGCACGGTCGGCTTCGATCTCGACCCGGTACCGTGCCGGCTCCGGCGGCACCTCGATGAGGAGATTTTCGAGCGGCCGCTCGGCGGTCTGCGCACCGTCCCGGTACACGGTCACCGTCCCCGTGTGTGGCATGCATCCGCCGTGCCCGCCCGCCGTCGCCGTACAGCGATGGGTCGACCCGGAGCAGGTTGCCGATCCGGGCCACGGGCGGCCATGACGGCGGTGCTTGCGGCAGCAGCGCCGGACCGAACGCTCCATAGTTCCACTTCTCCTGGTACGACTGACCGGGGCGGTAGGCGGCGCCGACGGGTCCGGATTCCAGGAGGCTGACCAGCGCGCCATCGGCGCTGACCTCCTCGAACACGCGGTACCACCGCACCCCGCCATCGGCGTTGTAGTACTCGGTCCGCCGGAACGGCAGCTCGCTGGGGAGCGCCTCGATCCCACCGATTTCGCCGAATCCGGGCAGCACAACCTTGGTGGCCTTCCAACCCACCGTTCCGGGCTGTGTAGCGGCATGGTCGGCCGCCACCGTGGCGAGGTCGCGCCGCCGGACCTCGCGCGTGAACCCGCTGATCATCCGGCCGGTGACCGGCCAGGCCAGATGGTAGGAGTAAGGGCTGCCGGCGAACGTCCCGTCGGCGTTGCGTTTCGCCCATGTGCCGATCGGGGCTACCGCGAAGCCGTCCACGGCCTGGTCGCCCCCGAGTCGCGCGGTGAAGATGTCATCGAGCCGTTGCGCGCGTACACCGAAGAACGACGCCGCATCACTGGTCCCGACCCGGCCCCGGGGCTCGGCCCGCGCCGGCTCTGCCGCCCGGGCCGGCCGGGGTACCCGGGCCGGGGGGGGGGCCCTGGCATCGAGCTCCATCGAACGGTCACCGTCGACTGTCAGCCGCGGCTGGGCGAGCACCGCAGTCCAGGTGCCGGGCTCGTCGAAGACGATGCTCACCAGCGTGTACTGACCGGGTGGCACACGCAGGGTGGTGGTTGCCAGTTTGGGTACGTGCGCCTGGACCCGCCCGTCCGTGCGGTACAGGGTCGTGAGGTGGCCGGTGGTCGGTGTGCCTGCCCGGTCGGTGTGGGTCAGCGTCAGGTCGTACGCCTCGCCCTCCAGGCTGACCGCGAACGGGGTGCTCACCACGACGCCGCCGCCGGTGGCGGTGAGGCGTCCGCCGAAGTACCCCGAAAGGTCGCCGACCGCGGTATCGGCGGTGATGGTCACGTCGGCGGTGCCGCCGACGGGCACGGTCAGCGTCGAGGCGCTGAGCTGGAACATACCGGCCGGCGCCGGCTCGCCGTCCGGCCCGGTCGCGACCGGCTCGACGGTAAGCGTGAGGTCCTCGGCGCCGTGGTTGCTGTAGGTGACGGTCTGGCTCTGCGGCTTGTCATCGTGGCGCGGCCACCGCTGGTGCGAGAAGCTAACGCTCGCCGGGCCGGCCGTGACGGGCTGGCCGATCGCGCGGGCGACGTCGATCCGCCCGGCACCCTGAGCGTACGGCCCATGCGCGGGGTCGGGGACGGCCGAACCGATCAGCGCCGCCTTCCGCTGCTCGGGCGTCCACTTAGGATGCTGCTGGGTCAGGATCGCCGCGGCCCCCGCCGCGTGTGGCGCCGCCATCGAGGTACCGGTCATCGTCATGTACGGCTCACCGGGCGTCCCGGCCTCGCTGTCTGCGCCGCGAGCGGCGACGATGTCCACTCCTGGCGCGGTCACGTCGGGCTTGAGCGCGCCGTCTACCCCGGGTCCCCGGCCGGAGAACTCGGCCAACGCGTCCCGCCGGTCCACCGCACCGACCGCCAGGGCCGCGTCCGCGGTGGCCGGCGAACTGACCGTACCGTCGCCCGCCTCGCCCTCGTTGCCAGCGGCGACCACGAACAGCACGCCGTACCGCTCGGTCAGGTCCTGCACCGCCCGCTCCAGCAGGTCCAGCCCGGGGGTGTCGGTCCCGCCAAGGCTCATGTTGACCACCGTCGCGCCCCGCTCGGCGGCCCACTGCATACCGGCCAGCACCAACGAGTCCGGGCAGCCGCGCCGCACGCAGACCTTGCCGTCGAGCAGCCGGGCGCCCGGCGCCACACCGCGGTACCGGCCGCCGGAGGCGGCGCCACTGCCGGCGATCGTCGACGCGACATGAGTGCCGTGCCCGACCAGGTCCCGGCCGTCCTCGGCGCCCTCGGTGAAGTTCTCGGACGCGACCACCCGGCCGGCGAGGTCAGGGTGGTCCGCGTCGATACCTGTGTCCAGCACCGCCACCGTCACGCCGGAGCCGTCGAGGCCGGCCTGCCAGGCGGTCGGCGCACCCACCCGTGGCACGCTCTGGTCGAGGGAAAGCCGGCGCATGCCGTCGAGCCAGACGGCGGAGACGCCCGTCGCCAGGGTGCGTGCACCGCCGGTACCGGTGGTTGTGAGACTGTCCCAGAACTCCCCGGCGGTCGCCTTGTCGACCTTGGCCGCTACTCCGCCGACGGCGGGCAGCGCACGCACCACCTCGGCACCGGCGGTGGCCCCTCTGCTCGCGGCCCCGCTACCTGTCACGATCACGGGCAGGTCGGCGCGGCGGTCGTCATAGCCGGCTTCGCGCAGCAGCGTGACATCGAACAGCCGGCGGTCGAGCCGGCCCGCACCGATCAACGGGAGTGCGTCGCTCGGGATCACGACGTGGTGACCGTCGTGCGTCTGAGTCACGAACGTCATCCGCGCCCGGCCGGCGCCAGGCTTTACGGCCAGACCGCCGCCGGCGCCGACCGTCACCCGGTCGCCGGTGACCAGCGTGACCGTGTGTTTTTCGCCGGCTACCGGGACTAGGGCGGCCGATGTGACCGCTCGTTCCCGCTGCCTTGCGTGGGCGGTGGAAAGCAGGGACACGACTAGCAGTCCGGCTAGGGCGACAGTCGCCCCGGATCTTTTCATGCGCACCATTTGCCTCCTCAGACCGGTATCTGCCTGGAGACGCACGGCGGTAGCCGCGATGTTCCATCCCGGCGGCGATCTGCCAGCCGTGCGCGGCCGGGAGGGAACGTTCGGGTGCGGCCGGGCGTGTACAGGGCATGAGGATGCGAACGGCCGAGCGGGACATCGTGGCGACCGGCCTGGACGTTGAGTCGTTCGACGAGTTCTACCGCGCGTACAGCGAGCGGATCTACCGCGCGCTGGCCCTCACCCTCGGCAACGAAACGCTGGCCAAGGAGGCGACCGACGAGGCGTTGTCCCGGGCCTACGCCCGCTGGGGCGAGGTACGCGCCCTGGACAACCCGGCCGGGTGGGCCTACCGCGTCGGGCTCAACTGGGCGACCTCGTGGTGGCGGAAGGTTCGCCGGGAACGGCCGGCTCCGGCGACCGGGAACGAACCCGTGGTCGCCGGTCCGGACCCCACCGCCGTAGCGGTCCGTACCGCCCTGGACCTGCTGCCGCTGGGCCAGCGCACGGTCGTGGTCTGCCGCGTGCTGCTCGACCTTTCCATCACCGACACCGCAGCCGTCCTGAAGGTCTCCGAGGGCACGGTCAAGAGCCGCTTGTCCCGTGGTCTGGACAGCTTGCGAGCGGCCCTCACTGAGGAGGAGTAAACGATGACTCTCATACCCGACAACGTCGCCGAGGCGGTACGCAACGCCGCGACGCCCAGCATTGCGTACAGCGTCGATCTCCAGTCCCTGCGCCGCCGTGCGGCCCGCCGGCGACGGCGCCACCAAGCCGCCGCCGCGGCCTGCGCCGCCGCACTGGTCGGCGTCGGCGCCGTCACGATACCGGCGGCACTGTCGAAAGAGCCGCCGGCGGGCACCCTTCCGGTGGCGCCGGCGGCGGACGGAGTACAGGGACAGCGGCCACCGGCTCAGCGACTGCTGCTACACGGCGGCGGCCACACCTGGGAGATTCCGGGCAAGTCCAAGGCCGGAATCACCAACAGCGGCGGCCAAGCCGAGATGCGCGCCGACGGATCCGTGGTCCGCCACGCGATCCCGGGCGTCGACGGCTGGTACGGCGCGTTCGGGCTGGCGGACGGAGAACTGGTGGTGCTGGGCCACACCGATCTGAGGCCCGGGACCGCCGGCGAAGACGGACCCGACGTGGCGGGGTTGTCGATCGAACTGAAGGTGCTGCGTGCCGACGGTTCCGTGGAGTTGACCCGCGAGGTACGTGTCAAGGGAGAAGGGGTCAGCCTGGTAGCGGCCGACAGGGGCAGCGCCTACCTGGTGCGGCCTAGCGGGCTGCTGTCGCACGACCTGGCGACCGGCAGGGAGGAGCCCATCCTGCCCGCCGCTGCCCTGACCGGAGCGGACGGCCGGTTGATCGATGTCTCCGGCAACGCGGTCGCGGTGCTGGACGGGTGCCAGGTACGCGTCTTCGCACGGTCCACCGGACAGCAGCGCACCCAAGCGTCACTGCCGTGCACGGATGCCGCACAGGTTCGGCTGTCGCCGGACGGCCGGCTTGCCGCGGTCGCCTATCGGACCAGAGACGAACTCCGGATTACTGTCCTCGACACCGAAACCGGTGCCAGCCGGGCCACTCGAACGCTGCCCACCGTGCCCCAGCCAGCGATCGTCGAGGTCTACGGCATCGCCTGGACGGAGTCCACCTCCGTGCGCGTGGCGTGGGCATCGCTCCCTCGCGACGCGGATCGCCTGTACCAACTCGAGGAACTGCTCAAGAGCCAGACGGTCAGCGTCCAGTAGGCATCGACATGACGGCCGATGCCTGGCTGACGGCCGCTCCAGGGTGGTCGGCGCACGGCACTCGGATGCCGCCTGTCGCCGAGACAGAGCAGCCGTCTACACCTTCGGGGACGTCACCACCAGTAGTTGTCCTGTGGCGTGTAGCGCTCCTGCAGTTGGGTGATCTCGCTGTCTGTGAGTCGGAGGTCCAGGGCCGCGACGGCGTCGTGCAGGTGGTTCGGTTTTGTGGCGCCGACGATCGGGCAGGAGACCGCTGGCTTGGACAGCAGCCAGGCGAGTGCGACCTGAGCCATCGGAACGCCGCGGGCTTCGGCGACCTTCTGGACGGCGTCCACCACCGGCTTATCGACATCGCGGTCGAATGTCCGGGCGACGTTGTCCGAGGACGAGCGTGTGGTCTGTTCGCCCCACGGCCGGGCCGCGCGGCCCTTTGCCAGCGGGGAGTACGGGGTCAGGCCGACGCCCTGGTCCTGGCACATCGGGATCATGTCCCGTTCCTCTTCGCGCTTGAGGATGTTGTACTGGTCCTGCATCGCCGAGAACGTCGTCCAGCCGCCCAGCACCGCGACGTGTTGCATCTTCGCGAACTGCCACGCCCACATCGACGACGCGCCGAGGTAGCGCACCTTACCCGCTTGCACCAGGGCGTCGAGGGTGGCCATGGTTTCCTCGACCGGCGTCTCGGGGTCGAAGCGGTGGATGTAGTAGATGTCGATGTAGTCGGTGTCCAGTCGCCGCAGCGAGGCGTCCGCCTGCTCCAGGACGGCCTTGCGGGACAGGCCGCTGCCGCCGGGGCCGTCGTGCATCTTCCCGCTGACTTTGGTGGCCAGCACGATGTCCTCCCGGCGGGAGAACCTGGTGATCGCTCGCCCAACGAACTCTTCCGAGGTGCCGCCCTGGTAGACGTTCGCGGTGTCCCAGAACGTAACGCCCAGCTCGACAGCCTGCCGGAAGAAGGACGCGGCGGCGTCCTCGTCCAGGGTCCACTGATGCATGCCGGTGCCTGGGTTGCCGTAGCTCATGCAGCCGAGCCCGATCCGGCTGACCTTGAGGCCGGTGCGCCCCAGCCGTGTGTACTCCACCTGCGCACCTCTCCAACCGATGGTCGCTTGATCCGCACCCCAAGTCTCGCGCATGTGTGCCCAGGTGGCCCGGTTTCAGCCTCAACGCGGAGCGTAGGGCGGGGGTCGCGGGTCGTCGATGGCCGCGTGTTGCACGGCGCTGTCGATTCCGGACCCGCCACCCATCCTGTCCAGATCCGGACGTCGCCGGCGCCGTACATGAGGGTGGCACGCATGTGATGTGCCCCAAAAAGACTGGGTCGTCGCCGTCCGAAGACCGGCTCAAACTGCTCGCCGGCTGGGCGCGGCTACGCCATCTCGGGCGGCAGAGCCCACCCGCCACTCTGCTCAGCCCGGGCTGCTCTGATCCGTCGCGGTTCCCCCGGCGGCTGGCCGGTGTGCCAACGCGACCGGCCGCGAGAAGTTTCCCTGTCGGTCCCGCGTCACGTAGCCGCATGCGTGGTGGATAGCCGCGGCGGCCTCGGCCTGTTCGGCGGCTTCGGCGGTGTCACCCCATGCGCGGTGTACGTGGGCGAGCGCGGCGCGTGCATGCCCCTCCGCCAGCCGGTACCCGGCTGGAACGGCGATCGCCAAGGCCCGTCGCGCGGCCGCGAGCGCCGCGTCCGGCGCGCCGCAGGCAAGCCGCGCCGAGGCCAGCCCCGCCAGGAGTTCCGCCACGACGCCGCGCTCGCCGATCCGTTCCGCCAATCGGAGCGCTTCGTCGTATTCGCGTGCGGCGGGCAGGGCCTCGCCTCGGGCGAGGTGGATGCTGGCGGACGTGCCGAGGGCCAGTGCCTCCATCTGCCGGTTGGCCTTTTCGCGGGCCGCGGCGATCCCTTGGCGGGCGAAGTCGGCGGCCTGGTCCAACTCGCCGATGTCCCGCAGCAGCGCCGCGAGCCGCAGGCGTACCTCCGCGTCGGTGAAGGAATGGCCGATCGCGAGTGCCTCGTCGTAGTAGCGCCGGGCTTCCTCGAAGCGACCGCGGTAGTGCACGATTTGGCCGAGGTTGCTCAGCCGGATCGCCCGGCTGAGCTGGTCTGGCCCGGCCAGCTCCAACGCCTGCCGGCACAGCCGTTCCGCCTCCGCCAGGCGACCGAGGTCGCGGTAGATGAGCACGAGGTTTCCGAGGGTCGAGCCGTGACCGTGCGGCAGGCCGAGGCGCCGGTCGATGGCCAGCCCTTGCTCTCCCTCGGCGCTGGCGTCAGCGAGGCGGCCGACGCGCCAGAACATTGCGGTCCGGATGGTGTGCGCGGTCGCCTCGGCCTCCAGCCAGCCGGATCGCCGGGCCAGGTTCAGCAGTTCTGCGGCGTGCTCCATCGCCGGCTGGTAGCGGCTGTGATGCAGTTCCAGGTCGGCCAGGTTGAGCCGCATGACGGCCTCTGCGCGCGGGTCCTCGGCCCTTTGTGCCAGCCGGAGTCCGGCCTCGGCGATCTCGGCCCAGGTGTGCTGCGTCGCCCGTTTCCACAGGTAGGGGCGGAGCGCGTCGGTCAGCCGCCAGGCCAGCTCGTGCGGTCCGTGGTCGGCGGCGTATCGGATGGCGTCCAGGATGTTCGTGTACTCGGCGTCGAGCCATTGCCCGACCGCGTCGGGGCCGCCGTGGTGCGGAACGGCGGCCGTGGCGTTGGGCAGGCGCAGCATTCCGGGGTGCAGCAGTCCGGCCGCCCCGTGCACGGCGTCGAGGTACCAGGTAAGCAGCCGGCGGACCGCGGTCGCTGGCTCACCGGCCGGTTCCTCGGCGCGTGCGCGTTCGACGGCGTACAGCCGGATCAGGTCGTGCAGGGCATAGCGCCGCGGTGCAAGCCGGTGCACCAGGTGCGCGGCCGCCAACCGGCGCAGCGATTCGGTGACCCGGGGCACCGGAATCGCGGCCAATGTGGCCGCCGCGTCGGCGGTGAAGTCGTCGCCGGGCACCAGCCCCAGACGCCGGAATAGCCGCCGGTCGTGTTCGTCGAGCGCCAGGTACGACAGGTCGAAGGCGGCGCGGACGGCGGCTTCCCCGTCGGCGGAGGCGAGCGCGTCGAGCCGGTCGTCCTGCCGTAGGCCGTCGACGTATCCGGCGATGCTTTGGGTTGGGTCGTCGGCGAGGTTGGCCGCGGCGATCCGCAGCGCCAGGGGGAGGTGGGCGCAGGCGTTGGCGAGGGCTGCCACGGCGGCCGGATCGGCCCGGACCCGGTCTCCGGGGATGGCCAGGGTGAGCAGTTCGCTGGCCTCTCCGGGCGTCAACCCGTCGACGGTGATGCGGCGGGCGCCGTCGACGGCGACGAGGCCGCCGAGCTGGTGCCGGCTGGTGGCGAGGACCATGGTGCCCGCGCCGGCCGGTATCAGCGGGCGGACCTGTTCGGAGCTGATCGCGTTGTCCAGGAGTACGAGCACCCGGCGCCCGGACAGCAGCGAGCGGTAGAGCGCCGCAGCCTCGGAAAGGACGCCGGGTATCTCATCGGCGGGCGTGCCAAGGGAACGCAGCAGGTGCTCGATCGCCTGCAGGGCGGTCACCGGCGCCTGGCCGGCGTGCCCGCGCAGGTTGATGTGGAGCTGACCGTCGGGGAAGCGGTGCCGGTTGCGGTGTGACCAGTGCACGGCGAGTGCGCTCTTACCCGCGCCCGCCATGCCGCTGATCACTGCGATGGTCGTTCTCGTCGGCGGCTGGCCGTCCGGCGCGTAGGCGGCGTCCAGCTGGGCGAGCGCCGTGTGGCGGCCGGTGAACGCGGCCACGTCGGCGGGTAGTTGGGCGGGCGCCGCTGGGGCACCGTGTCGCGGACGGCTGCCGGCGACGGTGATGGGGCGGCGGATGGACAGATCCTGGCGCAGCACCCGGAGGTGGGCGTCGCGCAGCTCCGGGCCGGGTTCGACACCGAGTTGCCCGGCGAGCCGGTCCCGCAGGTCGGCGAAGAGCCGCAGCGCCGCCTCCTGCTGGCCGGCGGCGGCGAGCGCGACCATCAGGCGGGCGTGGAGCCCTTCGTGAAACGGCGCGTGCACCGCGACGGCGTGCAGCTCGTCGAGTGTCTCGTCGTGCCGACCCAGCGCGGCTCCGGTGTCGGCGAGCTGCAGCGCTGCGTTCACACGCCGCTGGTTCAGGGCGACCGCCACGGGATGCTGCCGCAACCTACTGTCCAAATCGGACACGACGGGGCCGCGCCAGAGCGCGAGCGCGTGCCTGACGTCCTCGAACGCGGTGTCGGCCGCCCCTCGGGCCAGGGAGCTGGCGGCTCGCCCGACAAGGTGAGCAAATCGGGCCGCGTCGACCTGCTCGGGACCGGCGCGTAGCAAGTAGCCGCCGCTGCTGCGGACGATCAACGGTTCACCTACCGGTCCGAGCGCCTTGCGAAGCCGTGCGACGTAGGTGTGCACCAGCCCCACAGAGGTCTCGGGCGGGTCTTCGTTCCACAGGGCGTCGATGAGCTCCGCACGCGATACGGCCTGGTTCGGCTGGAGGGCGAGGACCGCCAGCAGGACGCGTTGCCGCACCGAACCCAGATGCAAGGGGACAGCGGCGACGGTGACCGTAACAGGTCCGAGAACGGCTATCTCGAAGGCGGGCGTGGAGAGCGGCTCGGCTACCGGGCCCGCCGTACCGGTCGCGGCAGCCAGCGCGGCGGTGAGCCGCTCGATCGAGTCCGGCCGGGGCTGCCGCACCCGGCCCTGTTCGATGTCGCGGACCGCGCGCACGCTGACCCGCGCCCGGCGCGCGAGTTCCTCTTGGCTGAGGCCGGCCTTGACGCGCAGCGCGCGCAGCTGCTCGACCAGGTCGCTGCTCATCGGACCCCCCGGACGCGACGGCGACCGAAAACCGGCAGCCCGCCGAAGATTCTGCCGGTTGAGTCGTGGCCGAGACCAGATCCGCGTTCATTTAGCGGGTACAGGCGCTGTACAGGTGGCCGGCGGCGGCCGTCCCTACGTTGGTCGCATGGCGACGGTGGCCCGACTGTCGAGGATGGACATCCGGCCCGGCGGCACGGCCACGGCGCTGCTTCTACCCACCGGAGGAAAGGTCGTCATGTTCTCAGCACGTTCTGGCAGACGCGTGTTGGCCGCCGCCCTGACCGGGCTGGTGTTCGCACTGTCATCTACCGCTCCAGCCATGGCCGACGCGCCCACATGGCACGTCAAGGCGCTCACCGACGAGCTGGATGGGCCCGTCGGAGTAGTCGGGGCCACCGTCGTCCAACCGGGACACGGCCTACCTCAGGAACCGTACTTCTTCAGCACCATCGGCCCCGACCTGTGGGTAAAACATCTCGACAATGGCTTCTGGGACGGGGGAAGTCTGGGCAGCCCGTCGCCGACCGTATCGGTCGTTCGCGGGGTCGGCGCGGTCACCGGGCAGCTGTACGCCTGGGAACCGCAGCGCCCGTTCGCATTCGTCATCGGGTCGGACGGCCATCTGTGGACGCGCTCGCGCGCGGGAGGTGTCTGGACGGGCTGGCAGGACCAGGGCACCCCGACCGGTACCACGGTCAGTGCCGCTGTGGGCGCGGTCGCCGTGCACGATTCACCCAGTGCCGCCGGCCGGCCGTACGTATTCGTCCTGGGCGGCGACGGGCACCTCTGGGTCAACTGGTGGAACGGCGGCCGGTGGCAGTGGTACGACCAGGGTGTGCCGCCGGGCTCGACGCTTTCCTCCTCCTTCATTCGTGTCGGTGTGACCACCACCCAGCCCGTCACCGAAGGATCCGAATATCCGCAGGCGTTTCTGCTCGACGCGCAGCGAAACCTGTGGCGCCACGGATGGAACGGCAGCGCCTGGGAGTGGGCCAACTACGGCAGGCCGTCGTCCGCCGCCCCAGGGGGGATCCACGGGCTCGGCGTCGTCAACGACAACGGACTTGAGTACCGGACCACCTACGTCTCAGCCTTTGTCGCGGTGAACAACATGGTTTACGAATACACCCTGCCGACGAGCGGGCCGGGTCAGTGGATGAGTCGGTCTGGCATCTCTGGCACCACCTATGTCAGCGCCCTCGGCGTGATCAACCCGCGAACCAGCTACGGCGACCGACTGGCCCGCCTCTTCCTGGCCTCCTCACACGTGATCACACCGATCTCAGTCAACACGTGGCGCGCGACCGGCTGGACGTGGGGGACGGTGCCGGGTACCAGCATCACCGACAGCGGCGGATGGAACACCGGCGACACCGTCACGGCAGTACGCGACCCCGGCCTCGCAGTCGATGTCCCGTACGTCTTCTACTGGTCGGACAAGAACCAGATGACGGTCGCCTGGCTGGAATAGCTCAGAACTCCCGACCAGCCGGGCCCGCGGATTCTCCCGGACACCGTCCGAACTCCCGGACGGTCCAACCGATCTGGCCACACACCGGGCCGGTGTTCACCGTTCACCGGATCGGGCGCTCATCGCCCTCGTGCTCAGGTCGGCGATGACGACGCCGCGCACGTCGGCGAGCGGCAGGTAGCCGAACCCGCGCGAGTCGACGCCCCCGTTGTCGCCGTACACCACCACGTGGCCGGCCGGCACCGGGCCGCCGCGGGGCACCACCGGCACCGCGTCCGGGGTGGGTTCGCCCGGCCGGGCCACGACCCGCTTGATCAGCCAATCGGGCATCGGGCGACGCCGGCCCAGCCAGTCGGCACGGATCGGCCGGCCGGGTTGGGGGCCGGCGTACGCCGGCGGGGGGGCCGCCGGCGGGGCTGCGGGCGGGGCGCGGCGCCGGCCGCGCC
>NZ_JAIBNX010000130.1:0-17812 GCF_026130045.1 Micromonospora sp. CPCC 205371
CGGGGCGCACGTGCTCGGTTCGGCGAGCCACCTGCTCGCGGCGTCGGGTGAGCCCGGCGACGCGCTGCTCCTGGCTCGCACGGCACTGGCCGGCGCCCGGCGCGGCGCCTCCGCGTCGCTGCGGGCGCTCCTGCTGCACCGGCTGTCCATCGCCGCCGCCGGCTGCGGCGAGCGTCGCCTGGCACACGCCGCCCTCGCGGCGGCCGGGGCCCCCAGGCGGGGGGGCGGTCGCCCCCCCCCCGCCCCCTGGCTGTACTGGCTCGGCGACACGGAGCTGTCCGCGCTGACCGGCCGCTGCCTGGCGGCGCTCGGCCGGCCGCTGCGGGCCGAGCCGCTGCTCACAGCCGCTGTCACGAGTGCGACCGGGCCACGGTCGGCCGCCGTCTGCGGTGCCTGGCTGGCGCGGGCGTGTCTCGACCTCGGCGAGGTGGAGCGTGCGTGCGAGGTCGCGGGTGGAGCGCTGCTCGACGCGATCCGGTCCGGCTCCGTGCGGGCCGCGGCAGAGGTCGATCGGATACGCGTGCCGCTGGCCGCACACCGCCACCTTCCCGAGGCGCACGAATACACCGAGTTTGTGGCCGTTTGCCGGCCGTACCTGCCGACGGCCGTGATCGGCACCACGCTCGCGGGTCAGGGGGTGAACGTCTAGCGTCATCGTGTGCGGGCAAACCAAAACTCGGCCGCGGGGGGCGGCCCGGCCGGCGGGCGGGCCCGCGGCGGCCCGGGAATGGGCGGGCTCCCTCCGCGGCGGCGGGAGTGGATGGTCGCCGTCGACGACGCGCTGCTGCCCGTTGCCGACGCCCTCGACGATTTCGTACTGGGCGGCGGCAAGCGCCTGCGCCCGGCCTTCGCGTACTGGGGGTACCGCGGGGCCGGCGGGGTCGACTCCGACCAGGTCGTGGCCACCGTTGCCGCCCTTGAGCTCGTACAGGCCAGCGCCCTGATCCACGACGACCTGATGGACCGGTCCGATACCCGGCGCGGCGAGCCGGCTGCACACCGGCGGTTCTCCACGCGGCACCGGGAGGCCGGCTGGCAGGGCGACCCGGACAGCTTCGGCGACTCGGCCGCGATCCTGCTCGGCGACCTGTGCCTGGTGTGGTCCGACGAGCTGCTCCACACGGGCGGGCTGCCGCCGGAGACGCTCGCACGCGTCCGGCCGGTCTTCGACGAGATGCGCACCGAGGTCACCGTCGGCCAGTACCTCGACGTGCTGACCCAGGCGACCGGCGACACGTCATTCGAGCGGGCGAGCAAGGTGGCGCGGCTGAAGGCGGCCAAGTACACGGTCGAGCGGCCGCTGCTGCTCGGCGCCGCCATCGCTGACGCGCCCGACGCCATCGTGGCCGGCTATTCGGCGTACGGGCTGGCGATCGGCGAGGCGTTCCAGCTCCGCGACGACGTGTTGGGTGTCTTCGGCGACCCGGCGGTCACGGGCAAGCCGGCCGGCGACGACCTGCGCGAGGGCAAGCGCACGTACCTGATCGCGGCGGCCTTCGACGCCGCCGGCCCGCACGAGCGGAAGGTGCTGGCCGCACGGCTCGGCGAGCCCGAGCTCGACCCCGCCGGGGTGGCCGAACTGCGCGAGATCATCACGGCGTGCGGTGCGCTCGACCGCACCGAGCGCCGCATCGCCGACCTCACCGCCGAAGCCCTCGACGCCCTTGCCTCCACCCCGGTGGCCCCAGACGCCCGCGCCCCTTTGATCGCGTTGGCCACGGCCGCAACCTCTCGCACTGTCTAACCCGCGTCGCCCGCCGGGTCAGGGGGCCGGGGTCGGCGTCGGGTCGGGGTTTGGCGACTCGGTCTCCTGTGGCGTGGTCGGCGAAGGGCTCGGCTCCGGGCTGTTGACCACCGGTGGAGGTGACGTCGGGCGAGGGACCGGCGGGGTCACACAGGCACAGGTGGGGCTCGGCGCCGGCGGACGCCCGCCGGCCGGGCCTGGCCTCGTCCGGCGCGGGGGGGGCTTGGGTGGCGGGGGTGTCGTCCGCCGGCCCACCTGCGCGGTGGGGGGCATGGTGGCGGGCGTCGCCGCCGGCTGCCGCTGCGGCGCACCGGGTGACGACGGCGCGACGGCCGGAAGGGCGTGAGGCTGGCCGGCCGGCTCGTCAGCGGACAGCGCCCCGAGCCCGGTCACGACCGCGAAGTACGTGCCCGCGGCGCCGGCCAGGGACAGCGCCCCGAACGTCGTCGCGGCGAGCAGTTTGCGCCGCGGGCGCTCGGTCGCCTCGTACTCCGGGTAAAGCACGTCGGTCGTCACATCCACGGACGCCGACTCCGGCCGCCGCGCCATGTCGTACTGCAACGAACGCCAAGCGCCCGCCACCTCGCGGCTAACTCTCCTCACGGTCTCTCCTGTCGTAAAGGCGCACCCGAAACAGGGGTTCCTGGTGCCGGCCTCACCCCACATGGCAGGGTGAGCGGGTGAGCGAACCCTTGCCGCCAACGGATTGGCTGACGCTGCCCGAGGTCGCCGAGCGCCTCGATCTGTCCATCAGCAAGGTCAACCAGATGGTCCGGGATCACGCGCTGCTGGCGATCCGCCGCGACGGCGTGCTGCGAGTGCCCGCTGAGCTGGTGGCCAACCACACCGTGCTCAAGCACCTCCCCGGCGTCCTCACGTTGCTGCGCGACGCTGGGTACAACGACGAAGAGGCGCTGCGGTGGCTGTATGAAGCCGATGACACGCTTCCGGGGGTACCGGCCGAGGCGCTCGGCACCGGTCGTGCCACCGAGGTGAAGCGGCGCGCGCAGGCGCTCGGATTCTGACGTGCGCCACCTGACGTACCTGGCCGTCCTCGCCGGCTGCCTCGGCGCCGCGCTGTGGTTGGAGCCGGTGCTGCGGGTGGGAGTACTGCGCCAGTGGCGGCGCCTGCTGCTGACGCTGCTGCCGGTGGTGGCGATCTTCGTGGCGTGGGACCTGGCCGCGATCGCCGCCGGCCACTGGACCTTCGACCCGGCGCAGACGACCGGGGTGGTCCTGCCTGGCGGGCTGCCCGTCGACGAGTTGCTGTTCTTCGTCGTGGTGCCGGTGTGCGCGGTGCTCGGGTTCGAGGCGGTGCGAAAGGTGCTGCGCGACCCGTGACGTACACGGTGGCGGCGCTGCTCGGGGTCGCCGGTGCGCTGGTCGTCGACCTGTTCGTGCTGCGTACCAGGCTCGTGCGGCGGCTGGTCTTCTGGGCGACGTACCCGATCGTCCTGACCTTCCAGCTCCTGTCGAACGGCATCCTGACCGGGCGGGACGTCGTGCGCTACGACCCGAACGCGATCATCGGGCTGCGGATCGTGTACGCGCCCGTCGAGGACCTGCTCTTCGGGTTCGCGCTGGTGCTGCTGACCCTCTCGATATGGACCCGCCTCCGCCCTACGGCGCCCGCCGGGACACGCAAGAGCGGCTCGTAGAGGTGGCTGACGCGAACGGGCGACGGAAGACATAGACTGCCTGCCGATGGAGATACAGGTCGCCGACACCCTCTTGGGCACACTAGTCGACGGGCGCTACCGCATCCGCGGTCGCGTGGCCCGTGGTGGCATGGCGACCGTGTACATGGGCGTAGACGAGCGCCTGGAGCGCACCGTCGCCCTCAAGATCATTAACCCGGCGCAGGTGCGTGAGGCCCGGTTCGTCGACCGCTTCACCGACGAGGCCAAAACCATCGCCCGCCTCACTCACCCGAACGTGGTAGCGGTCTACGACCAGGGCACGCATGGCGGCCTGCCCTACCTGGTGATGGAGTTCGTGCGCGGCCGCACGCTGCGCGATGTGCTCGCCGAGCGCGGCCGACTCAACCCGGGCGAGGCGCTCGCGATCATGGAACAGATGCTCGCGGCGATCGCGGCGGCCCACCGGGCGGGCCTTGTGCACCGCGACGTCAAGCCGGAAAACGTCCTAGTCGCAGAGGCACCCAGCGGCGGCTCGACCAACCTGGTCGACAGCGTGGTCAAGGTCGCCGACTTCGGTCTGGCCAGGGCGGTCGAGGCGAGCGCCGACGACGAGACCGGGCAGCTGATGGCCACCGTGGCGTACGTGGCACCGGAGCTGGTCACCAACGGCCACGCCGACGCGCGCACCGACGTGTACTCGGCCGGGATCGTGCTCTTCGAGATGCTGACCGGGCGCGTGCCCTACGACGGCGACCAGCCGGTACAGGTGGCCTGGCAGCACGTCGACCGCGACGTGCCTCCGCCGTCCGCGCTCGTCCCAGGCCTGCCTGTGGTCCTCGACGACCTGGTGGCCCGGGCCACGCGCCGCGATCCAGGCGCCCGCCCGACGGACGCCGGCGCCCTGCTCGCCGAGGTGCAGCAGGTGCGCGACGACCTCGGCACCTCGTCGAACGCCAGCACCGCGGTCCTCCGCCAGGTGTCCGCACCCACCCAGGTGATCTCGTCGGGGGCCGGGGGGCGGCCCCCCTGGGGGCGCCTGCCGGAGCAGAAGGCGGGCCGGCGCCGTGCGGAGCCCCAGGGCGGCTTCGCCGTGAAGGCGCGGGCGCTGCGCGACCAGCTCATGGCGCAGAAGCGCGGCCGCACAGCGGTCGCGGCGGCGATCGTCACGCTCGGCCTGCTGGCCGTGGTGGGCGGCTGGTGGTTCGGCGTCGGGCGCTACACGGTGGCGCCGCAGTTCACCGGCATGGCGAGGGCCGAGGCGGACGCGCAGGCCCTCAAGGGCGGCTTCACGGTCAAGTACGCCGACGGCAGGCACGACGAGCAGGTCGCCAAGGACGTGGTGATCTCGCAGGACCCGCCGGCCAGCGCACGGATCGTCAAGGGCGGCACGATCACGCTGGTGCTCTCGCTCGGCCCGGAGCGCTACCAGGTGCCCGACGTGGTGGGCACCGACCTCACCCAGGCGAAGGTCGACCTGGAGCAGGCGAAGCTGGTGGTCAAGGAAGGGCCGAAGAAGTTCGACGACGCGCTGCCCGAAGGCGTCGTGATCGCGGTCGACCCGAAACCGGGCACGGAGGTCAAGGCGGGCAGCACGGTCACCGTGACGGTGAGCAAGGGCAAGGCGCCGATCACCGTGCCGAACGTGATCGGCAAGAACATCAACGAGGCCCGCACCATCCTCCAGCAGCTCGGTCTGACGGTCGTCGAGCAGTACAAGGACTCGGATCGCGCGAAGGACGAGGTGATCGCGCAGAGCCCGACCGACGGCGCGGGTGTCGAGCGCAACGCCGAGATCAAGCTCGAAGTCAGCAAGGGCCCACCCGCGATCATCGTGCCGCGCGTGGTCGACCTGCCCTGCCAGCAGGCGCAGCAGGTGCTGCAGCAGCAACAGCTGAGCGCGCGGATCGAGGGCAACCCGAACGGCGTCGTCCGCTTCCAGAACCCGGGTGAAAACAATCAGGTCGCACCCGGCACCGAAGTCGTAATCGGATGCTTCTGAGGCGAGTCGGCTCTCACACCCCAACGGCCGGCGGTCTGGCGAAGGCGGCGCTTCCGTACATCGACGGAGCCGGCTCGGAGGTCGTGCAGATCTTCGTGTCGAACCCGCGCGGCTGGGCGCTCTCGCCCGGCAACCCGGCGCAGGACGAGGCGTTCATCGCTGGCTGCGCCGAGCGTGACCTGCCCGTGTACATCCACGCGTCGCTGCTGGTCAACCTGGGCTCGCCGACTCGGGCGACCGTGAAGCAGTCGACGGCCACGCTGGCGCACGCCCTCGACCGGGGCGCGGTGCTGGGCGCGGCCGGCGTCGTGTACCACGCCGGCAGCGCGGTGGACGACGGGCACGCGAAGGCCGCGCTGCGCCAGGTGCGGAAGGCGCTGCTGCCACTGCTCGACAAGGCCGCCGCCAGCGGCGGCCCGAAGCTGCTCGTGGAACCCAGCGCCGGCGGCGGCCGATCACTCGCCGCGCGGGTCGAGCAGCTGACGCCGTACCTGGAAGCCGTCGACTGGCACCCATGGATGGGCGTGTGCCTCGACACCTGTCACGCCTGGGCGGCCGGCCACGATCTCGCGGTACCGGGCGGCATGTCGGCGACGCTGGAGGCACTGGTTGCCGCCGTCGGCCCGGACCGGCTCGGCCTGGTACACGCCAACGACTCCCGCGACGCCTGCGGCTCGACCCGCGACAGGCACGAGACTCTCGGCAAGGGCATGATCGGCGAGGCCGCGTTTGCCGAGCTCATGACGCATCCGGCCACCGATGGCGTGCCCGTGGTGGTGGAAACGCCCACCGAGGGTTTTGTCGGGCACGATGCCGACATCACATTGCTGAAGCGCTTGCGCTGACCCGCGCCTTTAGGGCACCCTTACTCAGGCCAGGCTAACCACAGTAAGGGCTTCCTCATGTACGTCTGCATCTGTGCTCGGGTTCGCGAGGGCGAAGTCCGCGCCGCGATCCGCTGCGGTGCGCGCAGCGAGGAGTCCGTCGGCGACGCGTGCGGCGCCGGCACCGGCTGTGGCACCTGCCTGGACCGCATCTGTGACTTGATCGACGAGGAGAGCACCGCCGACACGCTGCTACCGATGGCTGCCTGACCTGCTCAGGGCGTAGGCTCACCCCCACACGTACTCATGTGGGGGTCTTCGGCATGCAAGGCGACGCTCGCGTCATCGAATTTCTCAACGAGCAGCTCACGGCTGAGCTGACCGCGATCAACCAGTACTTCCTGCACGGCAAGATGCAGGAAAACTGGGGCTACACCAAGCTCGCAAAGCACACCAAGCATGAGTCGATCGACGAGATGCGCCACGCCGAGGTGCTGACCGACCGCATCCTCTTCCTCGAAGGCCTGCCGAACTACCAGAAGCTGTTCGCGCTGCGCATCGGCGAGACCGTCAAAGAGCAGTTCGAGTGCGACATGAAGATCGAAGAGGAAGCGGTCGAGCGGCTCCGTCGCGGCATCGAGTACATGCGCTCGATCGGCGACGTGACGTCGGCCCGCATCTTCGAAGACATCCTCGCCGACGAGGAGCACCACATCGACTACCTGGAGACCCAGCTCGCCCTGATCGAAAAGCTGGGCGAGCCCCTGTACCTCCAAAACGTCACGGAACACCCCGAGGCCGACTAGCCCCGCGCGGCCATGCCCGCAGCGCGCTCGGCGCGGCGCCGACGCCTCGGGAACACCCGCAAAACGCCCTGTCCGTAACCTGTAGATTCGCGGCATGGGCGACGTCGAAGTCCACGCGGTCGACGCCGGCAGGTGGGCCGACCTGGCCAAGCTCTTCGGCCCCTCCGGCGCGTACTCCGGATGCTGGTGCATGTGGTTCCGCGAGTCGAGCGCCGAGTTCAGTCGCAACGGTAATGCCGGCAACCGGGCCGCGCTCGAGTCGGGGGGCGCCGCGGGCGGACCGGGCGGCCCTCTCGGGGACGCGGGTGGCGGGGCCGGCGGCGGGGCGGGCGGGGGGCCGCGGACGGCGTACCCGAGAATCTTGCGCTCCCCCGCACTGAAGCCGGACGATCCGGCGGACGCGGCGGTGTGGTCCGTGCCCTGTTTTTTCATCCGCCGCGACCGGCGCCGCGCCGGCGTCGCCGGCGCGCCGCTCGCGGCGGGCCTCGCGCCCGCCCGCGCGCGCGGCGCCAGCGCCCTGGCGGGGGCCCCCGGCCGGGCCGCGAGCAAGATGCCGCCGGCGGCCGACCTTTACACGGGCACGGTGCCGCTGTTCACCCGCGCCGGCTTCATCGAACACCGCCGGCCGAAGACCGGGCGGCGCGTCGTCATGCGCCGCGCGCTATCCGCGTGAGGACCTCGATGGCACGATCGATATCCGCGTCGTCGAGGTCGAGGTGCGTGACCAGGCGCGCGGTCCGAGGCCCCAGCACAGATATGAGTACGCCGTCCTTCCGGGCCGCGGCCGCGATGGTGGGCGCGTCGTAAGGCGCCTTCGTGAGGTCGAGCGGCACGATGTTGGTGCGCACCGCCCCGGCGACCACTCCGAACGGGGCCAGCGCCTCAGCGAGCCGAGCCGCCCGAGCGTGGTCGTCGGCGAGGCGCCCCAGGTGGTGCTGTAGCGCGTACCGGCCCGCCGCCGCCAGCACCCCGGCCTGCCGCATGCCGCCGCCGAGCCGCTTGCGGATCACGCGTCCGGCGGCGATCCGCTCCGCCGAACCGATGACCAGCGATCCCACCGGTGCGCCCAGCCCCTTGGACATGCACACCGACAGCGTCTCGAAGAGCGCGCCGTACTCCGCGAGCGGCACCCCGTCGGCGACGTGCGCGTGCCAGATGCGGGCGCCGTCGCAGTGCAGCCGCAGCCCGGCGTCGTCGGCGACCCGGCGCAGCTCGCGCAGCGTGGCCAGCGGGATCACCCCGCCACCGCCCCGGTTGTGGGTCTGCTCGACGGCGATCGCCGTGGTGGGGACCGCGTGGTACCCGTCGGGGCGCACCATCGCGGCCACCTGATCGGCATCGATCGCGGCGCCGACCGCTGGCCAGGTGCGCGTCGAGATGCCGCCCAGCGCCGCGGCCGCTCCGGTCTCGTACGTCACCACGTGCGCGTCGGCGTCGCACAGCAGCTCGGTGCCGCGCGGCGTGACGAGCTGGAGGGCGATCTGGTTGGCCATCGAGCCGGTGGGCGTGAACAGCGCCGCCTCGTGCCCGAAGAGCGCCGCCACCTCGGCTTCGAGCGCGTTGACGGTCGAGTCCTCGCCGTACACGTCGTCGCCGACCTCGGCCTCGGCGATGGCCTGCCGCATGCCGGGCGTCGGCCTGGTGACCGTGTCTGACCGGAGATCGATCATCCCCGGAGCATCTCCGCGACCAGGAACGCCAGCTCCAGCGACTGCTGGGTGTTGAGCCGCGGGTCACACGCCGTCTCGTACCGGTCGGGCAGGTGCACGTCTTCGATCGCCTGTGCGCCACCGAGGCACTCCGTGACGTCTTCCCCGGTCAGCTCGATGTGCATGCCGCCGGGGTGCGTGCCCAGGTTGCGGTGCACCTCGAAGTACCCGAGCACCTCGTCGACGATCCGGTCGAAGTGCCGCGTCTTGTACCCGTTCGACGACTCGATCGTGTTGCCGTGCATGGGGTCGCACTGCCAGACCACCTTGGCGCCGCTGGCGTGCACCTTCTCCACGATCGGCGGCAGGGCGTCGCGCACCTTGTGGTTGCCCATGCGGGCGACGAGCGTTAGCCGGCCCGGGACGTTTTCCGGGTTGAGCTTCTCGCATAGCTCGATGGCCTGCTCGGGTGTGGTCGTGGGGCCCAGCTTGACGCCGATCGGGTTGGCGATCCGCGAGATGAAGTCGATGTGCGCCCCGTCGATCTGCCGGGTGCGCTCGCCGACCCACAGGAAATGCCCGGACAGCCCGTACGCCTTGCCGCCCGCCACCCGCGTCAGCGCCCGGTCGTACTCCAGTGCCAGCGCCTCGTGCGAGCAGTACAGCGTGACCGTGCGCAGGGCCTCTTCGTCTTGCATGCCGCACGCCTGGATGAACGCGAGCGCCCGGTCGATCTCGCGGGCGATCGCCTCGTAGCGCTCACCGGCCGCCGACCGCCGGACGAAGTCCTTGTTCCAGTCGTGGACGGCGTGCAGGTCGGCGAGCCCACCACCCAGGTACGCCCGGAGCATGTTCATCGCGGCGGCCGAGTTCGCGTACGCCCGGATCATGCGCTGCGGGTCGGCCACCCGCGCCTCGGGCGTCGCCTCAAGCGAGTTGATCATGTCGCCGCGGTATGCCGGCAGCCCCAGCGAGTCGATCGGCGACGAGCGCGGCTTGGTGTACTGCCCCGCCACCCGGGCCACCTTGACCACCGGCAGCGACGCGCCGTAGGTCAGCACGACCGCCATCTGCAGCAGCGTGCGCGCGTTTGCGGAAAGGTGGCTGTCGGTGTTGTCGGCGAACGTCTCGGCGCAGTCGCCGCCCTGCAAGAGGAACGCCTCGCCCGCACACACGAGCGCCAGCCGCTCCCGCAGCCGCTCGACCTCGTAGGGCGCCACGACGGGCGGCACGCTATCGAGAACGGCGCACACCTCGCCGACGACCGCCGGGTCTGGCCACGGCGGCGTCTGGGCGCGCGGAAGGTCTCGCCAATTGTCTAGCCCAAAGGCCCTGACCTCGGCGGAGTCGTCGGTAGGTCGGCCGATCTCGAGCCCTGGATTACGTACCTGATGCCACTCCTGGCGCATGCCCTGAAGCTTAAGTCCCCCACCGGCGATGCCGCGCCCCGCCCCGCTCGCGCCCTAGATCACGGGCGCCAGGCGGGGTCTCGGCCGAACGCGGCCACCAACCGCTCAAGATCCCCCGCCTCGGCTTCCAGGTCGACCCTTGGCGCGATCATGCCGCTGTCGCGGTACATCTGCTCCTGGCCGGCGAACCACTCCGCGCACGCGCGCACCACGTCGGCGTCCATGTGGGTGTCGGCGCCTATCGCCACCGCGAGGTCCCAGCCGTGCACGATGTGCTCGGCGACGAGTTGGTTCACGTACTCCGAGATCGGTGTGTCGCCGTACGACAGGTGCACGGTCCGATCCAGCGCGCCCGGCGCGGCGAGTTCGCGTACCGAATCGTCCGCCGCCTCGCGCGCGTTGCCGGCCGGGTCGGCACCGAGCACGTCGCCCTCGAAGCGGTCGCCGACCTCGGCGATCGTCGCGCCCTGGAAGAGCGGTGACGCCCACCGGTCCTCGTACACGACGTGGTTGACCAGCGTGCGCACGTCCCAGTCGTCACAGGGGGTCGGCGCCTTCCACTGGTCGTCGTGGACCTGCGACACCCGGCCCGTGAACTCCGCGAGGCTGCGCCGGTACACCTCTAACAGCTCCATAGGCAGATTGTTACCCAGGAGCGGTCATTGAATGGTTTCACGCTCCAGAACACCGTCGGCGACCAGCACGCTGTACCGGCGCCGCAGGTCTGTCCCCGCCGGGACGACCAGCGGTCGCTCCCACGCGAGCGCCGCGCAGACGCCCGGGTAGCCGCTCACCCGGACGAACCAGTGGTCGTCGTCCGCGATTCCCGAAAAGACCAGCGTGTACTCGGAGCCGCGCACCGCCACCCACGGCTCGACACTGCCGTGCGTCTTTTCCTCGCCGTCCACTGTGGCCGTGAAAACCTCAGGTGTACCGAGCGGAAGCCGCCAGAAGAACCCGCCATAGCCCGCGTTTCCGGGGCGCCCGTTGGTGGCCGGGCTGCCAAGCTCGATGTCGCGCCCTTCCGGTGCGGTGAGCGTGAACCCGAAATCCAACGTCCAGCCGCCCGGGGCGGGCGCCGCCTCGATGACTCGCTCCTCGGTCAGCAGCGTCTCGCCGGCCGGGTCGAGCCAGCGCAACCGGTGCGCCAGCTTGGAATCGGTGCGCTCGATCCACCCGTCGTGCACGATGCGCCCGTGGTCTTCGAGCCACGTGTATCCGGCGTCGCGCACATAGGTGCGGCCGCCCCAGATGTTGGTGCCCGACACGTCTTGCACGGCGAGGCTCGCGCCGAGGTGCCAGCGGTGGTCTTCGGGAAAGACATCGGTGACCGTCACGCCGCCGAGTGTCCGGATGGGGTGCAGGTACGGCCGGGGCGACAGCGTGGGGTCGATGTCAGGCTCCAGCACGTACTCGGCCACCGTCTGTCCGGCCACCCGCAGTTCAGTCATCCGGACAGGCTACCGTGTGCTCTGAGCACAGGTAGGCTGCTGTTTCGAGAGGTGGGTGACAGTGCCGGGACCAGCGGTGAGCATCCGCGATGTAGCAAACCACGCAGGCGTTTCGGTGGGCACCGTGTCCAATGTGCTCAACCGTCCTGACATCGTGGCGCCCACCACCCGATCGCGCGTGCTCGCCGCGATCAGCGAGCTCGGTTTCGTGCCCAACGACGCCGCCCGGCAGCTGCGCCGGGGCCGGGGCCGCACGCTCGGCCTGGTGGTGCTCGACGTCGCCAACCCGTTCTTCACCGACGTGGCCAAGGGTGTCGAAGACACCACCGGCGCCGCCGGCATGGCAGTCATCTTCTGCAACAGCGACGGCGACCCCAACAAGGAGAGCGCCTATCTCGACCTGCTGGAAGAGCAGCGGGTCCAGGGTGTGCTCATCACGCCGATCGACGACGCCAACACCCGTCTGGTCCGGCTGCGCGACCGGGGCGTGCTGGTGGTGCTTCTCGACCGCCGCTCGCCGCGCCCCGATCTGTGCTCCGTGTCGGTCAACGACCGGCTGGGCGGCGAGCTGGCCATGCGCCACCTGATCGAAAACGGGCACCGGCGCATCGCGTTCGTCGGCGGCCCGCACCGGCTGGAGCAGGTGCGCGATCGCCATGAGGGCGCGATGCGGGCGCTCGCTGCGGCCGATCTCGACCCAGAGGTCCTGCGCCGGTTCGATACGCCGGGCACCACGGTCGCCGCCGGCCGCGACGCCGCCGCCCGCATCCTCGGCATGCCGCGTTCGACGCGCGCCACGGCGGTCTTCTGCGCCAACGACCTGCTGGCCCTCGGCGTGCTCCAAGGGCTGACCCGGCAGAAGGTGCGCGTGCCAGACGACATCGCGCTGGTCGGATACGACGACATCGACTTCGCGGCCGCCGCGGCCGTGCCACTGTCGTCGGTACGCCAGCCGCGGCAGCGCCTCGGGCAGACCGCCGCGACCCTCCTGCTCGAAGAGGCCAACAGCCCCGAGACCCACCGGCACCAGCAGGTGATCTTCGAGCCGGAGCTGGTCGTGCGCGAATCAAGCCAGTTCGTCCGTAGCGGCGGCTGACTCTTTCTTGACACGCTCAGATGAACGCTCGTATGTTGTAGTCGTTGAAACGGTTCATTACCGATGGTTGCCACGTTCGGAGGCGGCATGCGGCGCGTCTGCTTCATCTTGCGGGTCAAGCCCGACCGGCTGGCGGAGTACCGGGAGCGGCATGCTGCCGTCTGGCCCGAGATGCTTGCCGCCCTGCGCGACACCGGCTGGCACGACTACTCGCTCTTCCTGCACGACAACGGCCTCCTGGTCGGCTACTTCCTGACCGACGATCTGGCCGCCTCGCTCGCAGGGATGGAGCGCACCGAGGTCAACGCGCGCTGGCAGGCGGAGATGGCGCCGTTCTTCGAAAACCTTGATGGGCGGCGACCCGACGAGGGCTTCGTCGTCCTAGAAGAGATCTTCAACCTTGACGCCCAGCTTGCCTCATCACTCCCCACCCCCCAACCCCCGCACACGGAGGCTCTGAAATGACCGACCACGTACGGGCGGCGCTGCGTGCCCAGCAGATCGAGGTGCCCTCGTGGGCGTACGGGAACTCGGGCACCAGGTTCAAGGTGTTCGCCCAGCGGGGCGTGCCGCGCAACCCGCAGGAGAAGATCGCGGACGCCGCGCAGGTGCACAAGTACACGGGTGTCGCTCCGATCGTGTCGCTGCACATCCCCTGGGACAAGGTGGACGACTACGAAGCGCTGGCCAAGTACGCGGGTGACCTCGGGGTGCGGATCGGCGGCATCAACGCCAACGTCTTCCAGGACGACGACTACATGCTCGGCAGCGTGACGAACCCGGACCCCCGTATCCGGCGCAAGGCGCTCGACCACCTCCTGGAGTGCGTCGACATCATGGACGCCACCGGGTCGCGCGACGTGAAGCTCTGGTTCTCCGACGGCACCAACTACCCGGGCCAAGACTCGATCCGCGCCCGCCAGGACCGCCTCGCCGAGGCATTGAGCGCCGTTTACGACCGGTTGGGCGAATCCCAACGCATGCTGCTGGAGTACAAGCTCTTCGAGCCGGCCTTCTACACCATGGACGTGCCCGACTGGGGCACGGCGTACGCGCACTGCCTGCGGCTGGGCCCGAAGGCGCAGGTGGTCATCGACACCGGCCACCACGCGCCGGGCACGAACATCGAGTTCATCGTGGCGTTCCTGCTCCGCGAGGAGAAGCTGGGCGCGTTCGACTTCAACTCCCGCTTCTACGCCGACGACGACCTGATGGTGGGGGCGGCCGACCCGTTCCAGCTGTTCCGGATCATGCACGAGATCGTGCAGGCCGACGCGCTGCGCGTTGACTCAGGGATCAACTTCATGCTCGACCAGTGCCACAACATCGAGCCGAAGATCCCGGGCCAGATCCGCTCGGTGATGAACGTGCAGGAGGCGACCGCCAAGGCGCTGATCGTCGACACAGCGGCGCTCACCGCCGCGCAGCAGAGTGGTGACGTGCTGGCCGCCAACGCGGTGCTGATGGACGCGTACAACACGGACGTGCGGCCGCTGCTCGCCGAGGTCCGCGTGCAGATGGGCCTCGACCCGGACCCGATGGCGGCGTACGCGCGATCGGGGTACGCGGAGAAGATCGTGGCCGAGCGGGTCGGCGGCCAGCAGGCCGGGTGGGGTGCCTGATGTCCACGGTCGAAGAGCTGATCTCCCGCTCAAACCGGCTGGGCGCCGATCCTCGCAACACCAACTACGCCGGCGGCAACACCTCCGCCAAGGGGTCCGATGTGGACCCGGTGACGGGCCAGCCGGTCGACCTGGTGTGGGTCAAGGGTTCCGGCGGCGACCTGGGCACGCTCACCCCCGCCGGCTTGGCCGTGCTGCGCCTCGACCGGCTCCGCGCGCTGACCGAGGTGTACCCGGGAGTCGAGCGCGAAGACGAGATGGTGGCCGCCTTCGACTACTGCCTGCATGGGCGGGGCGGGGCGGCACCGTCGATCGACACCGCCATGCACGGTCTGGTCGACGCCGCGCACGTCGACCATCTGCACCCCGACGCGGGCATCGCGTTCGCCACCGCTGCCGACGGTGAAGCCCTGACGAAGGAGTGTTTCGGCGACCGCGTGGTGTGGGTGCCGTGGCGCCGGCCGGGCTTCCAGCTCGGGCTCGACATCGCAGCCGTCAAGGCCGCCAACCCGCGCGCGATCGGCGTGATCCTCGGCGGGCACGGCATCACCGCGTGGGGTGCCACGAGCGAGGAGTGCGAGGCCAACTCGCTGGAGATCATCCGCGCCGCGCAGGCGTTCATCGACGAGCGCGGGCGGCCAGAACCGTTCGGGGCGGTTGTCGAGGGGTACACGAGGCTCCCGGAAGCCGAGCGGCACGCTCGTGCCGCCGCTCTGGCCCCGGTCATCCGGGGTCTGGCCTCCACCGACCGGCCGCAGGTCGGCCACTTCACCGACAGCGACGCGGTCCTCGACTTCGTGTCCCGCGCGGAGCACCCCCGCCTCGCCACGCTCGGCACCTCGTGCCCCGACCACTTCCTGCGCACCAAGGTCCGCCCGCTGGTGCTCGACCTTCCGCCCACCGCGCCGCTCGACGAGACGGTGGCCCGGCTGAAGGAACTGCACGCCGCCTACCGCGACGACTACCGCGCGTACTACGACCGGTTCGCCACCTCCGACTCGCCGCCCATGCGCGGCGCCGACCCGGCGATCGTGCTCGTGCCGGGCGTCGGCATGTTCTCGTTCGGCGCCAACAAGCAGACCGCCCGGGTAGCCGGCGAGTTCTACGTCAACGCCATCAACGTGATGCGCGGTGCCGAAGCCATCTCCAGCTACGCGCCGATCGACGAGTCGGAGAAGTTCCGCATCGAGTACTGGGAGCTCGAAGAGGCCAAGCTGCGCCGCATGCCCAAGCCGAAGCCGCTCGCCACGCGGGTCGCGCTGGTCACCGGCGCCGGCTCCGGCATCGGGCGAGCCATCGCGCTCCGGCTGGCCGCCGAGGGCGCCTGCGTGGTGGTCGCCGACCGTGACGGCTCGGCGGCGGCGAGCGTGGCGGCCGAGATCGGCGGCACCGACGTGGCCGTACCGTTCACTGTGGACGTCACCGACGAGGCCGGCATCCGTGCGGCGGTCGACGCGACCGCGCTCGCGTTCGGCGGCGTCGACCTGGTCGTCAACAACGCCGGCCTGTCCATCTCCAAGCCGCTGCTCGACACCACCGAAGCCGACTGGGACCTCCAGCACGACGTGATGGCGAAAGGTTCGTTCCTGGTGGCGAAGGCCGCCGCGCGCGCGATGGTCGCGCAGGGCATGGGCGGCGACATCGTCTACATCTCCAGCAAGAACTCCGTCTTCGCCGGCCCCAACAACGTCGCCTACGGCGCCGCCAAGGCAGATCAGGCCCATCAGGTGCGCCTGCTCGCCGCCGAACTGGGCGAGCACGGCATCCGGGTCAACGGCGTCAACCCCGACGGCGTGGTGCGGGGCTCAGGCATCTTCGCGGGCGGTTGGGGCGCACAGCGGGCGGCCGTCTACGGCGTACCGGAGGAGGAGCTCGGCGCGTACTACGCCAAGCGCACGCTGCTGAAACGGGAGGTCCTGCCCGAGCATGTGGCGAACGCGGTGTTCGTGCTGACGGCCGGCGAGCTGTCGCACACGACCGGGCTGCACGTGCCGGTCGACGCCGGCGTGGCCGCTGCCTTCCTGCGATGACGGGGACACCCGTCGCGGCCGTCGACCTCGGTGCGTCGAGCGGGCGGGTGATGCTCGCCAGCGTCTCGCCCGACGCGGTGACGCTCGACGAGATGCACCGGTTCGACAACGGCCCTGTCGACCTGCTCGGCACGCTGCACTGGGACGCGCTGCGGCTGTACAGCGAGATCGTGACCGGGCTGCGGCGTGCCGCGGCCCGGCGGCCCGACCTGGCCAGCGTCGGCATCGTCTCGGGGGCGGGCGACTGCGGCCTGCTCGACCGCGATGGCGCGCTGCTCGGCAACCCGGAGCACTACCCCGACTCCCGCACCGACGGTGTCATGTCCACAGTGGTCAGCAAGCTGGGCGCCGAGTCGCTGTACGACACGACCGGGCTGCAACTGCTGCCGTTCAACACGCTGTTCCAGCTCGTGGCGGCCAGGTCTTTGGAGTCCGCGGACCGCCTGCTCCTCATTCCGGACCTCATCTCGTACTGGCTGACCGGCGTTCAGGGCACCGAAGTGACGAACGCCTCTACCACCCAGCTGCTCGATGTGCGTACCCGGGAATGGTCCTCCGATTTGATCGCCCGCGCGGGCCTGCCCGCACACATCTTCGGCGACCTGCGACGGCCCGGCGATCCTGCCGGCACCGTGGTCCCCGAGGTGCTCGATCGCCCGGTGCCGGTGACCGCGGTCGGCTCGCACGACACCGCGTCGGCCGTCGTGGCGGTACCGGGCGGCGGCGACCGCTTCCCGGACATCTCCTGCGGCACCTGGTCGCTCGTCGGCGTGGAACTGCCTGAGCCGGTGCTCAGCCGAGCCAGCCGCGAGGCCAACTTCACCAACGAGGCCGGCGTCGACGGCACCGTGCGGTACCTGCGGAACGTGATGGGGTTGTGGCCCCTTCAGGAGTGCCTGCGCGCCTGGCCCGGGGCAGACCTTCCCACCCTCCTCGGGGAGGCCGCCGAGTTGCCGCCGCTCCGCGTCATCGTCGACGTCGACGACCCGGCCTTCCTCCCGCCCGGCGACATGCCCGCCCGGATCGCCGCCGCCTGCGCCGCCACCGGCCAGCCGGTGCCCGACTCCCCCGCCGCGTTCACCCGCTGCATCCTGGACAGCCTGGCGCTCGCCCACCGCCGCGCCGTGCACCAGGCTCAGGAGCTGAGCGGCCACTCAGTCGACGCGGTGCACATCGTCGGCGGCGGCGCCCGAAACGCGCTGCTGTGCCAGCTCACCGCCGACGCCTGCGGCCTCCCCGTAGTCGCCGGCCCCGTCGAGGCGACCGCTCTCGGCAACGCGCTCGTTCAGGCCAGAGCCCTCGGCGTGGTCAGCGGCGGGCTCGGCGAGATGCGCGCCCTGTTGCGCCGGACCCAGAAAATCGATGTCTTCCAGGCAACGCCGGGTGTGGAGGCCGCGTGGCGCGCGGCCGAACGCCGGTTACGCTGACGGGGTCTCCGCGGCTCGGGGTGCTCGCCGAGACCCGGGGCGGCGCGCCCTCGTGCCGTAGGCGCCGCCCCCTCCCCGCGCCCCGCGGCGCGCGCCGGCCCCACGGGGGGCTCCC
>NZ_JAIBNX010000130.1:17822-21518 GCF_026130045.1 Micromonospora sp. CPCC 205371
CGGGGGGCCGCGCGGCCGGGGGGGCCCCGCGCACCCGGGCGCCCGGGCGCCTGGGGGGGGGGGGCCCCCCTCCCCCCCCGAGCCCTGCGGCGCCCGCCGCCCGCAGGGCGTCTTCCCGCCGATCAAGGGCGAATGCACGTGCTTTGATCTCGTTTCCGCGTGCATTTGCCCTTGATCGATGCAAACGGCCTTGATCGACGCAGGCCGCGCGGTGGCGAGGCCACGAGCCTGCCAGACCGCGACCGCCAGGCCACGCACCCGCCAGGCCACGCCGCCACGGCGCCGGCGGGCGGCCGGCGCGGGCACCCGCGCCGGTCAGTGGGCGCGCGTCTCCGCCACCGCGTGGAAGGAGCGGCCATCGAGGAGGTGGCCGGTCAGGGTCAGGGCGACCTGGCCGCGGTAGCCGTCCAGGGCCGCCTCGACCGCGGCCCGGTCGAAGACCAGCCACAGGCGGTCACCGACCGCCGCGTGCAGGCCGGGCCGCGCCGGGATCAGCGTGCCGTCCGCGAAGAGCCGCACGGTCTCCACCGCTACCCGCGCCGCGTCCACCGGTAGCTCGACGACCGCGAGTGATCCGCCCAGCAGCGTCGCCGATGCCGCCAGCGCCGGCCCGGTCTGTGCATCGGGCGCGGGCGGCGCGGACATGTCGCCACCGAGGTAGTACGACGTGTGCGGCGGCTGGTTGTACCCGGAGTTCTGCCACGCGACGCCCAGCCGGTAGATCGGGTCCTGCATGAGCGTGACGAACCGGTGCTCGGTCGGCGCGGCCGTCGCGTACACCCGGAGCGCGCTGCTGTCTTCGGTGCGCCACAGCACCTCTTCGCGCCAGTCGCCGATCAGGTCGGCCTGGAGCGACGGGTTGCCCTTCGTGCCGTTGTTGCTGAGCGTTCCAGCGGCGGTGAGCAGGTTCGTCGTACTTGATGTCGCCGGATCCCATTCGCCGATGGTGCCGACGCCACGCCCCGCGCTCGCGTCCCAGTTGTGGTCGAGGATCTCCCGCTGGAGGTCGCCATCCCACCAGATGGCAAAGTTGGCGGCCGGTATCTGGTTGCCGATCAGCTGGCCGCCGGCCGTGTACAGCCACCCCGTCGAGCTGTTGAACTCGCCGTCGACCGCCCACGCCTCGGCGCCAAGGTGGCCCGGATCGATGTCCGCGGAGGTGCCGCGGCCCGTGTCCTTGCCGGTCCGCTGGCCCCAGATGAGTCCGCCGGTCCGGGCGTCGCGCATCTCCAGGCCGTACGCCGCCGACGTGTTCTCGTGTACGTCGAAGACTTCCAGCCCGGGCCGTGCCGGGTCCAGATCCGACAGGTGCATGGCGTCGCCGTGGCCGAGGCGGGTGGTGTAGATGCCGGTACCGTCGTCGTCGACCGCCATCGCGCCATAGGTGATCTCGTCGCGCCCGTCTCCGTCGACGTCACCGACGCTCATGTTGTGGTTGCCCTGGCCGGAGTATCCGTAGTTGCCGGGCGCCTCGCTGTCGAAGACCCACCGCTGGCTAAGCTGACCGTCCCGCCAGTCAAACGCGGCGAGCACGCTGCGGGTGTAGTAGCCGCGCGCCATGACGATGCTGGGCCGCACGCCGTCGAGGTACGCGACGCTGGCGAGGAACCGGTCGGACCGGTTGCCCGACGAGTCACCCCACGACGAGGCGTCCCCGCGCTGCGGCACGTACTCCGTCGTGGCCAGCGCGGCACCGGTGCGCCCGTCGAAGACGGTGAGGAACTCCGTGCCAGCCATGGGACGGCCGTTGCTGGTCCGGTGGTCGACGGTCGGGTCACCGATGACCGTGCCCTTCCCGTCGACGGTGCCGTCGGCGGTCTTCACCACGACCTCCGACCGGCCGTCACCGTCGAAGTCGTAGACGAGGTATGGCGTGTAGTGCGCGCCGGCACGGATGTTGCGGCCGAGGTTGATGCGCCACAGCCGGTCGCCGTCCAATGTGTACGCGTCGAGGATGACTTCCCCGGTGTACCCGCCCTGCGAGTTGTCCTTGGAGTTCGACGGATCCCACTTCAACACGACCTCGTACCGCCCGTCGCCGTCGAGGTCGCCGAGGCTGGCGTGGTTGGCGTGGTACGTGGAGGCGCGGCCGGCCGGGGCGGGCCCGTCGGCGGGCCGATCGAGAGGGATGTCGAGGTGGTTCGCGGCCCACGGCTGGACGGCTGCGGTGCGGGCCCGCTCCCGCCCGCCGACGATCGGCGCGACCTGATAAGAGCCGGTGCCGCCCGCGTCGAGATGGTTGGTGCCGTCGAGCACCGCGATCCGCCGGCCGTCCCGGTACAGCGCGAACTTGATGCTCTGCGGATCGGAGGCGAGCAGCCGCCAGCTGACGAGCGTGCCGCCGTCGGCCGGCACCGCCACGAGGCCGCGGTCGAGGCGTTCGGCCTGCCGCCAGGCGCGCACGGTCACCGGAGCGGCGACCGTGGTGGATGCCGCTGAGCGGCCGCCCAGCCCGACGGCGTACACCCGGTAGAAGTAGTGCGTCGCCGGTGGCGTCGGGTCGGTCCAGCCGGGCCCCGCCACGGTGGCCCGCTTGGTGAACGGCCCGTCCGCCGACTCTCCCCTGTGGACCTGGTACTCGACAGCGCCGCGCACTGAGCGCCAGGTCAACTCCACTGACGACGCGGTGGCGGCTACGAGCCTCGCGCCGCCGGGCGCCGCGGGCGGCGGCACCGTCTCGTCGTAGACGGCGACGCGCAGCGGGTCGCTCGCCGCCGACTCCTGCCCGGCGGCGGTGACCTGACTGACCGAGTAGTCATAGGTGTCACCGAGCGCGGCTGAAAAGTCCACGTAGGACGATGTTTCGACGGTGGCGAGCGGCGTCCCGTCGCGGTAGACGCGATACCCCGCTGCGCCCGTGGACTCCCATGCCAGCTCGACAGGCGTGCGAGAGACCAGCCGCAGCCCCGTGGGCACCGCCATCGGCGTGATCTCCAGCGCGTTGACCCGCCCGTCCTGCCCGAGGTCGAGGTTGAGCTGGCCGTCGGTGAGGCGTATCCCGAAGCCCAGCACGACAAAGCTGGCCGTGGGCGCGAGTGCCGTACCGCGCGGCGCACCCTCGGCCGCGACGGTGGTCGAGTTCGGTGCGATCTGATCGCCGGACAGCACCGACACGTGGTAGTCGCCGTTCGGGAGGTCGACGGCGAACGAGTACTGCCCGGTGGTGAAGTCCCGGCGCAACGCGTCCGGCGCGCCCCGGTCGCGCACAGCCGGCCGCCTGTCGAACCCGTACCCGCGCTCCGATGTGTACAGCATCGTGTCGGCCACCCGCAGGTAGCCGTCGGCAAGTGGGCTGGTCGCCGTGCCGAAGTCGAACTTGAGGCCACTACTGGGATCGAGCGGCGCCGCCTGGGCGGGAGCCGCTAGCGCCGAGGCGCCGAGCACGAGAGTGACCACGACCGCGACACGCTTCATGAAACGATCCAATAGACGCGGGCGCGGGTTGTCAAGAACGGGCCGCGGCGGCTCGTTCCTGCGCCATGGCGAGGGCGGCGGCGCGGGGCGCACCGGCCGGCGGTGCCGCGCGTTCCAGCATCTCCACGACGAGCCCGCGCAGCGTCGTGGATATCTTCCGGAACGCCGCGTCCGCCGTCGGTGGGATGTCGCCGAACAGCGTCCACCACCACCAGGCGTCCGTGGCCCCCATGGGCACCCAGGCCGCGCTCACGCGGGTGCCCCGGGCGGGGGGGGCCGCCG
>NZ_JAIBNX010000130.1:21528-23026 GCF_026130045.1 Micromonospora sp. CPCC 205371
CCCCCCCCCCCGGCTGTCCGGGGCCGCTGGGCCCCGGCAGTCCGGGATCGCGGGTATGCCCCGGGCGGTGAGCGCCGCCCCGGCGGCGGCTGTCGTCGGGGCGTTCGCCGCCTCCACCACGAGACTCGCGCGCACCTGGTCCACGTTGGACTCGTTGAGGACGTACGACAGGGCGGCCGGCACCAGGATCTCGGCGTCGACGGAGAGCCACTCATGGCGCGGCAGCTGCCGGTCACCGGGGCGCAGCGCCGACCGGTCCACCCGGCCGTACTCGTCACGCGCGCGCAGCAGCGCCTCCACGTCGAGCCCGTCCGGATGCCACACCACGCCGTCGGCGTCCGCGATCCCGACCACCGGCACGCCCGCTCGAACCAGGAACCGCGCGGTGGCACCGCCCATCGAACCGAACCCCTGCACCATCGCCCGCACGTTGTGCAGCGGCAGTCCAATGTGCTGCGCGGCGGCGAGCGCCGTCTCCGCCACCCCGTACCCGCCAACCAGGTCGGCCAGGCTGATCCCGTCGACCAGTACAGCGAAGCCGGCGCGGACCCGGCCCAAGGCGGCACGCGGCTCGGGTACCAGGCGCAGGGCGGCCTCGATCGTCGAACCGAGCCCCGCCTCGGCGGCCACCTCCTCGAGGACGCTCTGCCGCACGCCGAGGTCCTCCCCCGCCGACCAGTACTCCTTGAGCAGCGGCTTCATCGCGGCCACGTACCGGGCGAGGACGCCTCGCGCGTCGGGATCGTTGGGCGGGCAGTCGATGCCGCCCTTGCCGCCCCCGAACGGCACGTACGCGTCCTTCGGCGAGTAGACCACCGCCTCCTTCAGCGTCATCGCGCGTGCCAGGTCGCGTACCTCGTCGAGCGTGCAGCCGTCGCGCATCCGCACACCGCCGCTCGCCGCGCCGCGTACCAGCCGGTCGATCACGAGGTAGCCGCGCCGACCGCTGACGTCGTCGGTCCAGATGACTTCCAGAAAAGACATGTCGCCTCTTTACTGACTGATGACTCAGTCAACCGAGAGCTTCCCCAGGATGGTTCGATCGTGCCGGTAGCGGCTGGCCCATTGAGTCGGACAGCAGTCAGCAAAACGGTCAATTATAAGATTCCACGCGTGACCGACCCGGAATCGTTCATCCGGAAACACACCCGTCTGGCGCCCGCCCCCTTCGTCCCCGAAATCCACCTGCACCAGGCCGAGGAAGCCATCGCCCTGTGGGAGGAGACCGAGGGTGAGGCGGCCGGTCCGCAGCCGCCACCGTTCTGGGCGTTCGCCTGGGCCGGCGGGCAGGCTGTCGCCCGGTACGTGCTGGACAACCCGGACCTCGTCGCGGGCCGGCGCGTGCTCGACCTTGCCGCCGGATCGGGGCTGGTCGCGATAGCGGCCGCGCGGGCCGGCGCCGCCCGCGTCACCCCCGTGGAGATCGACCCGCTCGCGGTCGCCGCCCTCGCGGGCACCGCCCCGGGCAACGGCGGCACCATCACCCCCGCGCCCCGCC
>NZ_JAIBNX010000131.1 GCF_026130045.1 Micromonospora sp. CPCC 205371
CGCGCGGCACGGCGCCAAGGTCGGGGTTGAGGTGCTCGTCGACCGGGGTGCCCACGACGACGACCAGGTGCTCAGCCGAAGCGACCGTGGCCGGGGCGGTCGAGGCGCGCAGCCGGCCGGCGGCCACCGCCTCGGCGAGCACCGGCGCGGCGCCCTCCTCGTCGAACGGCAACTGCCCGCTGTTGACGGTCTCCACCGCGGTGGCGTTGATGTCGTACAGCGTCACGCGCAGGCCCCGCGACGCGAGCGCTATGCCCAGCGGCAGGCCCACGCGGCCGCAGCCGCCGACGATGCAGACGTCAGTCGAGAAAGTCATCATGCTCCCCGTAGTACGGCGCCGACCCGTGTGGACGCCTCCGCCACCGCGGCGTCGCGGGCGGCGACAGCCTCTTGGGCGGTCAGGGTCCGGTCCGGCGCGCGGAACGTCAACTTGTACGCCAACGACTTGCGGCCCGCGCCGAGCTGCTCCGACGTGTACACGTCGAACAGGCGCACCGCCTCCAGCAGGTCTCCGGCGCCGGCGACCAGCGCGCGCTCCACCTCGGCGGCGGCAACACCCGCGTCGACCACCAGCGCCACGTCGATCAGCGCGGGCGGGAACGTGGAGATCCGCGGGCCGGGCGTCACGTCGGCCGCAGGCAGCGCGTCGAGGTCGAGCTCCATGGCCGAGGTACGCCGCGGCAGCTCCAGCCCTGCGACGGCGGCCGGGTGCAGCTCGCCGGCGTGGCCCACGACCACGCCGTCGACCGCGATCTCGGCGCACCGGCCCGGGTGCCAAGGCATCTGCTCGGCGTTGCGGATCTGGACACGGTCAGCCGGAACTCCGGCCGCGTCGAGAGCGATCCGGGCGGCCTCGACCGCGTCGGCCCAGCTCGCCGGCCGGCCCTCGCCCCACCAGCCGGCGGGCTCGACCTCGCCGGCCAGCACCACGGCCACGTGCCACGGCTGTTCGGGGACCACCGCGTCGGCGGCGGCGAGCTGCTCGTCGGTCGGGCGCCGGTCGACGCCCATCTCGGGTGGGGCGCCCGCACCGGGTCGCGGCCGGAAGATCAGACCCATCTCGTACAAGGCGACGTCGCGCAGCCCGCGCCCCAGGTTGCGCCGCAGCGTGGCGAGCAGCGGGGGCAGCAGCGAGGTGCGCAGCAGTGGCTCTTCGTCGGAGATCGGGTTGGCCAGGCGCACGGCCGGCTCGTCGATACCCAGCGCCTCCAGCGCGGCCGGGCCCACGAACGGGTACGACAGCACCTCGACGTACCCGTTTTCGGCGAGTGCCCGGGCGACCGAGCGGCGGCGGCGCTGCTGCGCGGTCAGGCCGTTGCCGGGCGGCGCGATCGGCAGCACGCTGGGCACCTTGTCGTACCCGTCCAGCCGCGCCACCTCCTCGACCAGGTCGGCCGGGTCGGTGAGGTCGGGGCGCCACGTCGGCGGCGTGACCGTGAGAGCATCGTCTGGCGTCGCAGTGGCTGCCACGGTGCAGCCGATCTCGGTAAGCGTCTCGATGACCCGCTCGGTGGTGTAGGGCACGCCGATGTGGCGCGCCGGCAGGCCCGGGTCGAGGGTCACCGACGCCGGCGGCTGGACGTGGTCGAGGTCGAGCACCGCGCCGTCGGTCGCGCCGCCCGCGTACTCGACGAGAAGCCGCACCGCCCGATCAAGGGCGACCAGCGGCAGCGCGGGGTCTACCCCGCGCTCCCAGCGCTTGGCCGCCTCGCTGAACAGCTTGTGGCGGCGGGCCGTGCGCCCGACCATCACCGGGTCCCAGTGCGCGGCCTCGAAGAGCACGTCGACGGTGTCCGGCGCGACCTCGCTGGTCTCGCCGCCCATGACGGCGGGGGGCGAGATGGGGCCGCCAACGCCGGAGCTTGCGACGGCGGCATCCAACCCCGTGGCGCAGATCACCATGTCTTCGGCGTCGAGCACCCGGGCGACGCCGTCGAGCGTGGTCAGCTTCTCGCCCTGGTGGGCGCGGCGCACCAGCAGCGGGCCGCGCAGCTTGGCCAGGTCGAAGGCGTGCATCGGCTGGCCGTACTCGAGCATCAGGTAGTTGGTGATGTCGACGGCGAGGCCCAGCGTGCGGATGCCGGCCGCCGTCAGGCGCCGGGTCATCCACGCGGGCGACGGCGCGTTCGGGTCGATGCCGCGCACCGCGCGCGCCGCGAACCGGTCACAGCCCACAGTGTCTTCGACGATCACCGGGTAGGCCGGGGTCTCGGTGGCGCCGGGCGCGTCGACCGCGCCCAGGTCGCGGAACGGCACGCCGAACGCGTGCGACAGCTCGCGGCCGATGCCGCGCACCGACATCGCGTACCCGCGGTCGGGGGTTATCTCCAGCTCGAACAGCACGTCGTCGAGCCCGACCACCGGCCGCGCGTCGTCGCCGGGCATGGCGGTGATGTCTGCCGGCAGCACGATGATGCCGGCGTGCTCGTCGCTGAGGCCCAGCTCGCGGGCCGAGCAGATCATGCCGTGGGACATCCGCCCGTACGTCTTGCGGGAGCCGACCTCGAACCCGCCCGGCAGGACGCCGCCGGGGAGGATCACCGGCACCAGGTCGCCCACCGCGAAGTTGGTGGCGCCGCAGATGACCTCCTGCGGCTCGGCGCGGCCGATGTCGAGCCGGCAGAACCGGATCGGCTTCTTGAACTCGGTGAGCTCCTCGATCTCCAGCACCCGGCCGACGACCAGGTCACCCTTGATCGTCTCGCGCTGGTCGACCACCGCATCGACCTCGATGCCGAGCCCGACGAGCGCGGCCTCCACATCGGCGCCGCTCACGCCTTCCGGGAGGTCGACGTACTCCCGGAGCCACGAAAGTCCGAGACGCATCTGCTAAACCTCCATACCGAACGCGCGGCTGAACCTCGCGTCGCCTTCAACGAGCTCGCGCATGTCGCCCACCCCGTGGCGGACCATCAGGGTCCGCTCGATGCCCATCCCGAAAGCGAAGCCCGAGTACCGGTCAGGGTCGATGCCGCAGGCCCGCAGCACGCGCGGGTTGACCATGCCGCAGCCGCCCCACTCCACCCACTGTGGACCGTCGCGGTGCGCCGGGAACCACACGTCGAACTCGGCCGACGGCTCGGTGAACGGGAAGTAGTGCGGCCGCCAGCGGGTGCGCGCCTCGGGGCCGAACATGGCCCGGGCGAAGTGGTCGAGCGTGCCGCGCAGGTGCGCCATCGTGATGCCCTCGTCGACCACGAGGCCCTCGACCTGGTGGAAGACCGGCGTGTGCGTGGCGTCGAGCTCGTCGGTGCGGTACACCCGGCCGGGCACGACCACGTAGATCGGGGGCTGGCGGGTCAGCATCGTGCGCGCCTGCACCGGCGACGTGTGCGTGCGCAGGACAAGTCCGGGCCGGTCGACGTGGAAGGTGTCCATCAGGCCGCGCGCGGGGTGGTCCGGCGGGATGTTGAGGGCGTCGAAGTTCGCCCACTCCAGCTCGACTTCGGGGCCCTCGGCGATCTCGTATCCCATGCCGACGAACAGGTCGCCGACCCGCTCCATCAGCGTGGTCAGCGGGTGCCGGGCGCCACGTGGCCGGCGATCCCACGGCAGGGTGACGTCGACCCGCTCCTCGGCCAGGATGCGCTGCGCCTGGAGCTTCTCCAACTCGGCGAGGCGCGCGTCGAACGACGATTGGATCGCGGCACGCGCCTGGTTGACCCGCTTGCCAGCGTCGGACTTGGCGGCCGGTGGCAGCGCACCGATCTCCCGGCGAGCCAGCGACACCGGCGCCCGGTCGCCCAGGTGCAGGTGCTTGACCGAGGTCAGCTCGTCGGGGTCGGCCGCGGCACCGAACGCCTTTTCCGCCTGCGCGACGGCGTCTTCCAGCGCCTCCGGATCGAGCAGCGCGACCTGCTTCGGGTCGTACGGATCGTTGCGGTACGTCACAGCCTTGAGAGTCTACGGCGTGCGGTTTGCGCCCTCCCGCCCCGCCTGTGATCAAGGCGTCCCTCAAGTCGTTAGAGCGACTTCAGGGACGCCTTGATCACGCGGAGGGCGGTGGGCCCTCGCGGACGCGTACAGGCATACCGCCGCGGCGGCGGCCAGGTTCAGGCTTTCGGCCCGGCCGTGCAGCGGTACACGCACCCGGGCGTCGGCCGCCTCGATCAGCTCGTCGGGCAACCCGTGCGCCTCCGAGCCGAACAGCCACGCGGTCGGCGCGGCCAGCCCGCCCTCGTCGGCGAGGTCGTCAAGGTCGGTGTCGCCGTAGCCGGTCGCCGCCAGTATCCGCAGCCCGCTCGCCTTGAGCGCCGGGATCGCGGCGTCGGGCGAGCGCACCACATCAACGTGGAAGAGGCTGCCGGCGGACGCCCGCACGCACTTGCCGTTGTACGGGTCGACGGCGTCGCCCGCGAACACCACCGCGCCGGCTCCCGCGGCGTCCGCGGTGCGCAGCACGGTGCCGGCGTTGCCGGGATCACGGATCTCCGCGAGCACCGCGACAAGGCGCGGCCGCCGCGCGAGGGCCTCCGTCAGCGGTACGTCCAGGTGGTCACACACCGCCACCAGCCCCTGCGGGTGGACGGTCTCGGCGAGGGCGGCCAGCCCATCATCCGTGACCAGGGAGATCCGGGCACCGGTGGCCTCTTTGATGAGGGCATCGTGCCGGCTCAGCGCCGCTGAGGTGGCGAACAGCTCGCGCACCACCCCGGCCCGCAATGCCTCGCGCACCGCCTGCGGGCCCTCGGCCAGGAAGCGACCCGTCTCGTCACGCTCGGCGCGACGCTGGAGCCGCCGAGCAGCAACGACCCGGGGCGTCCGTGCGGTGTACGGACCGTCCCCGGGTCGTGAAGGTGAACTGCTCACGCGGCCTGCGCGCCGCCGGTCCCCTCCGCCGCCACAGCGGCGCGAGCCACCTCGACGAGCGCGGCGAAGGCCGGCGCGTCGTTGACGGCGAGGTCTGCCAGGATCTTGCGGTCGACCTCGACACCGGCCAGGCGCAGCCCCTGGATGAGCCGGTTGTAGGTCATGCCGTTGGCGCGAGCGCCGGCGTTGATGCGCGTGATCCACAGCTGCCGGAAGTCGCCCTTGCGGTCGCGGCGGTCACGGTAGGCGTACTGCATCGAGTGCAGCACCTGCTCCTTGGCCTTCCGGTAGAGCCGCGAGCGCTGACCGCGGTAGCCGCTCGCCTCCTCCAGGATGGTGCGGCGCTTCTTCTGGGCGTTCACAGCCCGCTTGACGCGTGCCATCTCAACTCCTCCTTCGTGTCAAGTGGCGCGCGTCAGCGGCCGAGCAACTTGTTGACTCGCTTGGTGTCCGCCTTGGCCACCTCGACCGTGCCGGACAACTTGCGGGTACGGGTCGAGGGCTTGCCCTCAAGGTTGTGGCGCATGCCCGCCTGCTGCTTGACGAGCTTGCCCTTGCCGGTCACCTTGACCCGCTTGCCCATCCCGGTGTGGCTCTTCATCTTCGGCATTGTGAACCGTTTCTCCCCTGTTACTCGCCGGTCTCTCCGGCAGGCCCGGCCGGCTTACGATGCCCGGCGGTCCTTCTGTTACGCGCCGGACTCTCCGGCGGGCTCCGCCGGGTTGGCCGGCGCCTGGGCACCGGACTCGGGATCGCGCTCGCGCTGAGCGCCGCCCTTGGCCGCCGTGGCGGCAACTGCGGCCGCCTTGGTGGCACGATGCGGAGCCAAAACCATGATCATGTTTCGGCCGTCCTGCTTGGGAGCGGCCTCTACGTACCCCAGCTCCGAGATCTCGGACTCCAGCCGGCGCAGGAGCCGGTAGCCCAGCTCCGGTCGGCTCTGCTCGCGACCTCGGAACATGATCGTCACCTTGACCTTGTCGCCCGCCTTGAGGAACCGGACGACGTGACCCTTCTTGGTCTCGTAGTCGTGCGGGTCGATCTTCGGCCGGAGCTTCATCTCCTTGATGACGGTCTGCTGCTGGTTGCGCCGGGCTTCACGCGCCTTCAGTGCGCTCTCATACTTGAACTTCCCGAAGTCCATGAGCTTGCACACCGGGGGGCGCGCCATCGGCGCTACCTCGACCAGATCCAGGTCGACATCGGCGGCCAACTGGAGGGCCCGCTCAAGTGGAACGATGCCCACCTGCTCACCCTCGGGACCGACGAGCCGGACCTCACGTGCCCGGATCTGCTCGTTGACGCGTGGTTCGACGCTGATGTGGCCTCCTCAATTGCTCTTTTCACCTGGCCGCGGGTCACGGCCAAGCCCCCTGCCGACGCAAAACGAAAACCCCTGGCATATGCCAGGGGCCTGCTCGACCGGTCAGGCGCACGATACAACGCGCCGCCGCCGCTGAGGCTTTCCTCAACGCCGGTTGACCGGACCCGGCCACCTCGGTGAGCGACTCGGGTGGGAGCAGGCGCTCCGCTTGGACGCCGTCACCGTGGAGTGACAGCTGGTCGACTATGCAAGGCTACCAGCAACTCTCCGCTACCGCTCACCCGGGGCGCGCTAGGGCTGATCGGGGGTGGCGGGCGCGGGGGCCGCGGCTGCGTGTAGCGCCCGCAGGGCGCGGACACCGTCGACGGCGTACTGCTTGTCTGCGGCCTGAAGCGCCAGCATCGGTACCAGATCCTCGTCGTGCAGTTCCAGGCTCGCCCACGGCGTGCCCCGGTTGAACCGCACCGCCCGCACGAGGTCCCACGACAGCTCGTACCCGCCGACGAGGTTGCGCACCCGGATGCCCGCCGCGTCGGCCTCGACGCGCGGCCGGGTGAACAGCAGGATGCCCAGCGCGAACAGCACCCCGAGCCCGATCATCGCGAACTGGTCGCCCCGCTGGAAGCTGCCGCCGCTCTCGCCTGTCGAGCCGCGCAGGCCGCTGCCGACCAGGGTGAACACCACGAACACGGCGGCCGCGAGGACCCAGCACACGATCCGGACGCGGCGCGGCCGCAGTACGACGTCAGGGGTACTCACGCCTACCGAGTCTGCCACCCCCGCCGCGTCACGCTCCGTCGGGGCGGCGGCTCAGGCGGTCGATCACCCAGTCGACGATGAGGAGGATGACGAGGACGGCGACCGGTACCGCCAGGCCCCACCAGGCGCCGTAGATGATGCCGAGCACGATCGCGACCGGCATGCCCAGGCCGATCGTGGCGCAGCCGGCCACCGCCAGCGGCGGCATGTCCTCCTCGTCATCGACGGAGTCGAGAGCGAGTAGATCAAGGCGCGGCTCGGGCAGATCGGCGAAGATCTCGAGCAGCTCGGCGCGGGTGCGCGCCTCTTGGCAGGCGCCGAGGCGGCGCTGGTAGTCGATCTCGTCGAGCCGGTCGGCGGCGAGGTGGACGTCGAGGGCGCGGCGGGCCGCTTCCCGTTCGGGTGTGCCGATCAACCAGCCGGCGGTGCTCTCACTCACGCGCCACAGCGTAGGAGAACTATGAGCGGCGGGCGCCGCGGCCGGCCACGGCCACGGCGGCCACAGTCAGCATCGCGCCCACCAGGAGAGCCGGTGTGGCGCCGGGCGCGCCCGGTATCAGCACGTCGAGCAGGAGAGCGCCGGCGAGCTGGCCGGCCACGACCGCCAGGCCGGTGCGAAGGACGCCGACCGCGCGGACGCCCACGAGCAGGGCGACGACGATGACCACGCCGAGCGGGCCGCCGGTGTAGAGGTACCACTCGCTGGGCAGGCGGGAGGACCAGCCGGTGGAGAAGGCACCCAGGAGGGCGCCGGCGACCAGTACCGCCGGAGCGGCGGTCGCGAAGTTGACGGCGGTGCCGGCGGCGGTGGTCGAGGCGGCGGAGACGCGGCCGTTCAGGGCGGACTGCACGGCGACGGCAGCGCCGGCGAACACGCCGAGCAGCAGCGCGCCCACGGCCAGGTCGCCGATGGGGCGGCCGACCTGCGCGAGGCCGACCGCCGCGATACCGAGCAGCGCGCCGCCCACCCGAGGCCGCGTCAGCGCGAGCCGGCCCGCTGGTGCCAGCCCCGCCCTGTCGACGGCGAGACCGCCGAGACTGCCGCCTGTGACCTGGGCGATCGTGAAGACGGCCACGCCGACGACCGGTACGACGTAGGTCGCCACGGTGACGAAGGCGCCGCCGCCGAGGCCACCCAGGTACGCCCACCAGGGCAGGCGGGCTCGGCGCAGCTTGCCGAGGCCGGCGCGCATCGACGGCAGCGCGACCAGCCCGGCGAGGACCAGCGCGCTGCCGGTGGTGACGTTGACCACCGCGCCGAACGAGGCGTTACCGACCCGCTCGCCGAGCTCGGCGTTGGCGGCGCTCTGGCTGGCCGACGCGAGCCCGCCGACGGCCGCGACCGACAGCGCCGCCCACGCCGGCAGCGCCCTCACAGGCGGCAGGCGTGGATGTCTGTCACCAGGATCGCGCGGGCGCCCAACTCGTACAGCTCGTCCATGATGCGGTGCACGTCGGAACGCAGCACCATGGCCTCGACCGCCACCCAGCCTTCGCGGTGCAGCGGGGAGACGGTCGGCGACTCGATGCCGGGGGTCAGCGCGGTGGCATCCTCCAGCAGGTCGGCCCGCACGTCGTAGGCGAGCATCACGTACCGCCGGGCCACCAGGACACCCTGAAGGCGGCGGACCAGCTGGCCGACCTGGCCGTTGGCGGGCGCGCCGGAGCGGCGGATCAGCAGAGCGGACGACTCCAGGATCGGCTCGCCGATGGTGACGAGGCCGGCCTGGCGCAGCGTGGCGCCGGTCTCCACGACGTCGGCGATCAGGTCGGCGACGCCGAGCCGGACGGCGTTTTCGACCGCGCCGTCGAGGCGGATCACGTCGGCCTTGAGGCCGCGCTCGGCGAGGTGCCGCTCGACCACGCCGGGGTACGCCGTGGCCACCCGCCGGCCGCCGAGCTCTTCGACGGAGGTGAGCGTCTCGGGGCGGGCGGCGAACCAGAACGTCGCGCCGGCGAAGTCGAGGTCGAGCACCTCTTCGGCGGAGCTGCCGGCGTCGAGGAGCAGATCGCGGCCGGTGATGCCGAGGTCGAGGTCGCCGGAGCCGACGTATGTGGCGATGTCGCGGGGACGCAGGTAGAAGAACTCGACCGCGTTGGCCTCGTCGCGGCAGACGAGGTCACGGTCGTCGGTGCGCTGGCGGTAGCCGGCCTCGCGCAGCATCTCGGAGGCCGGCTTGGAGAGGGTGCCCTTGTTGGGTACGGCGATACGAAGCATCTCTGACAGAGTCCTTTCGGGAAGTAGACGACGAGGACGGTTCAGAGATGTCGGTACACGTCCTTGAGCTCCAGTCCGGTGGCGAGCATCAGCACCTGGGTCTGGTACAGAAGCTGGGAAATCTCCTCAGCGGCCCGCTCGGGGCCCTCATGCTCGGCCGCCATCCAGGCCTCGGCCGCCTCTTCGACGACCTTCTTGCCGATGGCGTGGACGCCCCGCTCCAGCGCCGCGACCGTGCCCGACCCGGGGGTGCGGGCGGCCGCCTTGCTCTGCAGCTCGGCGAACAGCTCTTCGAAGGTCTTCACGAGCAGTGATTCTGTCACCCGCCGGGGTCAGCGCACCGTCACCACGTGATCGTCCAGATGCTGGACGCTGCCGTCGGCGGCCGAGATCGTGTACGCCTCCAGCGTGTACTCGCCCGGCGCGAGCGTGAGTGTGAGCTTCGCCTCGCCGCGCGACGGCGCGCCGATGCTCAGCGTCAGCACCTTCTCGTCGATGACCACGTCGCCCTGCCGGACCTTGAGGTGGGCGGTCGCCTCGAAGACCGCGCCCGCGACGTGGACGCCCATGTCCTTCGCGACCGTCTCACCGTGCTGCGGGTTGATCAACCAGAGGGCGGCCAGCGTGTCGATGGCGGGCGCCTTGCGCAGGTTGGCGTACTGCGAGCCATTGACGAGCAGCTTGACGGTCGGGTCGCCGCCGACGACAGCCGCGACGGTCCAGACCAGTTCCTGGCGGGCGATGGTGCTCGGTGGCGCCTTCGACAGGTTGACCGTGACCGTGCCGCCGCTGACGGAGACGTCGGTCACCCGTACGCCGGTGGGCCAGGCGCTGGCGTAGTCCGGATCGTGGGCGCTCTCCGGCCGCAGCATCTCGGTGACCGCGGTGCCGATCTTGGTGGCCGTCGAGGTGTCGCGCATCGGCAGGTGGTGGAACTCCCGGTACAGCCGCTTGCGGCCCTGGTCGTCGCCGACGTAGTAGATCGCCAGGTTGGCTGTGCTGGTACCAGGGAAGGTGCTGGACCACGACGGCGTCGAGGCCGTCTGCGGGTCCGGCGTCGCGCTCTCGCGCGGGATCAGCGCGAACGCGCCCACCACGACGGCGGTCGCGGTCGCCGCGGTGAGCGCGGCCGCGCCGCGGGAGAACCGCCACGGGCCCCGCGCGGGCCGGGCGCCGATCGGATGCAGCGCGGCCGCGCTGACCTCGACCTTCGCGGCCTCGGCCTCCAAGATCCGCCGCAGTACGTCTTCGTCGCGGCTCATGATGCTCGCTCCAGGGTCTCGCGCAGGGCGGCCATGCCCCGCGAGCAGTGGCTCTTGACAGCGCCCCGGCTACAGCCCATGGTCTCGGCGATGTCCGCTTCGGACAGGTCGAGGTAATACCGCAGGACAAGCGCCTCGCGCTGGCGGGTGGGCAGGTTGCGCAACGCCGCGACGACGGCGTCGTGCTGCAACAGGGCGAGCGCGCCGGCCTCGGCACTGGGGGCGTCGGGCTCCGGACTGGACATCGCGAGGTGCCGGTCGACCACCTTGCGATGCCGTAGCGCGGAGCGGGACCGGTTGACGACGGTGGCCCGCAGGTACGCGAGGGCCTTGTCGGCGTCGCGCAGCCGGCGCCACCGGCCGTGCAGGGCGACGTAGGCGTCCTGCACGATCTCCTCGGCCGCACCCGACTCGTGCAGCAACAGTGTGGCCAGCCTCACGAGCGGCCGGTAATGGGCGGTGAACAAGTGCGTCACCGCCTCATCGGCCGCCCACGTCTCCGATCGAGGGGCCAGGGCCACCACGCTCCCCGCTGTCACGCTGCTACGACGCGCGAGCCCCGTATTCGGTTTACCTTATGCTGTCGCCCATGGCACGTTCCCTCCTTTCCGCCGCCGCGTTGCTGCTCGTCGTGGCCGGCTGTGCGCCGGCCGACGACACCGACACGACCCCCTCGCCGGGCGCGACCGGGCTCACCTGCGGTAAGGACCAGCTCCAGACCAAGACCGCGGGCAAGCTGACGATCGCGACAGACAACCCGGCCTACGAGCCGTGGTTCAAGGACAACAAGCCCGAAAACGGGCAGGGCTTCGAGTCGGCCGTGGCCTACGCCGTGGCGGAGAAGCTCGGGTACGCCAAGAGCGACGTGACCTGGGTACGGGTGACGTTCAACAACGCGATCGCCCCCGGCCCGAAGCAGTTCGACTTCGACATCAACCAGTTCTCGATCACCGAAGACCGGAAGAAGGCGGTCGACTTCTCCGCGCCGTACTACCTGGTGCGCCAGACGGTGATCTCGCTGAAGTCGTCCAAGATCGCGGGTGCCACCACGATGGCCGCGCTCAAGGACGCCAAGCTCGGCGCCCAGGTCGGCACCACCAGCTACCAGGCGATCACCGACCTGATCAAGCCCAGCACGCAGCCGCAGGTCTACAACAGCAACGACGACGCCAAGAAGGCGCTCCAGAACGGCCAGATCGACGGGCTCGTCGTCGACCTGCCCACCGCGTTCTTCATGACGGCCGCTGAGCTGGAGGGCGGCGTGATCGTCGGGCAGCTGCCGCAGGTGGGCGTGCCGGAGCAGTTCGGGCTCGTACTGGACAAGGGCTCCAGCCTCACCGGCTGCGTCACCCAGGCGGTCGACCAGCTGCGCGGCGCCGGCACCCTCACGACGCTGGAGAAGGAGTGGCTCGCCGGCGCGGCGGGCGCGCGAGAACTCACGTGAGCCTCAGCCCCGCCCAGCTCGACCGCATCGCCTACCGCCGGCGGCAGACCGTCATCTCGGTGCTGATCGCCGCCGCCTCCACCCTGGTCGTCGGCGTCCTGCTGGCGGTCGGGTTGACCGGCGCGCCGGGGTGGGACCGGGTCCGCGAGTCCTTCTTCGACCTGTCCGTGGCGCGCGACGCCCTGCCCGACGTGGCGGCGGGGCTGTGGCTCAACGTACGGCTGCTGGTCTTCTGCGCCCTCGGCGCGCTCGCGCTCGGCCTGCTCATCGCGCTGCTGCGCACGCTGCGCGGCCCGGTGTTCTTTCCGGTGCGGGCGCTAGCGACCGGATACACGTACACGTTCCGCGGGCTGCCGCTGATCATCGTGCTGTACGTGCTGACGCTCGGCGTGCCCGGCCTGCGCCTGGAAGGCATGCCCAGCGTGCTGGTACTGGGTGGGATCGCGCTGGTGATCACGTACGCCGGGTACCTGGCCGAGGTGTTCCGCGCCGGCATCGAGTCGGTGCACCCCAGCCAGCTCGCGGCCGCCCGGTCGCTCGGGCTGACGTACCGCCAGACGATGCGGCACGTGGTGCTGCCGCAGGCGGTACGCCGGGTGGCTCCGCCGCTGCTCAACGACACCGTCGCCCTGCAGAAGGACGTGGGCCTGGTGTCACTGGCCGGCCCGATCGACGCGGTGCGAGCCGCGCAGATCAGCACGGCCGAGACCTTCAACTACACGCCCTACATCGTTGCGGGAGTGCTTTTCGTGCTGCTCGCGATGCCGCTGATCGCGGTCACCGACTGGGTGACCCTGCGCGCCGCGCGGAGGCAGTCATGATCTTGTCTGTCCAGGGCGTGCGGAAGGTGTTCGGATCTCATCGGGTCCTCGACGGGCTGGACCTGTCCGTCGACGAGCACCAGGTCGTCGCGCTCATCGGGGCGTCCGGGTCGGGCAAGTCGACGCTGCTGCGCTGCGTCAACCTGCTCGAAGACATCGACGACGGCATGATCTGGCTCGACGGCGAGCACATCACGGACCCCCGCGTGAACCCCGACAAGGTGCGGCAGCGGATCGGGATCGTGTTCCAGTCGTACAACCTGTTTCCGCACATGACGGTGCTGGAGAACATCACTCTGGCGCCGGTGCGGGTGCACCGGCGCTCTGCCAAAGAGGCCGCGGACGCCGCCCGAGAGTGGCTCACCCGGGTCGGGCTCGCGGAGAAAGCCGACGCGTACCCCGATCGGCTCTCCGGCGGGCAGCAGCAGCGGGTCGCGATCGTACGCGCGCTGATCAACTCTCCCCGGTTGCTGCTGCTCGACGAGGTCACGTCGGCGCTCGACCCGGAACTGGTGGGCGAAGTGCTGTCGATGATCCGCGACCTCAAGGGCGAGGGCATGACGATGGTGCTGGCGACGCACGAGATGGGGTTCGCGCGTCAGGTCGCCGATACCGTGTGCTTCCTCGACGGCGGCAAGGTGCTGGAGCAGGGCCCGCCGGAGCAGGTCTTCGGCGACCCTAGCGAACCCCGCACCCGCCAATTCCTGAGCCGCATCATCGAAGCCGGCCGCCTCTAAGCCGCCGCGCGGATCGCTAGGGCGGCGTCCAGGGCGGCCACCGTCGCGGACCAGCCCTTGTCTTCCGCGGAGTCGGGAAAGCCGGCCCGCGCCCGCGCCTGGTCGAGCGTGTTGACGGTCAGCACGCCGTGGGCGACCGGGGTCGACTCGTCGAGGGCCACCCTCGTCAGCCCCTCGGTCACCGACTTGCAGACGTAGTCGAAGTGGGCGGTCTCGCCGCGTACCACCACGCCCAGCGCCACCACCACGTCACACCGCCGGGCCAGCGCCTGCGCCACCACCGGCAGCTCGACCGACCCGGCCACCCGCGCCACCGTCACCTCGTGCACGCCACACGCCTTCGCCGCGTCGACGGCCCGGGCCAGCATGTGGTCGGTCAGGTCGCCGTGCCACCGGGCCGCGACCACGCCGACGGTCAGTCCGGTCGCGTCCACGGTGGACACGTCGGGCTCGCCGAAACCCGCCATCAGGCCAACTCCTCAAGGTTCAGGGTGTGCCCCATGCGGTCGCGCTTGGTCCGCAGGTAGCGCACGTTTTCCGGGTGTGGCGGCACGGCCAGGGACTCCTGCCCGGCGACCGTCAGGCCGTACCCGGACAGCGCCGCCAGCTTCGCCGGGTTGTTGGTGAGCAGCCGCATCGAGCGGACGCCCAGGTCGTACAGGATCTGCGCGCCGGTGCCGTACTCGCGGGCGTCAGCGGGCAGGCCGAGTTCGAGGTTGGCGTCGACGGTGTCGCGTCCCTGGTCCTGGAGCTGGTAGGCGCGCAGCTTGTGCAACAGCCCGATGCCCCGCCCCTCGTGGCCGCGCACGTACAGCACGACGCCCCGCCCCTCGGACGCGACCCGGGCCAGCGCCGCGTCCAGCTGCGGGCCGCAGTCGCAGCGCAGCGAGCCGAACACGTCGCCGGTGAGGCACTCCGAGTGCACCCGGACCAGCACGTCGCGGCCGTCGCCGAGATCGCCGTAGACCAGCGCGACGTGCTCGACGCCGTCGACCTCGGCCCGGTACCCGACGGCCCGGAAGACGCCGTGCCGGGTCGGGATCCGGGTCTCGACCTCGCGCTCCACCTGCCGTTCGGTGCGGCGGCGGTAGGCCACGAGGTCGGCGATGCTGATCAACGCGAGCCCGTGCTCGGCGGCGAACTTCGAAAGGTCCGGCAGGCGCATCATCGTGCCGTCGTCGTTGACCATCTCGCACAGCACCGCCGCGGGTCGCAGCCCGGCCAGGGTAGCCAGGTCGACGGCTGCCTCGGTGTGGCCGGTGCGCCGCAGCACGCCGCCGGCTCGGGCGCGCAGCGGCACGACGTGGCCGGGCCGGGTCAGGTCGACGGGCCGGGTCGCCGGGTCGGCGAGCAGGCGCAGCGTGTGCGCGCGGTCCGCGGCGGAGATGCCGGTGGCGATGCCCGTGCGGGCGTCGACCGTCACCGTGTACGCCGTGCCGCGCGGGTCCTGGTTGGTCCGGTACATGGGCGGCAGGTCGAGCCGGTCGCAGTCGTCTTCGGTCAGCGGCGCGCAGATGTATCCGGACGTGTACCGCACCATGAACGCCACCAGCTCCGGCGTCGCCATCTCGGCGGCGAAGATCAGGTCGCCCTCGTTTTCGCGGTCTTCGTCGTCGACCACCACGACCGGCCGGCCGGCGGCGATCTGCTCGACCGCTTCCTCAATCGTGTTCACGCCCGCACCCCCACCATCTTCTCCACGTACTTTCCGATCACGTCGACCTCGAGGTTGACCAGGTCACCGACGCCTTTGCGGCCGAGCGTGGTCAGCGAGAGAGTGGTCGGGATCAGGCTCACCGCGAATTCACTCTCGGACACCGAGACCACGGTCAGCGATACCCCGTCGACCGTGATCGACCCTTTCTCGACGACGTACCGGGACAGGCCCGGCGGCAGCGCGATGGTCACGTCGTCCCACCGCTCCCCCGACTCGCGCGCCACGATCGCGCCGACCCCGTCGACGTGGCCCTGGACGAGGTGACCGCCGAGCCGGGTCTGCAGCGTCGCGGCGCGCTCCAGGTTGACCGGGTCGCCTGGCCTGAGCGACCCCAGCGCCGACCGGTCGACCGTCTCCTTCATCACGTCGACGGTGAACCCGTCGCCCTCGACGACCACCACTGTCAGGCAGACCCCGTTGACCGCGATCGAGTCGCCGGGGCGCGCGTCCGACGACACGAGTGGACCGCGGATGGCCGCCACTCCCCCGTCGCCGTGCCAGTCCAACCGCCGGAACTCGCCCAACTCCTCGACGATGCCCGTGAACATGCGGTCACCCCTTCATCTTCGGTACGGCTGTGAACCGCAGATCGGGGCCGACCTGCGTGATGTCCGTGAGTTCGAGCTCGATGGCCTCGGCGATGGTGCTGACGCCCGCGCCGGACAGCGCGGCGGGACCGTCGCCGAGCAGCTTGGGCGCGACGTACCCGACGACCTTGTCGACGAGTCCCGTGGCGAGGAACGCGCCGGCGAGCGTCGGCCCGCCCTCCAGCAGCGCGGCGCGGACGCCGCGCTGGTGCAGCGTCGCGAGCAGCGCGCTGAGATCGACCCGGCCGCGCGAATCGGCGCCGACCTCCGCGGCGGTCGCGATGAACGTCGGCGCGGCGCTGTCGCGGACCCGGGCGTCCAAAGGTGTACGCCCAGCCGAGTCGACGACCACCCGCAGCGGCTGCCGGATGGCGAGGGTGCCGTCGCTCAGGTTGCGGGCGGTGAGCCGCGGGTCGTCGGCGAGCACGGTGCCGACCCCGACGATGACGGCGTCGACGGTGCCGCGCAGCTTGTGCACGTCCATCCGCGCGGCCTCGGAGGTGATCCACATGCTGGTGCCGTCGACGGCCGCCGACCGGCCGTCCAGGGTGGCCGCGTACTTCCAGATCAGGTACGGCCAGCCGCGGCGCATCGAGGTCAGCCAGGCGATGTTGCCGGCTTCCGCCTCGGCATCGCGGGTCCCGGTCACCACCTCGACGCCGGCCTCGCGCAGCGTGTGCGCGCCACCTCCGGCGATCGGGTTGGGGTCGGGCACGCCGACGACGACCCGGCGGATGCCGGCGTTGATCAGGGCGCGCGTGCAGGGGCCGGTGCGGCCGGTGTGGTCACAGGGTTCGAGGGTGACGATCGCGGTGCCGCCGCGGGCGCGTTCACCCGCTTGGGCGAGCGCCACGATCTCGGCGTGCGGGCCGCCGGCGTACGCGTGGAATCCCTCACCGACGACGGCGCCGGTGGTGTCGAGAATGACGCAACCCACGACGGGGTTGGGACTGGTGGTGCCGAGACCCCTGGCCGCCAGCGCGACAGCGCGGCGCATCGCCTCGTCTTCGGAGACGCTCGCCATGGCCGGTCGTCAACTCCTCACGCGTATGCGCAGGCAAGCCGACCCCGGCAAAGGGGTGCGTCCGTCCTACGCGCTGCCTCCCATCCGGACTTTGACCGTCGGCTCTGGTCTTGCACCAGATCCACCGGCCGTTGGATACGACCGGGTCGCGGGCTCTCCAGGGCGTCTGACCCTGGATTACCGCCGGTTCGGAATTTCACCGAGCCCCGCCAGCGCGTGGTGGGTTAACCCCGAGTGTAACCGCGCGGGACCGCGCGGTTCACTGTGATCTAAGCCGTTACTCGCTGTCCGCTTTACGGCGATCGATGGCGATATAGGAGCCGGGCTGGGTCTTCGCGACCTTCTTCATCTCGGACGCGACCGCGATCACCTCACGCGGGTCGGCGTACTTGCGGCCCGTCGCGGTCGACTGCGCCACCCCGATCGAGAGCGTCACCAGAGCGGCCCGTTGCAGGCGGCCCCGGCGGTCCGGCACCTCGATGTACCCCTGCCTGTTGTGCTCCTCGTCGTACAGCTCGTCGGCGGCCTGCTCGAAGTCGACGACCGCCTTCCGGGTGAGCGGCAGCATCTGGTCGGGCTCGCAGACGACCACGAAGTCGTCGCCGCCGATATGACCCAGGAACGCCGGGGGCAGGCCGGCCGCCACCACCGCCCGGTGCAGGCTGCGCGCCAAGGCGGTGATGAACTCGTCGCCGCGCTCGAACCCGTACACGTCGTTGACGCTCTTGAACCGGTCGATGTCGATGTATCCGACCGCGTAGTCGGCGCCGTTGCGCATGCGGTCGAGGATCTCGCGCCGCACCCGGGTGTTGCCGGGCAGGCCCGTCAGCGGCGACACCTCGCGGAACTCCTGGTTGCGCCGCAGCGTGGAGCGCACCCGGGCGATCAGCTCCAGCGTGTCGAACGGCTTGACCAGGTAGTCGTCGGCGCCGACGCTCAGGCCGACCACCTTGTCGACGGTCATACCCTTGGCGGTAAGCATGATCACCGGAAGCGCGGCGGTCATCGGGTTGGCTCGCAGCCGCCGCACCAGCTCCAGCCCGTCTATGCGGGGCATCATGAGGTCGACCACGGCCAGGTCGGGCCGGGCCTTCTCGATGACCTCCAGTGCCTCTTCGCCGTCGCCGGCCAGCACCACGTCGAAGTTGTGCAGACGCAGGTTGACCTGCACGAACCGCGCGATGTCGGGATCGTCGTCGACGACGAGGATCAGCTCAGCCCTGCCGTCATCGGGGTCGGTCATGCGCCGCCTCCCACAGCCGCCCTGTCATGGTCGCCGTGCCAGCGCTTTCAGATGGCGTACGGCTTCGGCCGGGTCGGCCGCGCTGTACACCGCGGTGCCCGCGACGAACGCGTCGGCGCCCGCCTCGGCCGCCTGCGCGATCGTGTCGTCGGCGATCCCACCGTCGACCTCGATCCGCACCTCGAGGTGGCCGGCGTCGACGTGCCGCCGGGCGGCTGCCACCTTGTCGAGCATCGCCGGGATGAACTTCTGCCCGCCGAAGCCCGCCTTGATCGTCATGATCAGCAGGGTGTCGAAGTGCGGCAGCAACTCCAGGTACGGCTCGACGGGCGTGTCACGGTCGATCGCCAGTCCCGCCTTGGCACCCGCGGCGCGCAGGTCCTTGGCCAGGGACACCGGATTATCCGACGCCTCGGCGTGGAACGTGACGTTGTAGGCACCGGCATCGGCGTAACCGGGCGCCCAGCGCCGCGGATCATCGATCATCAGGTGCACGTCGAACGGCAGGTCGGTCGCCGCCCGGAGGCTCGTCACCACCGGCAGGCCGATGGTCAGATTCGGTACGAAATGGTTGTCCATCACGTCGATGTGTAACCAGTCCGCGACGCCCTCGACGGCGCGCGCTTCCTCGGCGAGGCGGGAAAAATCGGCGGCCAGGATGCTCGGCGCTACGACCGGCGGTGGTGCGCTCACTGCGCCAGTGTACGGAATTGCCGTATGCTCCTCGCCGCACCGGGCGTGAGACTGTTCGCATCTGATAGCGCAGCGCCCTGGCACGGGGGAGGTCATGATGCGCCGCTGGGCGTTCGTGGTAGTGGTGGTGCTGTTCGCGGCGGGCTGCGGTGGTCCGGCGGGCACCGACGGCTCGCTCGTCGACGACTGGTCGGCGCAGGCCGAGCCCAAGGTCTTCGTTCCCGCCGCCGAGACCTGCCACCCGATCAGCTCGGAGGGGTCCACGACATACCTGGTGACGTACAACCCCGTCGACTGCGGCGAGTCCCACTCCAGCGAGACGGTTCACGTCGGCCAGTTCGGCGGGGCCAACGCCAGCGGCAGCAAGCCGCCCGGCACGAGCAGCCCGATAGCGCGCACCGCCTTCAACGAGTGCGACGCGAAAGCCACCGAGTACGTGGGCGCCCCTTGGCGCAGCGGCCGCCTCTACCTGACGGTCATGCTGCCCTCCAACGCGGCCTGGTCGGGCGGCGCCCGGTGGTTCCGCTGCGACCTGAGCGAGATTCCCGACCTGGAGTCGAACAACTTCGTACGCCGCACGGCGAGCCTGCGCGGCACGCTGAAGGCGGGGTCGCCGCTGGCGCACGGGTGCTACCAGCCCGTCATGAAGGGCGACGACGTCGACGTCATGAAGCGGGTCGACTGCGGTCAGGCACACCGGGCAGAGTTCGTCGGAGTGTGGGCGGCACCGGAGACGCCGTACGCCGACTTCGAGAAGAACGACGAACGCACGCACCGCGGCTGCCTGGGCGTGGTGGCGTCGTACGCCAAGGTGTCCAACGACGGCAACATGAAGTACCGCGCCGGCACGATCTTCTACTACCCGACCGAGTACGAGTGGGGCTGGGGCGACCGCGGGGTCAAGTGCTTCATGTGGAGCGACCGAGACCTGAAGAAGTCGATCAAGGGCGCCGGCCCATCCGGCCTCCCCATCCGCTAGCTTCTCCGGCTAGCCGACGAGGTCGCGGAAGGCCTTTTCGTCGCCGTGGTCGGTGCCGAGGCCCTGGGCGACCAGCGCGGCGACCGCGCACCCCAGGGCGGCTGCCTCGACCGGCGTACGCCCCAGCGAGATGCCCTTCAGGAAGCCAGCGGAGAAGGCGTCGCCGCAGCCGGTCGTGTCGACCACCGCGATCTCGTGGGCCGGCACTTGAGTGGCGCCGTCCGCGTCGACGACCAGGGCGCCCTCCGCCCCCGCCGTGGCGGCCACGCAGAGCGCACCTCGGTCCAGCAGGGCCCGGCAGCCGGCGGCCAGGTCGGTGGCCCCGGTGAAGCCGAGCACCTGCTCGTCGTTGGGCAGCAGGTAGTCCACGTACGGCAGCGCGGGCGCGATCCACTCGAGCAGTCCCGGGTCGCCGGGCGCGAGGATGTCGACGGACGTGACCGCGCCGTGCTCGCGGGCGTACGACAGGATGCGTGCGGCCGCCTCCCCGCCCATGAACTCGGGCCCGCCGAGGTGCACGTGGCTGGCCGCGGCGATGGCTGCCCACGGAGCCAGGTCCGGCCCGTACGCGGCGTTGGCCCCGATGACGTGGAAGGCGGGTCGCGACCCGTCCGGCCGGATCGGCAGGACGCTGGCCGAGGTGGCCATCCCATCGACGCGTACCAGGTGTGAGGTGTCCACGCCGGCCCGGTCGAGCAGCATGACCAGCATGTCGCCGGCCGCGTCGGTGCCGACCGCACCGGCGGTGTGCACCTGCGCGCCGAGCTTGGCCAGTACCAGCGCGGTGCCCCCGGCCGCACCGGCCGCGCTCATCTTGATCTGCTCGACGAGCTGGGCGCCCTGCCCGTCCGGGATGGATTCGACCGGCCGCGCGAGCACGTCCAGCACGTGAGTGCCGATGGTCAGTGCCTCCATGGCGGATCACGGTAGCCTTGATCTGAAACAAAGTCACGTTCAGATTTCGGGAGGGCTCGTGCTCCGCCGCACACCGCAGCAGGCCCGTAGCAAGGCCCGCGTCGCCCTGCTGCTCGACGCGGCCGAGCGGGTGCTCGTCCGGGACGGCGTCGCGGCGCTCACCACCAGCCGGGTCGCGGCCGAGGCGGGCGTGTCCGTGGGCTCGCTGTACCAGTACCTGCCCGACCGGGGCGCCATCATTGACGCGCTCGCCGCCACCTACCTGACCCGGCTCGAAGGGCTCATGGACGCGTACGTCCAGGCGGCGGCCGCCGAGCGCTGGAGCGACCCGGTCGGCGTGCTGATCGAGGGCTTCGGCGCGATCTACCCCACCGGCGACGGCCTCCGGGCGCTGTGGTTCGCCAGCGGGCTGACCGAGCAGACCCGGGCGGCCGACCGTGCCCACAAGCGCCGGATGGCCGACGGCGTCCGCCGCATCCTGCTCGTGCTGGACCTCGCACCCGAACATCCAGGCCTGACGGCGACGTGCGAAGCCGCGGTGCTCGCGGCCGACGCCGTGGTGCAGGAGGCGTTCCGCCGCGACCCATCCGGCGACACCGGCCTCCTTGCGGAGGCCAAGCGCCTGCTCCGCGCCTACCTCACGCCCTGATCAGGGGGCAGCGCGGGGCTCGCGGCTAGCTGCGCTGGAGCAGCGCCAGGTACATCGCGTCGGTGCCGTGGCGGTGCGGCCACAGCTGCACCGTCGGGCCGGAGCCCAGACCAGGCATGCCCGCCGGCAGCAGCGGCCGCGCGTCGACCAGCTCGACCGGGTACCCGGACCGGCGCGCCGACTCGGTGACCGACACCTGGGTCTCGACCGGGTGCGGTGAGCAGGTCACGTACGCCACCAGGCCACCTGGGCGCACCACACGCAGGGCGGCGCCCAGCAGCTCCCGCTGGAGCCGGGTCAGCGGTGGCAGGTCGGAGGGCTGCCGGCGCCAGCGCGACTCCGGGCGGCGGCGCAGGGAGCCGAGGCCGGTGCACGGCGCGTCGACCAGTACCCGGTCGAAGGTGCCCTCGACCGTGCGGCCGTCGCCGTGCTCGACCGTGACGGGCAGGCCGCGGGTCGCCTGCTCGACCAGGCTGGCGCGGTGCTCAGCGACCTCGACGGCGGTCACGTGGGCCCCGCGCTCGACGGCGAGCGCGCCGAGCAGGCCGGTCTTGCCGCCGGGGCCGGCGCACAGGTCGAGCCAGCGGTCGTCCGGACCGTCCAGCGGAGCCTGCGCCAGAGCAGCAGCGACAAGCTGGGAGCCCTCGTCCTGCACGTGCGCGCGGCCGTCGTGGATCGCGTCCAAATCACCGGGCGCGCCGCCGGGCAGGTACACCGCGTACGGGGAGAACGCACCGGGCGAGCCACCCACCTCGTCGGCCAACTCGACGGCGTCGGCGCGGCCGGGCCGGGCGCACAGGTGAACGGGCGGGCGCTCGTTGTCTTCGATCAGCGCGCGGGCGGTCTCGTCGAGGTCGCCGCCGAGCGCGTCCGCGAACGCCCGCACGATCCACTGTGGATGGCTGTGCGCCACGGCGAGGTACGCGACCGGGTCGTCGTCGTAGCCGGGAGCGATCTGGGCAACCCACGCGTCGAGGTCGCGGCCGGCCACCTCGCGCAGGACAGCGTTGGCGAAGCCGGTCGCGCCGGGCGCGACGGCCTTGACCAGGTCGACGGTCGCGGACACCGCGGCATGCGCGGGCACGCGGGTGTGCAGCAACTGGTACGCCCCCAGCCGCAGCGCGTCGCGGGCCTGCGGGTCGATGCGGGCGACCTCGCGACCGGACGCCGCGGCGACGATCGCGTCGAGCGTGCCCTTCTGCCGGAGCGTGCCGTAGGTCAGCTCGGTGGCGAAGGCGGCGTCACGGCCGTTCAACCGCAGATCGCGCAGCACGCCAGGGAGTACGAGATTGGCGTATGCGCCATCGCGATGCACGGCGGCCACCGCCTCGTACGCGGCCCGCCGTGGCGCGTCGCCGGCGCTCTCGCGGCCCCCCGGGGGGCCGCCGTCGCGGGCCGCGCCCCCCCCCCCCCGAGGGCCCCCCCCCGAGTCGGCCCGCG
>NZ_JAIBNX010000132.1:0-10052 GCF_026130045.1 Micromonospora sp. CPCC 205371
AGACGGCGCCTTCGGGCGCCGCACGACCGAGCGAACCAGGAGACACAATGAGCGATGTGACAACCGCTGAAGACTTGGGCACGGTGCATCTGATCGGCATCGGTGGTGTGGGCATGAGCGGCCTCGCCCGGCTGCTGCTCACCCGCGGCATTCCGGTGTCGGGCAGCGAACTGCGCGAGTGGCCGGCCCTGGTGGGGCTGCGCGCGCTCGGCGGCACCGTCCACATGAGCCATTCAGCGTCCAACCTGGACGGTGTGGACACGGTGGTTTACTCCACCGCGATCCCGCAGGACCACATCGAGCTGGCCGAGGCGCGCCAGCGCGGGCTGCGGGTGCTGCACCGTTCGGAGGCGCTCGCCGCGGCGATGGCCGGCCGGCGGGCGATCGCGATCGCCGGCACACACGGCAAGACCACGACGACGTCGATGGCGACGCTGATCCTGCAGCAGGCCGGTCAAGATCCGTCCTTTGTGATCGGTGGCGAGATCTCCGAGGCCGGGTCGAACGGGCACCACGGCACCGGCGAGTACTTCGTCGTCGAGGCGGACGAGAGCGACCGCTCCTTCCTGCTGTACAAGCCGTTCGTCGCGATCGTCACCAACATCGACGCCGACCACCTCAACACGTACGGCGACCTGGCCGGGCTGTCGGCGGCGTTCGCGGAGTTCTCGCGGCTGGTGGAGCCGGGTGGGTTCGTGGTCACGTGCGCCGACAACCCCGGCACCCGGGCGATGGCCGAGACGCTGCGTGCCGAGGGGCGCACGGTCTACACGTACGGCGAGGCGGAAGACGCCGACCTGCGGCTCACCGATATCCGGTCGTCGGTGCACGGCGTGCGCTATCAGGCCACATTGGACGGTGAGCCGCTCGGTGAGATCACGCTTCCGGTACCCGGGCGGCACCTCGGTCTCAACAGTGCCGCCGCGGTGCTCACGGCGCTTCGCCTCGACCTGCCGCTGGAAGCCGCGGCGCAGGCGCTCGCTTCGTTCCCCGGAGTGCGCCGGCGGTTCGAGCGCAAGGGCATCGCCGGTGCCGTGGCCGTCTACGACGAGTACGCCTATCACCCGACCTCGATGACGGCCGCGCTGGAGACACTGCGCGAGGTGGCCGCTGGTGGCCGCCTGATCGTGGTCTTCCAGCCATACCGGGTGTACCGCACCCGCGACCTCGAGGCCGACCTGGCGCGGGCCCTGGCCATCGCCGACGAAGTGGTCATGCTGGAGGTCTTCGGGCCGGGCGAGGTGCGGCATCCGGGCGAGGGTGGCGCCGCGCTGACCGCGGCGATCGACCTGCCGGCGGAGAGCAAGGTCTTCGTGCCGTCGTGGGAGGACGTGCCCGCGGAGGTCGTGCGCCGGGCACGGCCCGGCGACGTGGTCGTCACGATGGGCGCCCCGCCGATCTCGCTCATGGGCGACGAACTGCTCGCGGCGCTCGCAAGCCGATGACCTCCAACCTCAAGATCAGGGCGTCCCTGAAGTCGCTAGGGCGACTTGAGGGACGCCCTGATCACGGGGGAGAGGTGGATCGATGGCCGCGCCGGGCGGGCGGGGGCTCGGGCGGGGGCGGCGGTGGCGGCTGGTGCGCGCGCGTAGCGACGCGGTGCCGCCGTCGGTGCGGCGGTTCATGGCGCGGGCCCGGCGGGGGCGGCGCCCCCCCCCCCCCGCCCCGGGCCCGCGGGGGCGCGGGGTGGGGTGCGGGGGTGCGCGCGCGTAGCGACGCGGGCCCGCGGTCGGTGCGGCGGTTCATGGCGCGGGCCGGGCGGCGGCGCATCCGCGCCGCGCTGCCGTGGGCCACGGTGGGTGGCGTGCTGGTGCTCGCAGGCCTGACCGCCTGGATCGTGTACGGCACGGCCGTGTTCGGCGTCCGTGAGGTGCGGGTCACGGGTACCGAGATCCTGTCGGAGGACCAGGTGCGGGTGACCGCCGCGGTGCCGCAGGGCGAGGCGCTCGCGAGCGTCGACCTCGGTGCGATCCGGGGCAGGGTGGCGGCGCTCGCCCCCGTCGGCGAGGTCGTGGTGTCGCGAGACTGGCCGGGCACGGTGGTCGTCGCGGTGGTCGAGCGGGTACCGGTGGCGGTGGTGCCGCAGGGCAAGCAGTTCGTGCTGGTCGACGCCGACGGGGTGGCGTTCCACACGGTGCGGTCGCGGCCGGCGCGGCTGCCGCTGGTCAAGGTGCCGGCGCCGGGGCCGGACGATCCGGCGACCCGGTCGGCGCTGCGGGTGCTGGCCGCGCTGAGCACCGAGCTGCGCGCCGAGCTGTCGGCTCTGGTGGTGGAGGGGCCGGCACGAATCCGGCTGGAGCTGCGCGAGGGCCGCGCGGTGGTCTGGGGCGACGCGACCGAGAACGACGCCAAGTCGCGGGTGGCGACGGCGCTGCTGGCCCGCAAGGGCGACACGATCGACGTGAGCGCGCCGGACGTGGTGACCATCAAGTGACCGGCAATCGATGGCCTTCATTGTAAGCTGGTCGGCGTGCAGCCGCGCCGGCGCCCGCCGACCACAGAAGACGTGCTGTGCGGGCTCGTCTCGTTGACCGCCGCTGGCGATCCGGTCGCGTTCGCCGCGCTGTACGACGCGCTGCTCGGCGAGGTCGAGCTGATCGTCCGGCGGCAGATCGCCGACGGTGCCGAGGCGGCACGGGTGGTCCGGTCGGTGTTCGTCACGGTGTGGCGGGACGCGGCGGTGTGCGAGTCGGGCACGGAGACGGTACGCCGGTGGGTGCTGCGTCTTGCCGCCCGCCAGGCCGCCGAGCGGATCTGCGTGGGTGGGGCATTTCGGGCCCGGTACGCGGTGCGAGACCGGGTCGTGGAGCGGGAGTTGGCGGCCTTGCTGGCCCTCGCCGAGACGCCGGAGCTGGCCATGCCGCCGGGAGGTCTTAAATCGCAGACCGGCGACACGCCGTGTCCGGTCCTTGGATCACGCGGAAGCTCCGCTTACGTTGCCGGAGAGGATCAGTAGTTGACATAACTCTAAGCCTCTAGTAGAGGGTGAGGGTTACGCCTTCGCTCAAGCGCACGTACCAACCTCGGGAGGGAAGGCAGCCTGATGACTCCACCGCACAACTACCTCGCGGTCATCAAGGTCGTCGGCATCGGTGGCGGGGGTGTCAACGCCGTCAACCGCATGATCGAGGTTGGGCTCAAGGGCGTCGAGTTCATCGCGATCAACACCGACGCCCAGGCGCTCCTTATGAGCGACGCCGACGTCAAGCTCGACGTCGGACGGGAACTGACCCGGGGCCTCGGCGCCGGCGCCAACCCGGACGTCGGCAAGAACGCCGCCGAAGACCACCGCGACGAGATCGAAGAGGTGCTCAAGGGCGCCGACATGGTCTTCGTGACCTGCGGCGAGGGCGGCGGCACCGGCACCGGCGGCGCGCCCGTGGTCGCCAACATCGCCCGCAAGCTCGGCGCGCTGACGATCGGCGTGGTCACGCGGCCGTTCTCGTTCGAGGGCAAGCGCCGGCAGGTGCAGGCCGAGGCCGGTATCGAGGAGCTGCGCAACCAGTGCGACACGCTCATCGTGATCCCGAACGACCGGCTGCTCGCTCTGGGCGACCGCGGCATCTCCATGATGGACGCGTTCCGGCAGGCCGACCAGGTGCTGCTCTCCGGTGTCCAGGGCATCACCGACCTGATCACCACGCCCGGCCTGATCAACCTGGACTTCGCCGACGTCAAGAGCGTCATGAGCGGCGCGGGCAGCGCGCTCATGGGCATCGGCAGCGCCCGCGGCGACAGTCGGGCGGTCGAGGCGGCCGAGGCGGCGATCTCCAGCCCGCTGCTGGAGCAGAGCATGGACGGCGCGCGCGGCGTGCTGCTCTCCATCGCCGGCGGCTCCGACCTGGGCCTGTTCGAGATCAACGACGCGGCGCAGCTGGTCACGGACGCTGCACACCCCGACGCCAACATCATCTTTGGTGCGGTCATCGACGACGCGCTCGGCGACGAGGTGCGGGTCACCGTGATCGCCGCTGGGTTCGACGGCGGCACGCCCTCGTACAAGCCGGCCGAGGCGCCACGCAAGGCGGCGCCCCGGGTCGAGACACCGCTGCCGACCAGCGCACCGCCGGTGTCACCGACACCGCCCCAGCCGGCCCGGCGCGTCCTCTTCGACGACGTGGACGTGCCGGACTTCCTCAAGAACGGCTCCTGACATGATCAAGGCGTCCCTCAAGTTGTTAGAGCGACTTGAAGGACGCCTTGATCACGGGAGGGGGAGGCCGCGTGACGCGGGCGGAAGAGATCGGCGCTGGGTTGGCCAGCGTGCGCGCGCGCATCGAGCGGGCCTGCTCAGCCGCCGGGCGCGACCCGGGCGAGGTCACCCTGGTCGTCGTGACCAAGACGTACCCGGCCAGTGACGTCGAGCTGCTGGCCGGGCTCGGCGTCGCCGACGTCGGAGAGAACCGCGATCAGGAGGCGGCGCCCAAGGCGGCCGCGGTGTCGGCGCCGGTGCGGTGGCACTTCGTCGGTCAGCTCCAGCGCAACAAGTGCCGGTCCGTGGTGACGTACGCGGACGTGGTGCACTCCGTCGACGGCGTGCGGCTGGCCGAGACGCTCGCCGGTGCGGCTCAGCGGCATCGGGAGCGGGCGCTGGACGTACTCGTGCAGGTGAGTATCGACGGTGATCCGGCGCGTGGCGGCGCGGTGCGCGGCGGCGATGCGGATCGTGATCCTGAACGGGTGGCGGCGGCCGTGGCCGGAGCGCCCGCGCTGCGTCTGGCCGGCGTCATGGCCGTGGCGCCGATGGACTGGGCGCCCGACGCGGCGTTCGCGTCGCTCGCGCGGACGGCGGCCGATCTACGGGCCGTCTACCCCGAGGCGACCGCGATCTCCGCGGGGATGAGCGGCGATCTGGAGGCGGCGATCGCGCACGGCGCGACACACGTGCGCATCGGCAGCGCGGTGCTCGGAACGCGCGACAAGCTGCGGTAGCCTGGCGGCGGGCACCGAACTACATCAGTGTTATTCAAGTTCCGTGCAGGGGGACTCGGGCCGGTTCGCGTGCGCGACGACGGCACGTTCGCGTGTGCGGCGCGGGCACGCCAGGGCGGGTCGGGGCATGCCGCCCGGCGGAGGGAGGTGAGCGCATGAGCGCTCTGCGCAAGGCAGGCGTGTGGCTCGGTCTGGTCGAGGAGGACGACGACCGTTCCTACGACGACGGCTATGACAAAGGTCGGTACCGCGAACGCGAGTCCAGTTATCGTGACCGCGAGAGCCGGTACGCCGACGATTACGCCGACGACGAGGAGGAGATCGACGAGCCGCCGGCACTGCCGCGTAGCCGGTCCCGGCTGGCACGCGAGCTGACCGCGGCCCGTGGTGACCACGCCGACCGGCCGTCGACGCGTGCCGAGGCGTCCCGAGCCGAGCTGGAGCGGGCCGAGATCGACCGCGATCGCCAGGAGCGGGCCAGCGTGCGTTCGATCACCCGTCCGGCGGCGCCGGAGCCACCCGCACCCGTCGCGTACCCGACGCGGGAGAACCTCGCGCTCGCGCCTCAGGTGCAGTTGCGGGAGCGGGCGGTCGTGGCCGACGAAGACCAGCGGTACCAGATCACCACGCTGCACCCGACCACGTACCGTGAGGCGCGCACGATCGGTGAGCACTTCCGCGACGGCGTTCCGGTGATCATCAACCTCACCGAAATGGACGAGGCGGACGCCCGTCGACTGGTCGATTTCGCGGCCGGCTTGGCGTTCGGGCTGCGCGGTACGATCGAGCGCGTGACCAACCGGGTATTCCTGCTCTCGCCAGCCAACGTCCAGGTCACCGCGGAAGACAAGGCGAAGATCGCTGAGGGCGGATTCTTCACCATGAGTTAACCCGACCGAGGGAACCGCCTGACGTGTGGACGATCACGCTGCAGATCATCTATCTACTGCTTTATGTCTTCTTTCTGACTCTTTTGGCCAGGTTTGTCCTGGGGGCGGTGCTCCAGTACGGGCGCCGCTGGCAGCCCGGCCGGGGAGCGTCCGCCGCACTTGAGTCGGTGTGGAGCGTCACTGATCCACCCCTCAAGGCGTTGAGGCGTGTGATCCCACCACTGCGAATTGGTACTGTCAGCTTCGACCTAGCCTCCCTTGTGCTGCTGGTTATCCTGTTCGTGCTGATGGAACTCGTGGTACGGCGGTTGATCATCGGGTGAACGTCCGTTGACCAGCCGCTACGCGGCCGCAACTGACCCGAGGAGTTTCGATGCCGCTGACCCCGGCCGACGTCCATAACGTCGCCTTCAAAAAACCTCCGATCGGCAAGCGGGGGTACGACGAGGAGGAGGTCGACGCCTTCCTTGACGAGGTCGAGCGCGAGCTCGCCCGTCTGATCGAAGAGAACAACGAGCTTCGCGCCCAGGTCGAGCGCGGTGGCGGAGGCCGAGGCGGCGCACCAGCCGGCCCGGGCGCCGATCCCCGACTCGCGGCGGAGCTCAACGACATGAAGGCCCAGCTCGACCGGGTGCAGCGTGACAAGGCCGCCGCTGAGCAGGCCGCCCGCGCCATGCAGGCCGAGCTTGAGCAGGTTCGCTCGCAGGGCGGTCCCGTGGTGGGCGGCGACGGCGAGCAGCAGGCTCTGCGGGTCCTCATGATGGCCCAGCGCACGGCCGACGACCACGTCGCCGACGCCCGTCGCGAAGCCGACAAGCTGCTGTCCGACGCCCGGTCGAAGGCGGAAGAGGTCACCCGCGAGGCGCGGGCCAAGGCTGACGCCCTCGAGCGTGACGCCCGGCAGCGGCACCAGGAAGCCATGGGCGGCCTCGACGCCAAGCGCACCGCGCTGCAGAAGCACATCGAGGAGCTCAAGCAGTTCGAGCGCGAGTACCGCACCCGTCTGAAGGCGTACCTGGAGAGCCAGCTCCGCGACCTCGACGGCCGTGGGCAAGGGCTCGAAGCGGAGCTGACCCGCGCCGACAGCAACCGGGCCGCGGGCGGTTCCGGTGGCCTCGCGACGGCTGGCCTTGCCGGCTCGTACGGCGGCGGCCGGTCCGGCGGCCTGGAAAGCGGCCGCTAACGGGGGCTTCAATAGCCGAAACGACGAGGGGTGAGCCGTGATTGTCGGAAGTCTGCTGCTCATCCTCGTCGCTGTCACGCTGCTCGTGCTCGGCCTGGCCTACGGGTCCAGCACGCTGCTGATCAGCTCCATCGCGGCGAGCCTGCTCGCCGCGGTCGCACTGGTCGTGGGTGCCCGCCAGGCAGCCGCCGCCCGGGCAGACGCCGACTACGGCGACGACGAGCGCAAGCGTGCCGGCGACGAGGACGAGCACGACTGGGAGCGCCGCCGCGCGGCCACCACGCAGACGCGGATGACGGAGCCTGTCGGCCGGCGTGCCGGCCGGCTGGGCGGTAGCGACGGTCCGGTGTTCACCCCGCCGGCCCGTTCGGCCCCCGCGCTGGGCGGTTCGCCCGTGGCGCTCGCCGAGCCCGCTCCCGCTCCCGTCTACGCGGAGCCCGCGTACACGCCGCCCGCGGAGGCGCCCACGCCGCCGAACGGTTTGGGGCTCCCCGAGCAGCAGCCCGAGGTCGCCGACGACGAGGACCCACCAGACGAGCCCGCGGCCCAGTACGTCTCCCCGGCCGACGCCGCCCGGGTGGCCCGGATGACGGCCGACGTGCTCGTGATCGACGGCCGGCCGCGCTACCACCTGACCGGCTGCGTGCACCTGCTCGGCCGGGAAAGCGAGCCGTTGCCCGTCGGCGAGGCGGTCGAACTGGGCTTCACCCCGTGCGGCCGCTGCGAGCCCGACAGCGCGCTACTGGCAGACGCCCGCCGGGTCTAGCTCACCCACGGACTCGGCCCGCGCATACCGGCGCGCGGCCGGTGCCCTTCGCCGGGTCGGCCGGATGTGGGCCGAGTGGCCTGCTGGGCCGGCACAATGAGGCATGGTCACGGCACCGGACTTGGATTCCGGGTTGGTTAACCTCACCATCCCGGTGCGGGTCAAGCCCAGCGCTTCGCGCGCCCGGGTCGGCGGCCGGCACGACGGTCCATACGGGCCGGCGGTGGTCATCGCGGTGCACGCACCGGCGGTCGATGGCCGGGCCACCGAAGCGGCCCGTCGGGCACTCGCCGACGCGCTCGGGGTACGGCCGAACGCAGTCAGCCTGAAAGCCGGTGCGGCCAGCCGGGACAAGCTCTTCGCCGTCAACGCCGACGGTACAGCCGATCTCATCGACCGGGTGACCGCCCTTCGCGACGCCCCATGATCCGCGGCGAAGGGGGTAGTGGATGACCGACGGCCTCGACATCGCGCTCCTCATCGGAGCAGCGGTGCTGCTCGTGGCCGTCGGCGCCGTGCGGATCTCCACCCGGCTCGGCCTGCCGAGCCTCCTGGTCTACCTGGCGCTCGGCGTCGCCATCGGGGAGTCCGGGCTCGGCATCCAGTTCGAAGACGCCGACCTGACCCGGACGCTCGGGTTCTGCGCGCTCATCGTGATCATCGCCGAGGGCGGCCTTACGGCCCGCTGGGGCCAGCTCCGCCCGGTGCTCAAAGTCTCCGCCAGTTTGGCCACCGTCGGAGTGCTGGTCAGCATCGCCGTGGTCGGCGTCGTCATGCACCTCACGCTTGGTCTCGACTGGCGGCTGGCGCTCCTGTACGGGGCGGTGCTCTCGTCCACCGACGCGGCGGCTGTCTTCGCCACCCTGCGCCGGCTCCGGCTGCCGCCCCGGCTGGTGGCCACCCTGGAATCCGAGTCCGGCATGAACGACGCACCGGCCGTGCTCGTCGTGCTGATGCTCTCCAGTACGCCGATCGGCGGCGGCCACCCCTGGTGGTATGAGGCGCTCGTCATCACCTACGAACTCGTGATGGGCGCGATCATCGGGTACGGCGTGGGCGTCGCCGGGCGCTGGATGCTCCGGCACGCGGCACTGCCCTCGTCCGGTCTGTACCCGATCGCGGCGGTTGGCCTCACCGTGCTGGCGTACGCCGCCGGCGCCGTCGCGCACGCCTCCGGCTTCCTCGCCGTGTACGTGGCCGGTGTGGTGCTCGGCAACGCCCGGCTGCCCCACCGGCAGGCCATCCTCGGGTTCGCGGACGGGCTGGCGTGGCTCGCGCAGATCGGCCTGTTCGTCCTGCTCGGCCTGCTCGTCTCGCCCGCCCGGCTCGACGACGCGCTGCTGCCGGCGATCGTGGCGGGGCTGGCGCTGCTCTTCGTGGCCCGGCCGCTGTCGGTGTTCCTGTCGGCGGCGCCTTTCGGTGTGGGCCTGCGCGACCAGGCGTTCCTGTCCTGGGCGGGCCTGCGCGGCGCGGTGCCGATCGTGCTGGCGACCATCCCGCTCTCCGCCCAGGTGCCCGGGGCGTCCCGCCTCTTCGACGCCGTGTTCGTGCTCGTGGTCATCTTCACCCTGCTCCAGGTCGGCACGCTCGCGCCCTTCGCGCACCGCCTCGGTATAACAGCACCCGCCGAAGCCACCGAGATCCGCGTCGAGACCGCACCGCTCGACCGGATGCAGGCCGACCTGCTCCAGATCGAGATCCCCGAAGGCTCCCGCCTAGCCGGCGTACACGTCGACGAGCTACGCCTGCCGGTGGGCGCCGCCGTGACCTTGGTACTCCGCGACGGGGCCGGCTTCGTGCCCGGCCCCGACACCCGGCTCAAGGTCGGCGACAGCCTGCTGATCGTGGCGACCGCCCAGGTCCGCGACGCGGCCGAGCGCCGCCTGCGAGCCGTGAGCCGCCGCGGCCGCCTGGCCCGCTGGTTCTCCGAGTACGGCGACGACCGCGACACCTAACCGCCGCGGTCGGCTCGCGTCCCGCGCTCTCCACCGCTCGCCCTTTCACGTGGCTCGGCCCTTCCCACCGATCAGGTCGCTCCGCGCCGCCCCTTTCGCATCGATCAAGGGCGAACGCACGCGCCCGTCGCCGATCAGGGCGACGCACGCGCCCTGTCGCCGATCAAGGGTGAACGTACGCGCCCCGTCGCCGATCAAGGGCAAATGCGCGTGGTTCGATCTCTTTTTCGCGTGCATTCGGCCTTGTTCGATGCGAATGCCCTTGATCGCCGCCGGCCGCCGGGCGCCCGCGGCCCGCCGCCCGGCCCCCCCCCGGGGGCGGCGGC
>NZ_JAIBNX010000132.1:10062-22113 GCF_026130045.1 Micromonospora sp. CPCC 205371
TCAAGGGCGAATGCACGCGGTTGGATCTCTTTTTCGCGTGCATTCGACCTTGATCGGCGGATTTCTCCTTGATCGACGTCCTGCCGCGCTTCGACCCGGGCCGCGTGGGTCGGCTCTAGGTGGGCCCCTGCGCCGGGCCGCTCGCGGCCGGTTCGGCGTGTGATGGGTCGCGGGCGCGGGACTGTCGGGCTTGTTGCTGATGTTGGGCGTTTTGGGGTGTTTGCGGGTTTAGGGTGGTCTGAATTGGGTACCAGCGGTGCGGCATGTTGTCGGACGTCTTCACGTTCCGTATTCTTGCCAGCCACCGGAGTGCGCGGCGTCCCGCCGCGCGCCCGTTTTGCTAGTGGGGGACGCGATGGCCGAGCGGGCGAAAGCCGCACGCAAGGCGGCATCGAAGAGCGGCGCTGCTACGCAGCGCGCCGCAGGGGCGCGGGCGACCGCGTCGCGGGGGAAGAGTGCGCCGGCGGCGGCGGCGCCAGCTGGCCGGGAGGCCGCGCCCGCAAAGACGGCAGGGCGTGGTAAGAAGGCCGCTAGCAGAGCCGCAAAGAACGCCGGGACCAAGGCTGCGCCGGCGGCCGAAGCGGCGCCTGCCGCGCAGGCGGCGCCCGCCGTGAAGGCGGCAGCTGGTGCTGAGGCCGCACCCGCTACGAAGGCCGCAGGCCGCGCTAAAGCCGCACCCGCTACGAAAGCCGTAACTCGTCCTAAAGCTGCACCTGCGGCGAAGACGACATCTGCGACTAAAGCTGAGCCTGCGGGCAAAGCGGATGCGAAGCCTCAGGTGGCCACGAAGACGGCAGCCAAATCCGCGCGCAAGGCCGCACCCGCCGCGAAGGCGCCGTCGGCCACGACCGGCGCCGCTGGGACGAAGGCGGCGCCTGGGGCGAAAGCGGCCCCTGGGGTGAAAGCGGCCCCTGGGGCGAAGGCTGCCTCTAGGGCGAAAGCGGCGCCTGAGGCGAAAGCGGCGAAGGCGGCTCCCGGGGCGAAGACCGCCAAGGCCGCGTCCGCGAGCAAGGCTGGACCAGCCAAGAAGGCCGCCCCTGCGGCGGCGGGCGGCAGGTCGGCGGCGAAGGCCGGCCCGGTTAAGAAGGCTGCTGCTGTGAAAGCGAGCCCAGCCACGACCGCCAAGGCCGCGACAACCAAAGCCACAGCGAGCAAGGCCGCGTCCGCGAAGGCTGCACCCGCCGCCAAGGCGGCACCCGCGAAGGCTGCGTCCGCGAAGGCGGCGCCTGAAAAGGCTGCGGCATCCGCGAAGGCGGCGCCGGGAAAGGCAGCGACAAAGAAGGCCACCGCAACGAAGGCCACAACGAAGGCCGCGAAGACCACACTTAAGGCCACGACGAAGGCCGCGAAGGCAGCCGTCGCGGCGGAGGCGCCGGCTGAGGCGGCCGCACCGTCGAAGAGGTCGGCTTCAACGACGAAGGCGGCACCAGGTAAGAAGGCCGCGCCCGCGAGCCAGGCCACCGCGAAGCGTGCGGCCAAAGTTACTGGGACGGGCGCGACGAAAGCGGCGTCGCCGGTGAGCGACGTTCGAGATGACACGACGGCCGGTACGACCCCGGCCACCGGACCGTCTGAGGAGACGGTCACCGCCGCTCCGGACGCTACGGCGAGACCCGCTCGTGGCGCAGAGGAGATCACCACACCGACCGCGGCCACCCAGGCCCCGCCGACCGCCGCGCAGACCGCGGACAAGGGAGCGACGATGGCGAAGACTGCCGACACGAAGACCACCGCCGCAAGCCGCAAGCCGGCAAAGGGCACCCGCACTGCCGCGGAGACGGAGAAGATCAGGGCCGCGCTGGCGGCGCGGCTGGACGAACTGCGCACCGAGTACGATCAGACGCTGAGTGAGATTACCGAGCTTCAGCGCGAGCGGCTGACCGACTCGGCCGGCGACGACCAGGCTGACACGGGCACCAAGACGTTCGAGCGTGAGCAGGAAATCTCTCTCGCCAACGGCATCCTGGAGCGGATCAGCCAGGTGGAGCGGGCGCTGGAGCGGCTCGACGAGGGCAGCTACGGCTGGTGCGAGCGGTGTGGCAACCCGATTCCGGTGGAGCGGCTCGCCGCTTTCCCTTCCGCGACACTGTGTGTGACCTGCAAGCAACTGGAGGAGCGGCGCTGACTGCGGACGCGGAGACGACGGCGGCCGATTCGACGGCCGGGACAAAGGCGACCACGCGCAGACGCGCGGTCACCATCCTGGCCGCGACGGCCGCCGTCGTGTGGCTTGCTGACCTTGGTACTAAGCATTGGGCGCTCGCCACGCTCGAAAACCGCGACCCGGTGAAGCTGCTGGGCGGCGCCGTCTATCTGACGCTGACCCGCAACAGTGGTGCGGCGTTCAGCCTGGGCAGCGACTACACGTTCGTGTTTCCACTGGTGATGGCCGGTGTCGTGGCGTGGATCTGCTTCATGGCGGTGAAGCTGCGGTCGCTGCCGTGGGCGGTGGCGCTCGGTCTGGTGCTCGGTGGCGGGCTCGGTAATTTCGTCGACCGGCTGTTTCGAGCGCCGGGCCCGTTCGTCGGGCACGTGGTCGACATGGTCAGTCTCTTTGACCCGTACGGCCGGGTGTGGCCGATCTTCAATCTTGCTGACAGCGCCCTGGTGTGCGGCGTACTGCTCGCGGTGGTGCTCGAGTTTACGGGGCGACAGCGCGACGGCACGCGAGTGCGGTCCAAGAAGGATTCTTCGTGACGGCGACCCGCTCCCTACCGGTACCCGATGGCTTGGATGGGATGCGCCTGGACCAGGCCGTGTCACGCCTTTTCGGCCTGTCGCGCACTGCCGCGGCCGCGCTGGTCGAGGCCGGCGACGCGCTCGTTGATGGCGTGCCCCGGCCGAAGGCCGACAAGGTCAGCGCCGGTGCGTGGCTTGAGGTGACGCTGCCGGCACCGCCGGCGCCGGTGGAAGTGGTGCCGCAGTCGGTGCCCGGCCTGAGCGTGGTCTACAGCGACGACGACATCGTGGTGGTCGACAAGCCGGTGGGGGTGGCCGCGCACCCGAGTCCGGGGTGGACGGGGCCGACGGTGATCGGCGGCCTGGCCGGCATGGGGCATTCGGTCTCGACGAGCGGCGCGGCCGAGCGGCAGGGCGTCGTGCACCGGCTCGATGTTGGCACCACTGGGCTGATGGTGGTCGCGAAGAGTGACCAGGCGTACAGCTTGCTGAAGCGGGCGTTCAAGGAGCGCGAGGTCGAGAAGCGGTACCACGCGGTGGTCCAGGGGCACCTCGACCCGCTGCGGGGCACCATCGACGCCCCGATCGACCGGCACCCGACGCACGACTACAGGTGGGCAGTGATGTCAGGCGGTAAGCCCAGCGTCACGCATTACGACACGCTGGAGGCGTTTCCGTCCGCGAGCCTCGTGGATGTCCGCTTGGAGACCGGCCGTACGCACCAGATCCGGGTCCACTTCTCGGCCATGCGGCACCCGTGCGTTGGTGACCTGACGTACGGTGCTGATCCGACACTCGCGGCGCGGTTGGGTCTGTCCAGACAGTGGTTGCATGCCCGGGCGCTCAGCTTCCAGCACCCCCGTACGGGGGAAGAGGTTCATTTCGTCAGCGACTACCCTGATGACCTGGCGAGGGCGCTGACGAAGCTGCGCGACGCCGCCTAGTCCACACCCACGTGAGGAGAGCGACGCCGTGCGCGCTGGCGACTTGCTGCGCCGGCTTGACAGCCGGTTGCTGCCGCCCCTCGCGGCAGCGCTCACACGGCTCGCGCACGGTCGGGTGCGCATGCGTGTACTCACCGCGACGGCGCTGCTTTCCGTGAGCGCGGTGCTGCTCACCGCGGTGTGGACGGCCGGCCGCGGTGAGGCGCCCGGTGACGTCACGGTGGGTGACGTCGTGCGGGTCGGCGTGACCGATGGGGAGTCGATCCCGCAGTATGTGCGGTCGAGTCGCAGCGAGCTCGCGACGCTGGCCGAAGACAGGGAGACGTACGCGCTGGTCACCCTCTCGGCGTACCTGGCACCCGAAAGGTTGAAGCCGATCCTCGGCGGCATCTCGGTGTCGCAGGTTTTCGGTCGGGTGCCGCTGCCCGACACCCAAACCCAGATAGTGCGCATTCCGGCGTTGCGCGTGCCGGACGACGTCACGGCTGGGATGGCCGTCGTCGCCGATCGCAAAGACGCCGAGGCGACGGAGTACCGCCAGATGAGCCGCCAGCTGACCGGCGATAGCCCGCGTGAGCGGGAGTTGCGCCAGGTGTACGACAGCGGCGCGGACGTGGCGAGCGCGGAGGCCGAGGCGTACCGCGACGGTTGCTCGTGCGTGTACGCGGCTGTGGTTCGCGCCACACCGCCGGCGCTGGATCGGGTTTTCGAGCGACCGGAGGTGCGGGCGGTCGACGCCGCGCCGGAGGTGCGGCGGCTGGACCGAGCGGTGTTTCTTCCGCCGTTGCCCGAGCAGCGTGACATCGTCCATCCACCGGCCGAGACCGTCCTGCCGCCGAAGCCACCGGCCTCCGAGACACCCGCTCAGCCTGCGGAAAGTCCGTCGGCCTCGCCCGCTGAGCCGTCTCCGGAGCCGTCGGTAGAGCCGTCGCCCAGCGCCTCCAGTGCCGCTCCGGAGGACCCCACACCGACGCCGAGCGGGGCCGCGACGACCACGCCCTCGGCTCAGTGACGACCGTTCGGCAGCATCTCGCGGCCCGTCCGGCCGTTGAACCTTTGGGTGGGTGCGGCCCGTGTCCAAAACCGTGGCGGTCCGAGTGTCGTGCTCTCGTAGGGCCGATGGTGTGGTCTCAATAGGGATTTGTTCGTAGCCTGTCATGCGGGGTCCTCGCTGAGAAATGCCGATCAACGCGAGAGACCGAGACCGGAATCGGGTCGATCGCCGTCGTTGGTCGCCACGGCTCCGATCGGGATCCGAACGTGGACTGAGAAGGCGCTGGGAGGGGCGAGCCGTGGAGGGCACCGAGACCGGCTGGGGCCGGCCTGCGGAACCAGCGCCGCGATGGCGTGCGCTGTTGGACCGTGCCCTGCTAGGCGGCCGCTCGGGTGAAGATCCAGAGATAGTCGTCGATCAGCAGGGCCTGATGCGGAGGGCGCCGAGCCCGCTCGACGGGCAGCCACCGCGCTCCCGGGCAAACGGCGCCAACGGTGTGAACGGCCGCCAGAGCTACGGCGGTTACCCGCAGGACTACGACGACGGCTACCCTCCGGACGCGCGCTATCGCGACGAGTACCGGGACGTGCCGCGCTACCCCGACGACTATGACCGGCGGTACCCGCCGCAACGCGAGGAATACAGCCGGTACGCCGCGCTGGAAGAGGAGCGCTACCTGCCACCGCCCAGCAACGGGTACGCCCCGCCGGCACCAGACCCGTACCCGTCGCGCATCGAGTGGCGGCAGAGCCGGCCCGACCCGGAGGTGGAGCGCGCCGTCGGTGTGCTGCGCCGAGATCTGGGCAACCCGAAGGTGCTCGCGTTCGCCAACCCCAAGGGCGGGGTGCACAAGACCACCGCGACCGTGCTGGCCGCGGCGACGGTCGGCAGCGTCCGTGGGCGGGGAGTCCTCGCGTGGGACGACAACGAGCTGCGTGGCACGCTCGGCCTGCGCGCCGGCAGCGCGCGCCATGCTCGCACCATCCGGCACCTGATCGCCGACCTCGCCGACGTCGAGGCGATGCACGGGCTCGACCTGAAGGACACCCTCGACGACTACTTGCGGCACGCCTCCGACGGCTCCTACGACGTACTGGCCGGCGAGGAGAGCCCGCGGTTCGCGCAGCGGCTCGACCAGTACACGGTGCGGCGGGTGCTGGAGCTGCTGCGCCGCACCCACGACGTGATCTGCGTCGACACCGGTAACAACGTCGAGAGCGCGAACTGGCAGACCGTGCTCCAGGCGGCCGACCAGCTGGTGATCACCACGGTGCCGCGCGAAGACGCCGCGTTCACCGCTGACTGGATGCTCGACCTGCTGTACGAGGTGGGCATGGGTGAGCTGGCGGAAAACGCGGTCACACTGCTCTCGTGCCCGACGCCGGCCAAGTCGCCGCTGCTCGACGACCTGGCCGGGCACTTCGAGGGCAGGACCAGGGCGGTCGCCGTCGTGCCGTACGACCCCGCGCTGGAGGCCGGCTCCTCCATCGAGTACGCCCAACTCCAGCCGGAGACCCGGGAGGCGTGGCTGAAGGCGGCCTCGGTGATGCTGGAGCCCTTCGTGCGGTAACTATCGCTTGATCACCGGGCGCTGCGCGGGCCAGGACTTCGGCAGGATGTCCTTCTCGTACTTCGGCCGAGGGTCGGGGCGGCACCCGTAGACGATGCCCCAACGCGGGCACGATCCGTCGGGTAGCCGCTTCATGTGGGCGATCCACGACATGTACCCGACGGTGTCGCGGCGCTCGGTGTCCGGCATGTACCGGTTAGCGGTGGCCGAGGCGGCGGACGCCAGCACCAGCATGATCGGGATGAGCATGAGGCCGGCCGGGGCGCCCCCGTGCCCGGTCTTCGGTTCGAGCCGGTGCGCCATCATCCGGCGGACCGCCTTCACGCCGTACAGCACCGCGAACCCGGTCATCAGCAGCGTGCAGTACAGCAACACGGCCGTCGTGCGCGGGTACAGCCGGACGGTCATGGTTTCCCACTGCTCGCTGGCCAGCCACATCCGCAGAATCCAGGCGCCGGCGGCGAAGCAGCCAAGCGAGATCACCGCGCTGCGCCGCCAGCCGAACCAGAGAGCGGCGCCGATGCCGATCGCGAGCAACAGCGTGAAGACGCCCACGCCGCCCAGTTCGCCGGTGGGCGGCCACAGCAGCGACTCGGCGCCCGGCCGGTCGTTGCGCCACATCGCGAAGTAGGTGGGCTCGGTGTTGGTGTCGAAGTAGAAGTAGTTGTCGCTGGTGGCGCCGGTGGGAGAGAACAGGCCCACGATCGTGCCCCACGTGATGCGCAGGAAGATCAGCAGTGCGCTGCCAGCGAGCAGCAGCGCCTTGACCCAGCCGCGGCGCCATGGGGTGACGAGGAGGAAGGCGAGCACCACGCCGGGCGCGCACCAGACCGCCCAGCCTGTATAGAACTGGAACAGCAGCCCCAGGATCGCGCCCAGCCCCGCGCCGTAGAGCAGGGCGAGCAGCGGGTGCAGGCGGTCGGATCGCCGGGCCTGGCGGAGCAGCGCCACCAGCACCGGCACCATGATGACGAGCGTGAGCTGCGGGTACGGCTTGACGGGCTCGATGAAGGGCAGCATCGCGACGACACCGATGCCGAGGGCCCACATGGGGCGCAGGGTCAGCCGCCAGGCAAGGTAGGCGCCGGGCCCGAAGAGGGCGGTGCCGAAGATCTGCAGGTCCTTGAGGGCGTACAGGGGAATCTGGTCGTAACGCTCTGCCCAGTACTGGATGATGGCGAATGGCAGCGGGCCGTAATGGTCTGGGATCTCCTCGCCCCGCATGAGCATGTCGGTCCACTGGAGGATCCAGACGTAGTCGCCGCCGCCGGCCCACAAAGGCTGCGGGGTGTCGCGAAGCGCGACCTGGATGCCGCCCGCGACCATGCCGGTCGCGAGGCCCGCGACGGCGGCGCAGCCGATCCGGACGACGACGTCGCGCCAGTACGGGTTGAGCAGCTTGTGCGCGACGACAAGCAGCGTCACGATCCCGGCCGCGATGATCGCGAACCGGAATTGGAGCGCGGAAAGCCCACTGACCTGACCGATCCGGTTCATCGGGTCGACGTCGATGTCTTTCGCCCAGAAGGGGAAAATCAGGGCGGCGAAGACGGCGGTGGCGATCTCCAGCGGTATCCACAGGACGCGCAGCCATTGGCGCCAGCGCTGGCGCTTGACGGGTGGACCGGCCGGCTCTTCCGTGACTGTTGGTGCTGGTGTGGTTTCAACCGGCGGCAGCGGGTCATCGGGCAGTTCGTCGACCGGTGTCGGCTCCGGTTTCCGGTCTACTGCCGGTTTCGCGGTGTCTCCCACCAAATCTTCCGCTACCATCCATCCACCTTCGCCCCGTGGGTCTGCGGAAGCCCGCGGCGGCACAGGATACCCGAGCCACGTAACGGCCCGATGGCGTCGCTCCTCCCTACCGTAGGCGGCGCTGGAAGGTCATGTCCGCGGTATCGGGCAATTCGGCCGCGTCCACTGTGGACTGTGCCCAAGTGATCCAGATGGCACGATTTGAAACCGTGTCGCCCCTGCCGGGTGTCGGACCCCCGGACTAGGCTCTGTGACCGGTAAGCCGCACGGGGACGGGAAGGGGGCCCAGGGTGTCTGACTCGTTCGTGCACCTGCACGTGCACACCGAGTATTCGATGCTCGACGGTGCCGCCCGGCTCAAAGATCTCTTCAGTGAGGCCAGGCGGCTCGAGATGCCCGCCCTCGCCATGACCGACCACGGCAACCTCTTCGGTGCCTACGACTTCTACAAGCAGGCCACCGCCGCCGGGGTCAAGCCGATCATCGGCTCCGAGATGTACCTCACGCCCGGCACCGACCGGCGCGACCGCACCCGGGTCCGCTGGGCCGACGGCGGGGAAAACGACGTCTCCGGTGGTGGCGCCTACACCCACATGACCATGCTCGCCGCCGACGCCACCGGCCTGCGTAACCTCTTCCGGCTGGGGTCGCTGGCCAGCCTCGAGGGCTACTTCTACAAGCCACGCGCCGACCGCGAGCTGCTCAATCAGTACGCCAAGGGGATCATCGCGACCACAGGGTGCCCGTCCGGCGAGGTCCAGACCTGGCTGCGCATCGGTGACTTCGAAAAGGCATGCGCCTCGGCGGCCGAGTTTCGAGACATCTTCGGTCCCGACAACTTCTACCTCGAGCTGATGGACCACGGGCTCGACATCGAGACCCGGGTGCGCGAAGACCTGATCCGGCTCGGCAAGCGGCTCGGGCTCAAGCCGGTCGCCACCAACGACCTCCACTACACGTACGACAGGGATGCCGACGCGCACGAGGTGCTGCTCTGCGTGCAGTCCGGTTCGACGCTCGCCGACCCGAAGCGGTTCAAGTTCGACGCCCGCGACTTCTACCTCAAATCGCCCGCCGAGATGCGCAAGCTGTGGGATTCGGAGGTGCCCGGCGCCTGCGACACCACGCTTGAGATCGCCGAGAAGATCGGCGACTACTCGACGCTGTTCGCGTCGCGCGACCTGATGCCGCGGTTCCCCGTGCCAGCGGGCGAGACCGAGGAATCGTTCCTGCGCAAGGAGGTCATGCGCGGGCTGGAAAAGCGATTCCCCAACGGGGTGCCTGAAGACCGCCGCCAGCAGGCCGAATACGAGCTCGACGTCATCCTCAAGATGGGCTTCCCCGGATACTTCCTGGTCACCGCCGACCTGGTGGCATACGCCAAGAAGGAGGGCATCCGGGTCGGTCCGGGCCGTGGTTCGGCCGCGGGTGCGCTGATCGCATACGCGCTGGGCATCACCGAGCTCGACCCCATGCAGCATGGCCTGCTGTTCGAGCGGTTCCTCAACCCCGACCGCGTCTCGATGCCCGACATCGACATGGACTTCGACGAGCGCCGGCGCGGCGACATGATCCGGTATGCGACGGAAAAGTACGGGCAGGAGCGGGTCGCGCAGATCATCACGTACGGCACGATCAAGGCGAAGGCCGCGATCAAGGACGCCGCGCGCGTGCTCGGCTATCCGTTCGCGATGGGTGACAAGATCACCAAGGCCATGCCGCCGGCCGTGATGGGCAAAGACATCCCGCTCGGTGGCATCTTCGACTCGAGCCACCCGCGCTACCCCGAAGCGGTCGAGTTCCGGCAGCTCTACGACTCCGACCCCGAAGTGCAGAAGATCGTCGACACCGCCAAGGGGCTCGAAGGGCTCAAGCGGCAGTGGGGTGTGCACGCCGCGGCCGTGATCCTTTCCCGCGACCCGCTGGTCGACGTGCTGCCGATCCAGAAGCGCGAGCAGGACGGCGCGATCATCACCCAGTGGGACATGGGTGCCTGCGAAAACATCGGCCTGCTGAAGATGGACTTCCTCGGCCTGCGCAACCTCACCATCCTCGACGACTGCCTCGAAGCGATCCGCGACAACCGGGGCGTCGATGTGGTGCTCGAAGAGTTGCCGCTCGACGACAAGCCGACCTACGAGTTGCTGGCACGCGGCGACACGCTAGGCGTGTTCCAGTTCGACGGCGGGCCGATGCGCGCGCTGCTGCGCTCGATGGTGCCCGACAACTTCGAAGACATCTCCGCCGTTGGCGCGCTCTACCGGCCCGGTCCGATGGGCGCCAACGCACACAACGAATACGCCGACCGCAAAAACAACCGCAAGCCGGTCGTGCCGATCCACCCCGAGCTGGCCGAATCTCTCCAAGACATCCTCGGCGACACCTACGGGCTGATCGTCTATCAAGAGCAGGTCATGGCGATCGCGCAGAAGGTCGCCGGCTACACCCTCGGCGCCGCCGACCTGCTTCGCCGCGCGATGGGCAAGAAGAAGAAAGAGATCCTCGACAAGGAGTTCGCGCCCTTCGCCGCCGGCATGAAGGCCAACGGATACTCCGACGCGGCGATCAAGACGCTGTGGGACATCCTGGTCCCGTTCTCCGACTACGCGTTCAACAAGGCGCACTCCGCGGCATACGGCGTCGTGTCCTACTGGACCGCCTACCTCAAGGCCAACTACCCGGCCGAGTACATGAGCGCGCTGCTCACCTCAGTCGGCGACGACAAGGACAAGTCCGCTGTCTACCTCGCCGAGTGCCGTCGCATGGGCATCAAGGTGCTGCCACCTGACGTCAACGCGTCCAACGCCCGGTTCGCGGCCGTCGGCAACGACATCCGCTTCGGGCTGGCCGCCGTGCGCAACGTCGGCGCCAACGTGGTCGAGTCCATCCGGCGCTGCCGCAAGGAAAAGGGCGCCTACACCGACTTCTACGACTACCTGCGCAAGGTCGACGCCGTCGCCTGCAACAAGAAGACCGTCGACGCGCTGATCAGGGCGGGAGCGTTCGACTCCCTGGGGCACAGCCGCAAGGGCCTGCTCGCGGTCCACGCCGACGCGATCGACTCCTTCCTCGACATCAAGCGCAACGAGGCCGTCGGCCAGTACGACCTGTTCGGCGACGCCTTCGGCGCCGGCGACGGGGCTGGCGGCGGGGGCATGGGCGGGTCCCCGGCCCTCCCCCCCGCCGCGTGGGGCAAGGCTGGCCTGCTCCCGGTCGGTCGCGAGATGCTCGGCCTGTACGTGTCCGACCACCCGCTGCTGGGCGTCGAACACGTCCTGCGAGACGCCGCCGACATGTCCATCGCCTCGCTCGCCGAAGAAGGCAACGTGGCCGACGGCCAGGTCGTCACGCTCGCCGGCATCCTCTCCGGTGTGCAGCGGCGCATCACCAAGCAGGGCCGCGCGTGGGCGTCCGCATCGCTCGAAGACCTGGGCGGCGCCGTCGAGGTGCTCTTCTTCCCCAACACGTACGAGGTCGTCGGGCAGTACATCGCTGAAGACGCGATCGTCGTCGTCAAGGGGCGCGTCGACCGTCGCGACGACCAGCCGCGGCTGATGGCGATGGACATGTCGATCCCCGAGATCACCGCCGCCGACGAGGTCAAGCCGATCGTGCTGGCGCTGCCCCCGTCGCGGTGCACGCCGCCGCTGGTCGAGCGACTGCGCGAGGTCCTGACCAGCCATCCGGGCAGCGCCGAGGTCCACGTCAAGCTGGTCAACGGCTCCCGCTCGACTCTCCTGCGCCTCGGCCCGACCCGCGTCGCCCCGACGACGGCCCTGATGGCCGATCTCAAGGCCCTACTAGGCCCCAACGCCCTGGCCAGCTAACCCTCGCTCGTGCCGCCGCCGCCCTCCAACGACGGCGGTATCCGCCGGTTCCGGCCGGCCACTGCCCGCCTCTGCACGGCCTCTCGCCAGGCCTCTTGCCCGGGCTCTTGCGCGGCCTCCCGCCGGGCCTCTTGCCCGGGCAATTGCGCGGCCTCCCGCCGGGCCGTGCGGCCTGCCGCCGGGCCGTGCGGCCTCCGCCGATCAAGGGCGAATGCGCGCTCTCTGCGCCGATCAAGGGCGAATGCACGTGGTTGGATCTCTTTTCCGCGTGCTTTTGCCCTTGAT
>NZ_JAIBNX010000133.1:0-15524 GCF_026130045.1 Micromonospora sp. CPCC 205371
GCCCGCACGGGGCGGGCGGCCCGCGCGTCCGCGGCGGCCCCCGCGCCCGTAGCGGCCGCGCCGCCCGCGGTGGCGGGGGTTAGAGGCCTAGGTGGGCGGTGCGGAGGTGGTCGGCTATCGGGGGTGGGGCGTCTACCTGGACGCGGGTTGCTCGTTGGCGGCCGCTCAGGAACAGTGCCAGCTCGCCCGGTGGGCCGATCAGGCGTACCCGCTGCCCTCCGGCGCCCGCGGTCGTTTCGCCGTATCCGGGAGCCTGGATGAGCACGGCGGCGCGTACGCGGCGCAGCGCGAGCCGGGCCGTGCCCCTGGCCCGCCGCCACAGGGTTTCCTGGAAGTCGCGCGGCAGCTCGCGGGCCCGCCAGCCGGGCGCGGCGCGGCGCACGTCTTCGTGGTGGATGAAAAATTCGAGGGTGTTGACGGCAGCGTCGGTGAGAGGATTGCTCACCGGGCTCCACCAGGGTGCCGTGCGCACCATGTCGACCAGCTCAGGATAGGGCTTCTCGGCGAGCTTGCGGCGCACCCGCTCGGCGTGGCCGCTCAGCGCGCCGACGACTATGCCGGCGGCGGCGTCCGGCCGGCGCTCCCGCATCACGATGTGTGCGGCGAGGTCGCGGGTGGTCCAGCCTTCGCACAGGGTTGGCGCGTTTGGCCCCACGGCGAGGAACAGATCGGCGAGTGCTCGACGTTCGTCTTGTGCGTACGAAGCCACGCTTGCAGCGTATCTGTGACCGCCGACACAACCGTGTAACGGATCGCGTCGGTAAGGATGTTATGGACCAGGAGTGCTTACGGCGGGGGAGCGCGTGACCGACAAGACGAGCCGAGACGTGCTGAGTAGAGGCATGCGCGTCCTCGGGCACGGCATCCGCGAGGAGCCGTGGATCTTCACGGCCGGCGTGCTGGGCAGCGCGTTCTTCGGGCTGTTGACGGTGGCCAGCGCGTTCATCGTGGGCGCGATCGTCGGCGAGGTGGTCGTGCCGTCGCTGGAAGACGGTCGCGCCGATGCCGAGCTCCTCTGGCTGATCGCCGCCGCGCTGGTCGGGTTGAGCGTGATCAAGGTGGCGGCCATCTTCGGGCGGCGGCTCGGCGCGGGGTTCATGCAGTTCCGGCTCCAGGCCCGGTACCGCCGCCGCGTGACCCGCCGCTACCTGGACCTGCCGGTGTCCTGGCATCACCGCAACGCCACGGGCACGCTGCTCTCCAACGCGAACTCGGACGTCGAAGCCACCTGGTTCCCCATCGCGCCGCTGCCGTTCGCGGTCGGCACGGTGGTGATGCTGCTGGCGGCGTTCGTGTCGCTGTTCGTCACCGACTGGGTGCTCGCGCTCGTCGGCGTGCTGATCTTTCCAGCGCTCTTCGGCCTCAACGTCGTGTACTCCCGCCGCATGGCACCCCGCCAGGCTCGCGCGCAGCAGTTGCGCGCCGAGGTCAGCGCGATCGCGCACGAGAGCTTCGACGGCGCGCTCGTGGTCAAGGCGATGGGGCGCGAGGCGGAGGAGACCGACCGGTTCGCGGCGCGGGCCCGCGAACTGCGCGAGGCGTTGATCGCGGTCGGCCGGCTGCGCGGCGTGTTCGACCCGATGCTGGAGACGCTGCCCAGCCTGGGCACGCTCGCGGTGCTGCTGGTCGGCGCGTGGCGGCTCAGCCAGGGCGCGGTCACGGTCACCGAGCTCGTCAGCGTCGCGTTCCTGTTCACCGTGCTGGCTTTTCCGGTGCGCGCGATCGGCTGGGTGCTCGCCGAGCTGCCGCGCAGCGTCGCCGGCTGGGACCGCGTCCAGCGCGTCCTCACCGCGACCGGCGACATGCCTTATGGCACGGCATCCGCCGTTGGTCGCGGCACGCCGGCCGCGCTCGGCTTCGAGCACGTTTCTTTCGGGTACGACGGGAGCACCGTCCTGCGCGACGTCTGCTTGACCGTCCCCGCCGGCAAGACGGTGGCGCTCGTAGGACCGACCGGCTCCGGCAAGTCCACGATCGCCACGCTGGCGGCGCGCCTCGTCGATCCCGCGACCGGCGTTGTGCGGCTCGACGGCGGCGATCTGCGGTTGCTGTCCGGTGAGGCCCTGGCCGGCTCGATCGCGCTGGTGCCGCAGGTGCCGTTCGTGTTCGACGACACGGTCCGCGCCAACGTGGGCCTCGACCGCCCGGGACTGTCCGATGAGGACGTTTGGGCGGCGCTGCGGCTGGCGGAGGCCGACGGGTTCGTCGCGCGGCTGCCCGATGGGCTCGACACGATGGTGGGCGAGCGCGGCACCTCGCTGTCCGGTGGGCAGCGGCAGCGGCTGACGCTGGCCCGCGCGCTCGCCGGCCACCCGCGGCTCCTGGTACTCGACGACGCCACCAGCGCGGTCGATCCACGGGTGGAGGCGGCGATCCTGGCGTCGCTGCGGTCCAACCAGCAGGGTCCGGGCGCCTCGATCCTGGTGGTGGCATACCGGCGGGCCACGATCGCGCTCGCCGACGAGGTGGTCTACATCGAGCACGGCCGGGTGATCGCGCACGGCACGCACGCCGAGTTGCTGGCCACCGTGTCCGGGTACGCGGACCTTGTCACCGCCTACGAGAAGGCCGAGGCGGAACGCGAACGGGAACACGCATACGAGGAGGTGACCCCATGAACACGCTGCGACGCGGGCTGGCCCTGTCGCCCGAACTGCGCGCGGGGCTCGCCGGCACGCTGTTCTTCGCGCTCGTATCCATGGCCGGTCGGGCCGCCGTGCCGGTGGCGATCCAGCAGGGCATCGACCGTGGCCTGCGCGCGCCTGGCGGGCCCGACATCGGTGTGGTGAGCACCGTCGTGGCGGCCACCGTCGCGGTGTTGGCGGTCACCACGCTCTGCGGGTACATGATGATGCGCCGCCTCTTCACGGTGAGCGAGACGGCGCTCGCCAACGTGCGCATCCGCACCTTCCGGCACATCCACGATCTTTCGATGCTGCACCAGCAGTCGGAGCGGCGTGGCTCGCTGGTCTCGCGGGTGACCAGCGACGTCGACCAGATCACCCAGTTCCTCCAGTGGGGCGGCGTGATCCTGCTGATCAGCCTCGGGCAGGTCGCGGTCACCACGATTGTCATGGCGGTGTACTCGTGGCAGCTCACGCTCGTCGTGTTCGCCGCGTTCCTGCCCGCGGCGATCGTGATCAGGGCTTTCCAGCGGCGGCTCGCGGGGGCGTACGGGGTGGTCCGGCAGCGCACCGGCGCGATGCTCGCGGCCGTGTCGGAGAGCGTGGTAGGCGCCGAGGTCATCCGGGCGTACGGGGTGTCCGGGCGCACCGCCACACGGCTGAACGAGGCGATCGAGGGGCAGCGGAAGGCGCAGCAGCGGGCGCTCCGGTTGAGCGTCACCGGGTTCTCCACCGGGGAACTGGCCGCGGGCATCGCTCTGGGTGCCGTGGTGGTGCTCGGGGTGCTGCTCGGTGTCGACGGTCAGATCAGCATCGGCCAGCTCACCGCGTTCCTGTTCCTGGTGACGCTGTTCGTCCAGCCGGTGCAGATCGCGACGGAGGTGCTCAACGAGGCGCAGAACGCGGTCGCGGGCTGGCGCCGGGTACTCGACGTGCTGGACATCGAGCCCGACGTGGCCGACCCGGCGGCGGACGGTGTGGATCTGCCCTCCGGCCCGCTCGACGTCCGCTTCGACCACGTCTCTTTCGCGTATCCGGGAGCCCCGCTAAGCACTGAAGCCCGCGCGAGCGGAGCGAGCGCCAGCCAGCAGAGCCCTCGCGTTCTGTCCGATGTAGACCTGGAGATACCGGCGAAGACCCGCGTGGCGGTGGTCGGCGAGACGGGGAGCGGGAAGACGACGTTCGCCAAGCTGCTGACCCGGCTCATGGACCCGAGCGAGGGTGCCGTGCTGCTGTCGGGCGTACCGCTCGACCGGGTGCGGTTCGCGTCATTGCGCAGCCGCGTGGTGATGGTGCCGCAGGACGGGTTCCTCTTCGACGCGACCGTGGCCGAGAACGTCCGCTTTGGACACCCGGGGCTGAGCGACGACCAGCTGGCGCTGGCGTTCGCCGAGCTGGGGCTGGGGGACTGGGTCGAGAGCCTGCCGCACGGCGCCGAGACCCCGGTGGGCGAGCGCGGTGAGGCGCTGAGCGTGGGTGAGCGGCAGCTCGTGGCACTGGCCCGGGCGTATGTGGCGGACCCGGACCTGCTGGTGCTCGACGAGGCGACCAGTGCGGTCGACCCCGCCACCGAGGTGCGCCTGCAACGCACCCTGGACGCGGTCACCCGCGGCCGCACCACGGTGGCGATCGCCCACCGCCTGTCGACGGCACAGGCGGCCGACGAGGTCATCGTGGTCGACAAGGGCGAGGTGGTCCAGCGCGGCCCCCACGCCAAGCTGGTGGCCGAGCCGGACAGCGTCTACGCCCGCCTCTTCGCGAGCTGGCTGGAGCAGACCCGCTAGGCGCGTCAGGCGGTGGCGGCGGGTGAGCCGCAGTGGCGGCAGAGCACCGGGTGGAGCAGGCGGGCCAGGTCGGCGCGGTCGCACACCGGACGGGGGAAGGCTAGGCGTACGCGGTACTCGGCGTTGGGCGGGCCTAGGGCCACCACGAAGCCGTAGCGGTCCAGGCGGACCACGCGGGGTGCCGGTCCGGCGGGTGTGGCGTGCCCGCTACCGGCGAGCTGGCGCTCGATGAAGCCGGTCATCTCCGGTACGTGGTGGTCGGCGAGGTCGGTGAGCAGGTCCCACTCGATGTGGTGCAGCGGGTCGGGCTCGGCGGCGGCGTACTCGTCCGGGTCTACCTCGACCGTGCCACCGGCCCGCTCCAGCCGCACCTCGGCCGGCTCCATCCGGTACAGCACCTGGCTCTCGCCGACGTCGAGCAGGTCGCCGGTCGGGTCGCAGTCGGCGAAGTCGAGCGCCGCCTCGCGCGCCTCGACACCGTCGAGCGCCACGGCCCAGCCGGACACCCATACCCGCCCGAGCGATGGCGAGCCGGCCACCGGCGGTACGTCGGGGACGTCGAGGACGACCGCGATGTCGTCGGCGCCGTCGGTGGGCCGGAGCGCGCGGGAGAGGTCGCTCTCGGCGGGCACCAGCATCAGGACCCGGCCCGCCCGATCGGTGGCGTGCCGCACGCGGTGCGGACCGGGCCGGCAGGCGATGTGCGCGCTACCGGAGAGCCGGCCGGCCGCCAGCGTGCGGGCGACCTCGGCGGGGCTGGGCTGCATCCTGGGCCTCCATCAAGTTAGGCTAAGCTAAGTAAGGCCAGGCTAACTTATCTGTCAGGAGGCGTCTACGTGAACCAGGCCCGACCGAAGGCGAGGCTCTCCCGGGCACTCGGCATCCCGCTGACGCGCAAGTGCGTGAAGTACTTCGAGCGCCGGCCGTTCCCGCCCGGTGTGCACGGTCGGACGCGGCGCAAGACCTCCGACTATCAGGTGCGGCTGCTGGAGAAGCAGCGGCTGCGGCACCAGTACAACATCAGCGAGGCGCAGATGCGGCGCGCCTTCGAAGAGGCGGCCCGCAGCACCGACAAGACCGGCGAGCGCCTGGTCAGCCTGCTGGAGCGGCGGCTCGACGCGGTCGTGCTGCGCGCCGGGCTGGCCCGCACGATCTACCAGGCCCGCCAGCTCGTGGCGCACGGCCACTTCACTGTGGACGGTCGCAAGGTCGACATCCCGTCGTACCGGCTCAAGCCCTACCAGGTCGTGGCCGTGCGCGAGTCGAGCCGGCAGAAACCGCCGTTCCAGATCGCGGCCGCCGGGGCGCACGTCGACGGCCCCACCCCGCCGTACCTGTCGGTCGCGCTCTCCGACCTGCGGGTGACGCTGCTCAAGGAGCCCGCGCGGCGCGAGGTGCCGGTGCTCTGCGACGAGCAGCTCGTGGTGGAGTTCTACTCCCGCTAAAGATCACGTGAGAGGGCCGGCGAGGTAGCGCTGGAGTGTCGGCGCTACCGCCGAGATCACCACGTCGGGCGGGGCTGAGGCGAGCGGCTCCAGCTTGAGCACGTATCGGATCATGGCGAGCCCGGCCATCTGGCTGGCCACGAGGCTGACCCGAAGCCGGGCCTCGCCAGGCTCCACGTCCAGCTTCGGTAGGACGTACCGGAGCATCTGGGTCGTTACGAACTCTCGCAACAGGCGCGCTGTCCATTCGTTGCTCAAAGTGGAGCGCAGCAGCGCGACGCCCGCCGCGCCGGCCGGCGAGTCCCAGACGGACAGGAACATGCGGACCACCCGCTCGCCGATGCCGTCAATGCCGCCCTCCAGCACCTGGGGCAGCACCTGCGCGGGGTCGACCGGAAAGTCCATGCACGCCCGGAAGAGCTGCTCCTTGGTGCCGAAATAGTGGTGCACCAGCGCCGGGTCGACCCCGGCGCTGGTGGCGATGCCGCGGATGGACGCCGCGTCGAACCCGCGCTCGGCGAACGCCTCCCGGGCCGCGGCGAGGATCGCCTCGCGGGTGTCGGGGTTGCCGGGGCGCCGCCCGGTGCGTCGTGCCATCGCGCGGACCCTCAGGCGGTACGCCGGCGCAGGGTCGCGGCGGCCAGTACCAGGGCGACGATCACGGCGCCGGCGACGATCGCCAGGTCGCGCCACATCGTGCCGGTGGGATCGGAGTGGACGCCCACCTCTTGGAGCGCCTCCACCGCATACGACAGCGGCAGCACGTCGCTGATCGCCTCCAACCAACCCACCATCTGGTCACGGGCGACGAACAGCCCGCAGAGCATGATCTGCGGGAACGCCACCACCGGTAGGAACTGTACGGCCTGGAACTCCGTACGCGCGAAAGCGCTGCACAACAGGCCGAGCGCGACGCCGAGCACCGCGTTGACCACCGCGATCAGCATCACCAGCGCCGGGCTGCCCTGCGTGTCGAGGCCGAAGAGCCAGTACGCCACGGCGGACGCCACCGCCGCCTGGACCGCCGCCGCGAGCCCGAACGCGATCCCGTACCCGAAGAGCAGGTCGACCTTGCCGAGCGGTGTGGTGAGCAGCCGCTCCAGCGTGCCGGTGGTGCGCTCGCGCAGCATCGCGATGCTGGTCACCAGGAACATGATGATGAACGGGAAGACGCCCAGCATGACGAGGGCGATCCGGTCGAAGATCTGCGGCTGGTCGTCGAACATGAAGTACAGCAAGGTCAGCAGCACGACAGGCACCAACAGCATGAGCGCGATCGTGCGCCGGTCGTGGCGCAGTTGGCGCAGGATGCGGCCGGTCGTCGCGGCTAGGATCTGCGGGTTCACGCTGCCACCTCCTGGGCGCGGATGAGGCGTAGGAACGCCTCGTCGAGGTCGTCGGTGCCGGCGCTCGCCCGCACCGCGGCGGGAGTGTCGTCGGCGATGAGCCGGCCCTCCCTGATCAGCAGCAGCCGCTCGCAGCGGGCCGCCTCGTCCATGACGTGGCTGGAGACCAGCAGGGTGGCGCCGTTCGAGGCCATCTCCTGGAACCTCTTCCACAGCTCGTCGCGCAGCACCGGGTCCTGCCCGACGGTGGGTTCGTCGAGGACCAGGAGGTCGGGCTCGCCGATGATCGCGCAGGCCAGCGAGGCGCGGCTGCGCTGCCCGCCGGAGAGCGTGGCGACCAGTTGGCCGGCCGCCTGCTTGAGCCCGACGTCGGCGACCGCCTGGTCGGCCTCGGCGGCGCCCAGCCCGTGCAGCGCCGCGAAGTATCGCGCGTTTTCCCGCACGGTGAGATCGGCGTACACGCTCGGCGCCTGGGTGAGGTAGCCCATGCGGCGGCGCAGCGACGCTGACCCGGCCGGCTCGCCGAAAACGGTGATCGAGCCGGACTTGACGATCTGCACGCCGACGATCGCCCGCATGAGCGTGGTCTTGCCGCTGCCGCTCGGGCCGAGCAGGCCGGTGACGCTGCCGCGCGGGATCGTGCAGCTGAAGCCGTGCAGCACGGTCCGCTTCCCGCGCTCGATCACGAGGTCTCGGACCTCGATCGCGGTGTCCATGTGTGCTCCTTCGGGGAATTCAACGGCTGTTGAACTCAACGCTAGATGAAATCTTGAAGTGGCGCAATCAGGCTTGACTTCGAGTGCGCTCGAACTGGAACCCTTGAGGGCATGACGATGACCGTGAGCGAGGCGGCGGAGCGGGTCGGACTCACCACCTACACGCTGCGCTGGTACGAGCAGGAAGGGCTGGTCGAGCCGGTCGATCGCGACTCGGCCGGCCGGCGGCGGTACTCCGATCAGGACGTGGACTGGCTGGTACTGCTGACCAGGCTCCGGCGCACCGGAATGCCGGTACGTGACATGCGTCGCTACGCGGAGCTCGCCCGCCAGGGCGACCGCACGCTCGGCGAGCGCCGGGCGCTCTTCGAAGCGCATCGCGACCGGGTGCTGGCGCGCATCTCGGAGCTGGAAGAGGACCTCAAGGTGCTCAACTACAAGATCGATATCTACGGGAAGATGGAGCGGGAACTGCTGTGACGCGAAAGATCGCTGACGCCGACGTCGCACCCATCGGCCTCGGGTGCATGGGCATGAGCATGGCCTACGGCCCGACCGATGATGTCGAATCCGTCCGCACCCTGCATCGGGCCCTCGACCTCGGCGTCAACCACCTCGACACCTCCGACGCGTACGGCGCGGGCGCCAACGAGCGGCTGCTCGCCCCGGTCGTCCAGGCCCGCCGCGCAGACGTTTACCTCGCCACCAAGTTCGGCATCCGCATGCCGCCCGGCGCCTCACACTCGGCCACGCCCGGCACCCGCATCGACAGCAGCGCCGAGTGGGCCGCCCAGGCCTGCGACGCGTCCCTGTCGCGGCTCGGGATCGACAGGATCGACCTGTACTACCTGCACCGCCGTGACCCGGCCACCCCCATCGAGGAGACCATCGGCGCGATGGCCGAGCTCGTCGCCGCCGGCAAGGTGCGCCACCTCGGGCTCTCCGAGGTCAGCCCGGCCACGCTGCGGGCGGCACACGCGATCCATCCGATCGCCGCGGTGCAGATGGAGTACTCGCTGTTCACCCGCGACGTCGAGCGGGAGATGCTCGCCACCTGCCGTGAGCTCGGGGTGACCCTGGTCGCGTACTCGCCCGTCGGCCGGGGGCTGCTCACGGGCGCGATCACCTCGACCGCCCAGCTCGGCGACGGAGACTTCCGGGCCGCCGCGGCACCGCGATTCGCACCCGAGAACCTCGACGCGAACCTCGCCCTCGTCGCGCGGGTCCGCGAGGTGGCCGCCGAGATCGGCTGTACGCCCGCCCAGGCGGCGCTCGCCTGGCTGCTCGCCCAGGGCGACGAGGTGGTGGCCATCCCCGGCACCAAGCGCGTGAAGTACCTGGAGGAGAACGCCGCGGCCGCCGGCATCCGGCTCACCGCCGAGCAGCTCGACCGGCTCACCGCCGCGGTCCCGCCCGGGGCGGTCGCGGGAGAACGGTACGCCGAGGCAGCAATGCGATTCATCGGACACTGAGTGAATATTGCCCCGCGATCGGGGCGTACGGCACGATGACGCCGTGATCGAATTGCCGGTCGTCGAGTCGGGGTTCCTGGGGGAGTGGGTGGACCGGTTGCGGACGGCGGCCGGTCCGCCCGTGGTCGGAATCCTGCTGCGCGGCAGCTACGCCCGCGCCGCCGCCACCGCCTACAGCGACGTCGACCTCGACGTGGTCGTCACCGGCCCTACCTACGAGGCGTACCCGGCCTACCTGGCCGAGACCGGCGTCGGGCGCCTCGTGCACATCTCCATCGCGATGGCCGACGCGGCGTCGTGGGCCGCACACGTCGCCGCGCCCGCCGACTGGGCCTTCGGGCTCCCGGTGCGCTCGCCGGTGCGCGTGCTGTGGGCCGCCGGCGAGTGGCGCGAGCGGCTCGACCGTACCGAGATCCACCAGCCTCCCGCGCCGCCCGAGCTCGACGGGCTGGTCGCCGGCCTCGGCAAGGTCGCCGGCGCGTTCGCCGCCGGCGACGACCTCGGCGGGCGCCTCGCGGGCCCGGACCCCGCCCCCCGCCGGCCCGCCCGGGTCCCGCCCCCCCACCCCCCCGTCCCCCCCCCCAGCCGCCGCGAAGCCCTCGACGCGGCGCTCAGCCTGCCGGCCGCGCCACCCGGCTACCGCGAGGCCATGCTCACCTGCCTCGGCCTCACCGGCGGTTCACCATCCGATGTGTACTCGGCCGCGCGCCGCCTGGTCAGCGGCACGGTGGCGACGGTCCGCCCGTACGCCCACGAACTCGCCGAGTCGGCCGGGCCGGACCTGGGAGCGGCCCTGGTCGACGGCCGGCTGGACCGGTATCTGGCCCAGCTACGGCCTCACCGGTTCACCTGAGGCGGACGGTCAGCCGACGGATGCGGGAGTGCCCGGTCGGAGCGTGAGAATCTCGTGCCCGATGCCTGCCACGATGTCGCCGAGGGAACCCACCGCGACCGCGCGCGCAGGGTACGGTGTGACCCAAACGGCCACCTCCATGCGCCGTACCGGATCCCACACCCGGATCGTGCAGTCGTCGCCCGCGGTCACCATCACCGGGGCTCCGTCCACCATCCCGCATGCCACCGCGTTCACCACGCCGGTGTGACCCGCCATCCCCGCAACCTGGCGGGCACTGGCGAGATCCCAGATCCGCACGAGCCCGTCGTCGCCCACGGTGGCCGCAGTCGGGGCACCGTCGAATAGGCAGCAGGCCACCGCCCGGCCGACCCCGGGCTGAGCTTCGAACGCCGACATGAGACGGTGCGCTTGGAGATCCCAAAGGCGCAGCAGCCCGTCGTCGCCGAGGGAGACGGCGGTAGCGACCGTGTCCAGGACGGTACACGCCAAGCCGTTGACCACACCGCGATGGCTGACCAGCGAGGCGAGCTGGCGACCTGCCCGCAGATCCCATACTCGGATCATGCCGTTCGCCCCGCCAACGACCACCACACTCTCCTCGCCGACGGTGGCGGTGGCGATCGACCAGACCCAGTCGCTCTGTCCCCACAGTTCGCTGCGCCGCTGTCCTGTGTGCAGATCCCAAACCCGTACCGCGTAGTCACCGCCGCCAGCGACTACGGCGACCGGCACGTTGTCTACCACTGAGCAGGCAACGGCGTTGACCGCGCCCGTGTATCCGGTGAGGGAGGCGAGCTGCCGTCCGGAGGTCACCTCCCAGACCCGGATTGCGCCGTCGCCGTCGCCGCCCACGGTGACAGCCACGCAGGCGCCTCGAACCTGGGTGCAATCCACCGCCCAAGCCCAGCCGGTGTGCCCCTTGAGCGCCTCTGGAGCTGTCGGCTGCGGTTCGCCCCGGGGCGGTCGGTTGTCCGCGAGGACGGCAGCGACGCCCAACACGCCGTCCGTCACCTGGGCGGCCAGGTTCCACATTCGGAGCAGGCCATCCGCGCCCGCCGTGACCGCCAGGGGTACGTCGTCGAGGACCATGGTGGACACCGCGTTGATGGCACCGGTGTGGCCGCGTAGCTCCAACCGCTGGCTGTCAGTGGCGTAGTCCCACACCCGAGCGGCGTGGTCGCCACCGCCCACGATGACCGCGGTGGCGCCCCGTACCGCAGCGCAAGCCACGCCGTTGACCCAACCGGTCTGGGCGTTGAAGGCGGCCAAAGGCGCCAGGCCGCGCAGATCCCACACTCGTACCGCGCCGTCGCCGCCCCCGCCGGTGAAGGCGAGTGGAACGCCGTCGACCACTGTGCACGATACGGACCACACCCAACTGTTGTGCCCGGTCAGCGCGGCGCGCTGGACGCCATTGCGCAGGTCCCACACTCGTACGGTTCCGTCGGCCCCTACACTCACCGCGACCGGTACGCCGTCCACCACGTGACAGGCGACGCCGTTGACCGCCCCGGCGTGTCCCTTGAGGACCATAAGCTGGTCGCCCGCGCGCAGGTCCCACAGGCGCAGCGCGGCATCGAGACCGCCGACGACCGCCACTGGAGTGTCGCCCACCGTCGTACACGCGATGCATCCCACCGAGCCCGCCTGCCCGCTGAACACCGCAAGTTGCTTGCCCGTCAACAGGTTCCACATCCGCACGGTGTAGTCGTCGCCCCCCGTGAGCGCGACGGGCACACCGTCGACGACAGCGCAGGCGGCGGCGTTGACCGCGCCGGTGTGCCCGTCGAGGCTGGCACGTACCATCCCGGTGCGAGCGTCCCACACGCGTACCTGGCCGCTGTCGTTTCCACCAACGACGATCGGGGAACCGTCTACGACCAGGCAAGCCACGCTGATGACCGCGCTGGTGTGGGCGGACCGATGTGTGGTGAGAAGCTGGCTGTTGGTTGCCCAGCGCGGTCGCCAGGAAAGGCCAGCGGACAGTGCATGGGACAGGTCTCGGTCACCGTGGCGCGCGGCGTCGATGGCGAGCAGTTGGCGTCGCACCATTGGATCGGCCCATCGGTGGTCACCGGAGGAGGTGCGGTATATGCGGGCGGTGCTCTGGCTCCGGCCCGAGGCTGCGTGCGTCAGCGCGGGGATCAGTTGGTCGGGCTCGGCGAACACGAGGTACTCGCAGTCGCGCAGCAGGTCGTCCAGGTGGCTCGAGCGGGCGGCATGGGTGGCAAGGTAACGCCGGACGTAGGGGTGGGCACGCGGCCAGTCCCGGTGTCCCTCTTGGGTGCGCGGGACGCGGCTCAGCAGTACCTGGACGAACACATCGTGGACGGTGAACTCGTCGACACCGACCCGCAGGTGTTCGGCCAGAGCCTGATGGTACAGGCGGTACGCGGAGTGGCCCTCCTCCGTGGCCTCCACGACGTACCGGCCCGTGGCGTGCCGCAGCCACAGCAGGTCGTCGTCGGTGTATGTCCGGTCGGCGACTCTCGATGCCAGAGGCGCCCAGATGTCTTCCCAAGGCAGGCCCTGACCTTCCGCGAAGGCCAGCGGCCGTAGGAGATCGCGCGCTCGCGACGCGTCTGTGCCCAGCCGGTCGTCGAGGTCACGCGCCATCGCCGACTCCGCGGTGCGAGGCAGAGAACGCAGCCATACCGGATCGCGTGGGTCAGGGGGGATCCGCGGATCGGCCGCTAGCGTGCTCGACACGATTCGGGCCACCAGAAACGAGGGGAAGGCCGCGTCGGCGACCGCTCGCGCCACCTCCACCGCTGTGGCTGCCGGCGCGTGCACGTAGGCGCTGTCCACGTATGACTCGGTCAACCCGCGCAGGGCGTACGCGCCCAGCGCCTCTCGATCGGCATAGGTGGCGTTGTCCAGATCGACGATCACCGCGTCGGCATGCAGGTGGCGTAGCAGGTGTGGTCGGCATCCGAGCAGCAGCCGCAAGCGTCCGTTGCTGTACCGGATCAGTGGTCGGATGAGTTGCGTGACAAGGGTTTCGGGGGTGGCGGCTTCGTCGAGAGCGTCGATGATCGCAGTAACCGGACGCTCTCGGTTGGCCAGTGCGTCGAGTAGGGCGCCGGGGGTGCGTGCCATGACTCGGGCAGCCGCGGCGAGTCCGCGCAGCACGTCATCGTCGGTGAGGGCCTGAGCGTAGATGGCCACATCCACGGTGCCGAGCTGTGGCGTCGCGCGCACTGGCAGGTCAAGCGTGTGCAGCGGCACACTGGCGCGCCGTTCGGGATGAGTCAGCACGGCCACCAGGCCCAGAATGGCGGTCTTTCCGGACCCAGGGCCACCGGTGATGATCATCGCGGGGTGGCGGTCGTCCGCTTGGTGTAGCCACGCGCTGACGTCGGTCAGCGTGCGCCGCCGGCCGGCGAACCACCACCCGCCCTCCTCCCCGAACGATGCCATGGCGCGGATCAACATCCGTCGAACCAGTTCGGTGTCGCGACGTTCCGCCTGCGCCTGCCACTCCGCGGCCTGTTGGATGGCCATGTCCACATTGATCGCACCGGTTCGCATGCGCGGGTTCGGGAAGAACGCGGGGACCTCCCCCGACATTCGGGCCGCGTGCCACTCGATGATCTGGTCCTGTGGCCGGTCCGGGTTGGCGTTCATGTGCGCGACCAAGGTGCCCAGGTCGAGGGTCGCCGGCTTCTCTCCCGCGGTAGCCAGGCTGTCCACGGCTGTCGCCAGAAGTTCCGGCAGAGCATTGACACGGGCGAGTTGCGCCGGTTGGGCCGCGGCGAGGAAGGCCACCCTGGTGCTCTCCTCGGCATTACGCCGCAGCGTCTGCAGGGCCGCGTCCACAGCCTCTTTGGCGCCTTGCCCGGAGTGGCAAGTGTCCAGAATTATCAGCAGTTGCGCGACATCCGAGTCGTCGAGCAGCGCTGAGGCGACCTGTGCGGTGGGCAGCGCCTGCTTGGGTCGGGCCACATCAGCGTCAGAGGGGAAGAACATGTGCTGCCCAGGCGGCGGGCCGACCAGCTGGCCATGGCCGGCGAGATACACAACGACGATGTCGTCCGGGCGCCGATCCGAATCAGTGGCGAACCGGTCAAGGTGGTCCAACAGGGACGCTCGGTCGGGGTCGAGGCCCAATTCGCTCAGGTGGGTGTAACCGAGCTTCTCCACGAAGAGGTCGATGATCCGCTGGCGTGCGCGGACAAGTCCGGGACGGTCGGCGTAGGGGGAGCGCTTGTAGTGCGCGACCGCAGTGGCAATGAGAAGCCGACGCGGCGTTGACCCGCTAACTCCGGTAGGACCAATAGGCACCGGACACCTCTCGGATCAGTCGGAGTGGCCCTCATCGTGATCCACCGCGAGTAGTTCCCCTAGATCGCGGAGGATCGCCTGCAGATCTTCGGTGCTGGCCTCGCGTATGCGAGTGCCGCTTAACTCCAGGGATTGGCCGGTCTGGTCGTTGGTGAAGCTCACTTTTATGGTGCTGGTCCGGCGCTGCAACCAACTGCCCACCACGGCGACGACCATGCTGATCGCACCGCCCGAACCCACCGCCACGACGATCGCGTCCGTAAGGGCGCCGAGGTGGTCGTCCGGCCCAAGTGATCGGAGCTCCAGCAGGCCGTCGAACTGCCCGTGAGCTTCGAGGAAGCTGAACAGGGAACGCAGATCCCGAGTGGTGGACTGGCCCTCCACGATCAGCACTATGGCCAATGGGCCCCCAATCGACGTGGTGACACTGTGTGTCATTGTGTCACCGGCTGACTACGGACGTCACATGAGGCGGGTGGCGAGGTCGGCGACGCCGGGTCCGTCATGCTCACGCAGCAGCGGCCGCAGGCCGGTCAGGGCCGGTTGACCGTCCAAGCCGAGCGTCACCGCCGTCTGTGTCCAGGCCACGTCGTCCTCGGCCGCCGCCGCGAGCATTTGCAGACCGCGCCGGCCGTCCACGTGACGGTGGAGGCCGCGCTGGAGCGCCGGCCAGCGGGTGACGATCTCGGCAAGGATGATCAGCCGGCGGGCGCGTACCACTATCGCGTCCGGCTCCGCGAGTGGCTCGACCACCTCCATGATCCGTTCGTAGAACTGCCAGACGTTGATCATTCGCTTGGCTTCCCGGATGGACCGGTTGAACTGCCCGGACAACCGACGCACCAACAGGTCCCGTACCTCCGGATGCCCCTCGGCGGATCGCCAGGTGATGGTGTCGACCGGGGTACGCGGAGCCGGCACCTTACGGAGGACGGGCTTGGCCCGCGGCGGGCGCTTTGGTAGATGGCGATCCGGCCGCTGGGCCAGGTGCGCTCAC
>NZ_JAIBNX010000133.1:15534-22003 GCF_026130045.1 Micromonospora sp. CPCC 205371
GGCGGCCCGCGAGGGGAGGGTGCCGACCGGGGTCCGCGCGGCCGGCACCTTACGGGGGGCGGGCTCGGCCCGCGGCGGCGCCGCCGGGGGACTCGGCCGCGCGTGCCCCGGCGATGGCGTCGCCGCCGCGGGCGCTTTGGCAGATGGCGATCCGGCCGCTGGGCCAGGTGCGGTCACCTCGTCCACGAGGCGCCGGACACCCTCGTCGGGTATCTCCGGCACGAGCACTGGTAGCTGGATGAGCTTGCGCAGGAACGCCCAACCCGGCGAGGGGTCATCGCCGTGCAGCGTCACCGCCGGGTCGGTGGGCTTGCCGTACGTGGTGTCCAGGTGGCTGGCGACAACGGCCGAGTCGAGCCCGACGACGAAGTGTGCCCGCAGTCCGCCGCGCGAGGCCACATTGGACAGGAACAGGTTGATCGCTTCGAAGACCTCCGCGATTGTCCCCGGCCGGCACCGGTCGATGTCGTCGACGAACACCACGAGGCCATACCCGGCGGCGGCCAGGTCGTCGACCAGGTCGCCAATGTTGTGCTGGTGTAGATACAGGGCGCCGGTGCGGGCCCGGCGCAGCGGGTCGTTGTCAGCGTCCTGCTGCTCGCCGCCGACCTGCGTGCCCTCGGCGACGGGACCTGTCAGCAGATCAGTCGGCAGGTAGCTGACCGCTTTGCCGAACCACCGCCGCCACGCGGTGTGCAGAGCGCCGGCTACGACGGTTGCCGCCGCCACGGCGATCGCCCATACCGGCGCGTCGAGTCGCACGATCGCGAGCACCAGCGGCACCACCAGAGCGACTATTCCAATGCCGAGGATCGGTGAGCGGGTGCGTTGGCGCAGCGACCGCCCCAGGGCGTACCGGTCGATCCGGCCGAGGTTTCGCATCAGCCAGTAGTGCTCGCGGTCAGCCTCGGTCGGGTAGAGCACGTCGCCCGCAGCGTCGATGATCTCGTTCGCCAGGCCCGCCCAGACCTGCTCCCCGGACTGGTACGCCCATGGGTTGAACCATGCGGTCACCATCGCGGTCGGCGAAGATACTGGTGCTGCCTCGGAGCGTACCGAGCGTGCAGCGTATCCCCGGATCGCGCGCAGCACTGTGCGGACCGTCAGATGCCGCCCGGCCGATGGAGCCTGGGCCGGTGCCGGGGTGGGCAACCGTTCGCGCACCAGGTTCATCAGCGTGCTCTTGCCACAGCCCCACGGGCCCTCGACGCTGACCACGGTCGGCCCGTCGCCATGCGCCGAGTTGGGGTCGCCGGGCGGTTGCCGGAGCTGATCGGCGATCGCGTCGGCGAGCGGCTGCCGGCCGATCACGTCGCGCCGCGTCGGCGCGTCCGAGACGCCCCACATCGAGACCGGCCCGATCTCGATGGTGCGCAGCGCATGCCCCAACTCGGGGTCCCACAGCCGCACGGACCCGTCTTGGCCCGCCGATGCCAGCCGGACACCCGCGTCCGGGTCGTGCCAACTCGTCAGCGCCCAGATGCCGGCCACGTGTCCACCGAGACGCTCGCCGATCGGCATGTGGGTGCCGAGATCCCACAGGCATATGACGCCGTCCGCGCCAGCCGAAGCCAACCGGGCGCCGCCGTCCGCCGCCGTCCAGGTGGCCAGCGCACTCACCCGCCCCGTGTGGCCGGTCAGGGGCGGGCCGAGCGTCGCGCCGGTCTCGGCGTCCCACACCCGTACCGTCCCGTCGTAGCCACCAGAGATGAGCAGGGTCCGAGTGCCGTCCTGCCAGACCGCCAGGACTCGGGCCCAGCCGTCATGCGCCACCACGGGCGGGCCGACGGACACGCCGTTCTCCGGGTCCCAGCGGCGGATCGTGCCGTCGGCGCCGCCGGACGCCAGCCGGTAGCCGTCACGCCCTTGCCACGTCACGACCGACATGACCCAGCCGTCGTGCCCGTGCAGCGGGTCACCGATCTCACGGAGCTTCCGCGGATCCCAGCGCCGAATCGTTCCGTCGATACCGGCGGAAGCCAGCGCGACCGAGCCGTCCGAGCGCCGCCACGCCGCCAAGCCCGGTACCCAGCCGGAGTGCCCGGTAAGCGGCTCGCCGATGGCCACACCCGTCGCGCCATCCCAGACGCGGACCGTGCCATCGTCGCCAGTCGACGCCAGCCGCGTGGCGCCCCTGTCAGCCCAAGCCACCATCGCCCACACCGCGGCGGTATGGCCAGCGAGCGGCTGACCCACGGACTGACCAGTGTCCGCGTTCCAGATCCGGATGAGGCCGTCGTCGCCACTCCGCGCGAGCCGGGTGCCGTCGGCGTCCCGCCAGTTGGCGAGGGCCCACATGCCGGCGACGTGGCCGACCAGAGGGCCGCCCACCGGTCGCCCGGTGTCGAGGTCGTACGATCGGATCGCGCCGCCGCCCGCGGCCACCGCCAGCCGGGGGCGGCCCGCCGGGTCGACCCACGTGGTGAGCGTCGGCAGCGAGTTGGGGCCGGTCAGATTCGGCAGTATATCGATCTCTGTGCCGTCCTCGACGTCCCACAGGCGCACGGTGCCGTCGGTACTGGCCGAGATGAGCCGGGCGCCGCCGCCGGCCCCTGTCCACGCGGCGAGCGCTGGCACCCAGTTGCTGTGCCCACGCAGCGGCGGCACGGCCTCCTGCCCGGAGTCCGGTTGCCAGATCCGGATCGTGCCGTCATAGCCACCGGACGCCAACCGGGGCGTACCGTCCAGCGCGGTCCAGGCGGCGAGCGTCCACACGCCACCGTTGTGCCTCATCTGCCGGCTCCCGGCAGCGCAACGCCCCACCGGATCCCACACGGCGATAGCACCTTCGCCGTCGGCAACCGCCAGCCGAACTCCGTCCACTGTGGCCCATGCCGAGAGCGCGGCCACCCGCTTCTGGCCGGTCAGCAGCGGCGGTTCCAACTGCTCGCCGCTGCGCGGATCCCACAGCCGGACGGTGCCGTCGGCGCCGCCGGAGGCGAGCCGCGGTGAGCCGTCCGCACCCGCCCAGAACGTCACCGCCTGTACCCAGCCGTCGTGTCCGGAGAGCTGGGTGCCGTTCGGCGTCTCTGAATCAAGATCCCAGACGCACATCGTGCCGTCTTCGCTCGTGGATGCCAGCAGCCGCCTGTCCGTCGCGGTCCACGCCACGATGCGCAGCACGGTGGCGCTGTGGCCGACGAGCGGCGACCCGATCGTGACAGCCGCCTCAGGATCCCAGATCTGGATGGTGCCGTCGGTGCCCGATGACGCTAGACGGGGCGCACCGCTGGCCGCTGTCCAGGCGGCGAGTGTGCCGACACCGCCCGACGTCGGCGCGAGCCATGGTGGAGATGCGGCCGTAATTTCGCCAGTTTCGAGCATATGAAGCTCCCGTTTCGATCCGGGGCTTCCAGTGTCAATGATCAAAACAATTGTCGGAGCGCCGCAAGCGGCACTCCGACAATTGTGAGGCTCGATCGGGTGACGGTGTTAGGCGCTGGCCGGCAAAACTCCGATCTTGCACGTCAAGGGCGAATCGCCAGCGAGATAATTGAGCGATACCTCGTATTCCTGATCGGCCTGTACCCGCACCGGCTCCGGGAGGAAAATGATCTGTGGGTTGAGCAGGAACTCCGTCGGTGTGTCGGCCCAGATGCCTTCCGCGAACTCGATGTCATAGGTGATCTTCACGGCATTGGCGTTGCCGTCGCTGGTGCCGGTGACCCGCACCCGGGCGTCGACCGTGGGGTCGGAGGGGTCGAGGAAGCCCGTGGACAGGTACAGCGCGGGGTGGCTCAGCGGGTGGTCACCAGCCAACTCCGTGAAGCGCGAGTCGAAGTCGAGGCGGAGCCCGTACAGCGTGTTCTGCGCGTTGATCAGCTCCACGTAGTTCTTCATGAGCCTCGGCACGACCGCGCCGCCCGGCTTCAAGAACTTGCGCAGGTGCCCGACGATCTGGAGTTGCGGCTCGAAGAAGAAGCCCGCACTGATCACCTCGCTGATCAGCACGTCGACATCCTCGGGCAGGTCGTACTTCGCGGCGTTGCCGTGGAGCGCGATGATCTGGCTTTCGAGGCCGTTGCGCTGCGCGTTTTCCTCGATGACGCGGATGAACTCGGGATTCAGCTCGAGACAGTAGACGCGTGCCGCGCCGGCCTGAGCCGCGAACATCCCGAGCAGCCCCGAACCGCTTCCGGCATCGACGACGACATCACCAGGCTTGACGGTCTGGAAGATGGCGCTCCGCAGGTATTCGACCCGCTGGGGATCGAAAAGGCACGCCTGGATGTCGTATGTCGTGAACGCCTTGTCTGTGACGTCATAGCTGGCTGCCGCGCCAGAGTCGCTGGAGGAAATCACCACTACCTGCTTCTGTCTCGAAGTGCGCGCACCAGCCGGGTGACAACCTTTGATGATACCAGGAATCGTCTCGCCGGATGCGCTCGTGTTATGCCGGTAACCAAGATCATGCCGTCGTACCCATCGCGTAATTGCTGCTGAGGAGCAATATGACGGATCTTGAACGCGCTCGTGAGGTCGCGCAGCGCCGACCGTAGGTCACTCCTGGTGATGGCGACTGCGGGAAACTGCTGATCACCCACGAGGTAACCCCGAGAATTCTCCATGAACGCCGCCGCGAATGGTGCACCCGGTTTCAACGAACGGAGGAACCGCCGGGTCGCGGACTCGAACTCCGTGCGGCGGCCGGTGATCGACTCGGCCACGAAGAACATCGTGCCCACGTCCCACTGGGCCTCGGGCAGGTCGAAGACGCTCCCCTTCTCGACCTTGATAGCTGCCGACAGCGCCTCGTCGGGGCGCACCAACTGGCGGTACATGCCAGCGGCGGCGGCCAGCACGCTCCAGAAGGGCTCCCACGATCGCCGGTAGGGCCGGGTCTCTCGCTCCAGCCAGGCGACGTTGGCGGCGGAATGCTCCCAGAGAGTGATGGTGCTGACGATGGGAAGCATCGTCAGTGCCGGATACAGGTTCGTGCCGGAGCCGACATCGATCCCGTGCCACTTTGCCGCGGTCGCTTCGAGCAGGGGGCGCTGGGCGGCGAAGAATCGGCCGACGTGCTCGATGATCGTCTGATCGGGGGCGCGCAAGTCGCCGTAGTTGTGCCGCTGGTAGCCGTCCGAGTCGAACAGATCCCACGGGCAATCGGCATTGGCCGGAGGCCCGACTGCCGACACGGGCCGTTTGCGTGAATCCGTGAGCGACATCCACGTACCCCTCAGCGCTACCAGCAGGTGATCGGTGGCAGCCCGCAGAGCGCGCTGCGGGCCGCGACCCGGCGCGGCACGTAGAGGCCACCCAGGCTCGGGCACGGCAACGCTGTGTCGGATCCGCACGATAGCACCCCTCGGCATTACCGACTGATACCTATCCGAGGTGAATACCCAAAGGAACCCATGTCAACCCCTATCAATGGCCATGGCGCCCGGATGGCAGGTCATCCGGGCGCCAATCGGCCTACGGAGGGGATTAGAGAGCCAGGATGCGGTCCAGGAAGTCCCGGTACCGGCGCATGGCCACCCGCATCGCCTCGGTGTCGGGGGCGTCCGAGTGCCGGCGCGGGTCGAGGTCGACCTGCTCGGCCAGGAGCCGCTCGGCGAGCGTGTGCACCGCGCTGGCGACGAGCGCCTGTGCTTGCGCGACCGCCGCCTCCGGGTCGTCGACGAAGAGCGACTTCACCTGGTGCCAGTCGTCGCGGAAGCGTTCCGCGTCGTCTCCGCTCCACACGGCGATCGGCGTCTCCGCCACGTCACCCGGCCGCAACGGGCTGGCGGCGGCGACCAGCACGGGCTCCGGCTCCTCGGCCACCTCCTCGGCGGCCTCGCCGTCTTCCTTGGCCGCCTCGGCGGCCTCGCCGCCCGCGGGGGGCGGTGTGCCCCAGTCGTGCTCGTCCCCGTCGTCGGGGCCGTCGCCCTCCGCGGCGCCCGCCTCCTCGTCCTCATCGGGGCCGTTTCGGTCGCCCTCCTCCTCCGTCGCGGGCTCACCCTCCGAGGTGGTCTCATCGAGTACCGGCGGAGCGGTCAACAGTTCGCTGAGGTTCGCGGTGTCGTCGGCGGCTTCCACGCCCCGGGCCTCAGCGTCGACCTCGGCCACCGGCTCATCGACGCTGTCATCGTCCTCCTCGTCGCCTTCCTCGTCGGCGTCGCCTTCGGCCTCGGCCACGACGTCCACGTCATCAACGTCGCCCTCGCCGTCGGCACCCCCTGCCTCCGCGACCGCCTCGTAGTCCTCATCGGCGTCGTCGGCGTCGCCCGCATCCGGGGCCGCGAGCGCCTCGGCGCCCTCGGCGCCCTCGTCGGACTCGTCCTCCGTCTCGCCTTCGGTCTCCGCAAGCGCCTCGGCATCGCCAGCGTTGTCGCCGTCTTCGTCCGTCTCTGCGAGCGCCTCAGCGCCGTCCTCGTCGGCGTCGTCGTCCGTCTCCCCGAGCGCGTCTACGTCTTCGGCCTCGCCGCCGCCGTCGCCGTCCTCGGCGTGGCCCCGCCGCCCGGGCGGGGCCCCCGTGGGGCCC
>NZ_JAIBNX010000134.1:0-19861 GCF_026130045.1 Micromonospora sp. CPCC 205371
CGGGGCGGCGCGGGGCGGCGCGGGACGGCGCGGGACGGCGCGGGGCGGCGCGGGACGGCGCGGGACGGCGCGGGACGGCGCGGGGTGGGTGGGTTAGTCGGTCAGGGGGAGGTGGACGGAGAACGTCGTGTTGCCGGGAGCGGAGTCGACGCGGATGTCGCCGCCGTGCTTGTTCACCACGATGCGGTACGAGATGTCCAGGCCAAGGCCCGTGCCCTCGCCGACCGGCTTGGTCGTGAAGAACGGCTCGAAGATGCGTGGCCGGATCTCTGGCGCGACGCCGGGGCCGGTGTCGTTCACCGAGACGACGAGTTGGTCGCCGTCGCGTTCGGTGCGGATCGTCAGGGTGCCGCGTTCACCCATCGCGCCAAGCGCGTTGTCGATCAGGTTCGTCCAGACCTGGTTCAGCTCGGCCGGATAGCCCGGAATGTCCGGCAGCGTCCGGTCGTACTCCTTCACCACCGTCACGTCCGGCGGAATCTTGGCGGTGAGCATGACGAGCGTCGAGTCGAGCAGTTCGTGCACGTCCATGACCTGGTGCGGCGCCCTGTCGAGCTGGGAGTACTGCTTCGCCGCGTGCACGAGGCCCGAGATCCGGCCGACCGCGTCGTCGATCTCGCCCATGAGCAGCTCGGTCTCGATCGTGTACGCCAACCAGCGCGTCGCCGCCTCCAGGTCGGTCGCGTTCACCGTCTGAGCGATCTCCTCCAGCCACGCGACGGTCGCGTCCCCAGCGACCAAAGTGGACGCTAGGTCGTACCCGCCGGAGATGCCGTGCTCGTCGAGCCAGTCGACGAACTCGTCCTCGGCGTCGGTGGTCTCCAGGGCGGAGAGCTTGGGTGCGTTCGCGGCACGCTTCACCGCGATCTCCTGGTACTCCACGAGCCGGTGCAGGCGCCGGGCGTCGATCTTGCCGTCGGCGATCATGGCGAGCTTGTGGCGCATGCCGGCGACCTTGTCGCGCAGCGCGGCGGTGGCGCGTACCGCGGCGGACGCCGGGTTGTTGAGCTCGTGGGTCAGGCCGGCTGAGAGCGAGCCGAGAGCCAGCAGCCGCTCCCGCTCGCCGATCACCGTCTGCGTGGCGCGCATGCCGAAGAAGAGCCCTTCGAGCAGGTGCATCCCCATCGGGAACCACTTGCGCAGGATCGGGCCGAACTCGTCGGCCGGCAGCTCCAGTATCCGCACCGGGGACAGTGGTTTGAGGGTGTTCGGGTACACCTGCTTGACCTGGTCGCCGAGGTACGCCTGGGTGGCGCCGGCGTACACCCCGAGCTGGTCGGTGCGGGTGAACTCGACCTCTTGCCCGTGCACCAGCCGGGTCAGCGAGATCGCGCCCTCCAGCAGCACGATGAAGCAGGTGGCGGGCTCGCCCTCGCGGTAGACCGGTTCCGGCGGCTCGTACTCCACCACCGTGCCGTGGTCGACGATCCACTGGAGCTGGTCTTCGGTGAGAGCCTCGAAGAGAAACAGCTTCCGCAGCTCATCCTTCGTGATCACTGCGCCTCCTGGTTCGCTCGGTCGTGCGACGCCCGAAGGCGACGCCTTCCCTCGTCGCTTCGCTCCTCGGTCCAGGCGCCGCCGCGCCAACTCCCTCGCTCACTGAGCCTCCAGGTACCGGTGTACCAGGGTGACGGCCATGGCGCCCTCGCCGACCGCGGAGGCGACCCGCTTGACGGAGTTGGCGCGCACGTCACCCGCGGCGAACACGCCCGCGATGCTGGTCTCCAGGTGGTACGGGTCTCGGTCGAGTCGCCAGCCGGGCGGCCGGCGGCCGGCGAGCACCAGATCGGGGCCGGTCACGAGGAAGCCCTGCCGGTCGCGCTCGACCACGCCGTCGAGCCAGCCGGTCAACGGCTCCGCGCCGATGAAGACGAACAGCCACGAGGCGTCGACCTCGCGCGCCTCGCCGGTCTGGTTGTCGCGCAACGTCAGCCGCTCCAGGTGCTCGCCGCCGTGACCGGCGATCACCTCGGTGCAGTGGTGCACCCGCACGTTCGGGATGGAGCGGAGCTGCTCGATCAGGTAGTGCGACATCGACGCCTCGAGGCTCGGGCCACGGACGACCAGGTGCACCTGGTGGGCGTACCGCGAAAAATAGACCGCGGCCTGGCCGGCCGAATTGGCCCCGCCCACGATGTAGACGTCGTGGCCCGCGCAAGCGGGCGCCTCAGTGGCGGCGGGCCCGCAGAAGACGCCGCGGCCCGTCAGGCCCGCGAGGCCGGGCACGTCGAGCAGGCGGTACGAGACGCCGGTGGCGAGGATCACGGTGTGCGCGGCGATCTCCGTGCCGCCCGAGCAGGTCAGCACCCGGGCGGAGCCGCGCAGTTCGAGCCCGGTGACGTCGCGGGCGGCGAGCATCTCCACGCCGAACTTCTGCGCCTGGCGGCGAGCCCGCTCGGTAAGCTGTGCGCCGGAGACGCCGTCGGGGAAGCCGAGGTAGTTCTCGATCCGGCTGCTCTGGCCGGCCTGGCCGCCGGTCGCGCTGCGCTCGACCAGTACCGTGCGCAGGCCCTCGGAGGCGCCGTAGACGGCGGCCCCGAGGCCGCTCGGCCCGGCGCCCACCACGGCCAGGTCGTAGAAGTCGGCCGCCGGCGTGGTCGACAACCCCACGTGTACCGCCAGCTCCGCCTCGCTGGGACGCACGAGCGACTTGCCTTCGGGAGTGATGACCAGCGGTACGTCCGATTCGCCGGCCGCCGCGGCGGTCAGCAGCCGGGCGCCTTCGGGGTCTTCGGCGAGGTACCAGCGGTAGGGGATCATGTTGCGGGCCAGGAAGTCGCGGATCGCGAACGACTCAGCCGACCACCGGTGCCCCACCACCCGCACCTCGCCCTCCGGGGCGGCCGGGGTGGTCAGCCAGGCGTCGAGCAGGGCGTCGAGCACCGGGTACAGCTTCTCCTCCGGCGGATGCCATGGCTTGAGCATGTAGTGGTCGACGTCGACCAGGTTGATCGCGTCGATGGCGGCGTCGGTGTCCGCGTACGCGGTCAGCAGCACCCGCTTCGCGAGCGGAAAGAGGTCCATGGCCGCTTCGAGAAACTGGATGCCGTTCATCTGGGGCATGCGGTAGTCGGCGAGGAGCACGGCGACCTGTTCGCCGCGAAGCTTGATCTCGCGAAGCGCCTCCAGCGCCTCCGCCCCCGAGCTGGCGCGGACCACCCGGTACTCCTGCCCGTAGCGACGCCGGACATCGCGCGCGACGGCACGGGACACCGCGGGGTCGTCGTCGACGGTCACGATCGCAGGGTTGGCCATTGCCCAATCAAAGCACGCGCCCGGCACCCGCCGACCAGCTCGCGAGTACATGATCGACAGCTTCCCGGATGCGCTCGCGCGCCTCCGCCCACGGCACGCCCGCCATGAGCAGCACGTCGTACTCGGTGTCCTCGTGCCGGACGGACGCCACCACCGCCCGGCGCAGCGCCTCGTCGTCGAGCGCACGCCCGGCCGCGCTGCGCCCCACCCTGCCGCTCCCGCGCTCGCCGGTGTGTCGGGCGATGGCCTGCGCCCGCTCCGGCGGGCAGCCGGGAAAGAGCAGGCAGATCCGCTCCGCCATCCGGGCCTGGAGATCCAGGTCCGCTTCTGCCCGGCGTTCGCGGTCACGCTCGCGCCGTCGCAGCCGCGCCTCCTCGTCGCCCAGGCACTGCACCTCGGCCGCGGCCAGCGCGGCCGCCTCGACCAGCACTCCCTGCCGCTCGTACCGCTTGCGGCTGCGGCTGAAGCGCACGACGACCGCGGACAGCCCGCTGCCCTTCTTCGCCCGCCGGGTCAGCGCCGCGTCGCCCGCGGGCAGATATACCAGGTGGTCGAGGTCCACACAGGACAGGCAGTGTGGCTTGTCGTCCGCCATGACGAGCAACTCGGCGCGACCGTGACAGACGCCGCACGTGCGATCCTTGACCGGCCAGATGACGACCAACTCGTTTTCCGGAGGCACGCGATACAGGGTAATGACGAGGTAGCGACGCTCCGGAGCCTGATCCGCTCGTCGGCCTGGCACATACGGGTGCTCACCCCGGTGCGAGACGTGAGACTGCCCGACGCCTGGGTCGGCGCCGGCGTGGTGCGCGACCTGGTGTGGGGCGAGCTGTACGGCAGCGGCTTCCAGCCGACCGTGGTGCGAGACATCGACGTGGCGTACTTCGACCCCGACGATCTGAGTCGGGAACGCGATGACCGGGCGACGCGGGAACTGTGGGACGCCTGGCCCGATCAGCCGTGGGAGGCGAAGAACCAGGCGGCCGTGCACACGTGGTACGAGGCGAAGTTCGGCGACGCGGTGGCGCCGCTGGGGCTCGACGACCTGATGGGCGGCGTCTGGCGGCGCAACCCGCGGCGGGTCAGCTTGGAGCGGTCACTGGAGCGGCTCGCCCGGCACCGCCCCGCCGACCGCTGGCCCGGCGTCCACGCGATCCCACCGACCTGATCTCAGACGGTTACCACCGGGCCGAGGTCGGCCGCCGCCAGGTCGGAGTGGATCTTTTCGGCGTCGCCCTCCACCACCAGGGTCAGGGCGCCGGCTCGCAGGTGGTCGGGGGCCGCCTTCGAGACCCGGTCGACGGCGGCCGCGGGCAGCGCGGCGGGCCGCGGGGCGGGGTAGTCGGCGGGGAGGCCGCGCACGACCAGAGGCGCCAGCGCCCCGGCGATCGCCCCCGAGGTCTGCAACTCGACCGAGAGCTGCCCGGCACGCCACGAGCGGGCCACCGCCAGCTCCTCCTCGGTGACGCCATCGGCCTGGGTGCGGGCGATCTCGCCGACCGTGTCGACCAGGGCCGGCGCGGTCACCGCGGTCTGCACAGCGGAGCTGACCACGAACCGCCCGAACCGCCGCGACTGCCCGAACTCGCTCCGGATGCCGTACGTGTATCCGCGCACCTCGCGGATCAGATGGTTGAGCCGAGACGTGAACGCGCCGCCCAGCACGGTCGCGGCCAGCGCCATCGGCACGTAGTCGGGGTGCGACCGGTGCGGCGCGGCGTGCCCGAGGCGCAGCGTGGACTGCACCGACCCGGGCCGGTCGACCAGGATGATCCGGCGTTCGGGGCGCGGCGTGACCGGGAACGGACCACCCGCGTCGGCGACCGGCGCGCCGGTGCCCGCGAACACGGCGGCGCCAAGCGCGTCGATGTCGACCCGGTCCAGGTCACCGGCCACGAGCAGGGTGCCCGGCTGGCCGAGCCACCCACGGTGGAAGTCGACCACATCATCGACGGAGACGGCCGTCACCGAGTCCGGGTCGCCGTGCAGCGGCCGGCCATGCCGCTGGTCGGCGCCGAAGAGGTCGGCACGCAGGGCGGCATCGGCGCGCGGGCCGGGCTCGGCCCAGTCCATGCGGAGGGCGGTCACCTCGTCGTCGCGTACCCGCGCCACGTCGGCCGGGTCGAGGCGTGGCGTGCGGACGGCCTCGGCGAGCAGCGCCACCGCGTCCGGCAGCCGCTCTGCCGGGGCCTGCACGCCGACCCGGAACGAGTCCCAGTCCACTGTGGTGAACAGCTCCGCGCCGAGACCCTCCAGCGCGAGCGCGTAGGCGGCCGAGTCTCGTGTCGCCGTACCCTCCTCGAGAGCCTTGGCGACCACGGCGCCGACGCCTTCACGACCGGCTGGTTCGCGGCCGGCTCCGGCGTCGAGGAGCAGGACGGCGACGGCGAGTGCCTGGCCCGGGAGGTGGGCCGCGACGACGCCCTCGCGGCGGATGACCTCGGGGAACCTGTACGGCCGGGCCGCACCCGGCCCCGGACGCTCACTGATCAGCGTCATGCGTTCTCCTCGGGCAGGTAGGAAAGGGTTACGCGGGTCTCGGGGCGGAGCGCCTCCGCGGCGACCGCCGTCACCTCGTCGAGCGTGACGGCCTGCCACGCCGGCAGCCGCTCGCCCGCACGCGCCGGGTCGCCGAACTGCGTGGCGTACCGGCTCAACGCGTCCGCACGTCCAGCCACAGTGGACACCTGCCGCCACCACGCGGTGGCGAGCAGAGCCTTGGCCCGGTCCAGCTCTTCGGCGGTGATGCCGTCGGCCAGCTCGTCGACCACCTCTGCCAGCCCCGCCTCCAGCGCCGCGGCGTCGACACCGTCGCGGGCGGTTGCCGAGACGATCAGCGGCGCGGGCGCGTGGGCCAGATCGACGCCGTACGCGGAGACGTAGTCGGGCTGCGCGAGGCGCGCACCGTCAGCGAGCCGCTGGTACAGCCGGCTGCCCCGACCGTTGCCCAGGGCGGTCGCGAGCACCGTCACCGCGTCGTACTCGCGGCTGCCGAACGGGTATGTCCGGTGGGCCAGGTAGATGCGCGGGGCGGGCACTTCCGCCGTCACCGTCTCGCGCACCGGTGCGGTCACGGGCGCCGGCCGGGTGCCGTCCGGCGCGGGCGGGATGTCGTCGCGTGGCGGCACCCCGCCGAAGTACTTGTCGGCCAGCGCGAACACGTCTGCCGCCGGCGCGTCGCCGACCACCGAGAGCACCGCGTTGTTCGGCGCGTAGTAGGTCGTGTGGAACGCCTGGAAGGTCGCCAGGTCGGCGGCGTTGAGGTCGGCCATCGAACCGATCGTGGCGTGGTGGTAGGGATGGCCGGGCGGGTACAGCAACGGAAGCAGGCGCAGCCAGGCGTCGCCGTAGGGCACGTTCTCGTACCGCTGCCGGCGCTCGTTCTTGACCACGTCGCGCTGGTTGTCGAGCGTCTCCTGGGTGAGCGCCGGCACCAGGCCGCCCATCCGGTCGGCTTCGAGCCACAGCGCCAGCTCCAGGTGCTCGGCCGGCACGGTCTCGAAGTAGTTGGTCCGGTCCGGGTTCGTGGTGGCGTTGAGCGAGCCGCCTGAGCCTTGGATCAGCCGCATGTGCTCGGTCTTCGGCACGTGCACCGACCCCTCGAACATCAGATGCTCGAAGAGATGCGCGAACCCGGTCTGACCGTCGGGCTCATGTCGCGAGCCCACGTCGTACCAGAGGTTCACGGCAACGACGGGGGCGGTGCGATCTTCGCTGACGACGACGCGCAGGCCGTTGTCGAGGCGGGCGGCTTCGATAGGCCACGGGAAACCGGTCGGCGACATGGCACGACGGTATCGGATCTATCAGCCTCCGAACATTCCGCCCGAATGGGTGTTACGCCCCGGTCAGGCCGGTTCTACCGTCAATGTATGGATCTTGAGTTGCGCCATCTCCGGCTGATCTGCGCGGTCGCGGACACCGGCAGCGTGACCAAGGCCGCCGCCACCCTCGGCCTCGCCCAGGCGGCGGTCTCCTCGCAGCTCAGCCGCATCGAACACAGCCTCGGCGGCCCTCTCTTCGACCGCGACCGCCGCGGCGCCCGACCCACCCCGCTCGGCGAGCTCGTGCTGGCCCGCGCCCGGGTCCTCATGACCGCCGTCAAAGGCCTCCAGGACGACGCCAGCCGCCTCGCGGACACCACCGAGCCGGTCACCCGGTTCCGGATCGGCGCCACCAACGGCCCCATCGTCGGCGGCCTCGTCCCCAGGCTCGCCGCCGCGTACCCCGACGCCCTGGTCACCACGCAGACCGCCTGGGGCACCGACGAGCTGGCCGCGATGGTGGTCGCCGGCAAGCTGGACTACGCGCTGGTCGGCGTCTGCGGCGACGCCATGCCCTCCGTGTACGGCCTCGAATGGCGCCCGGTCTCCGTCGACGCGGTGTGGGTACTGCTCTCCGACCAGCACCCGCTCGCCGGGCGCGCGGAGGTCGCGCTGGGCGAGCTGTCCGCCGAACGGTGGGCCAACGCGCCCGGCGACGGCTGCTTCATCGACTGCTTCGCCGCCGCGTGCGCGCGGGCCGGCTTCACCCCGCGCCAGATCCTGGAGAACGAGCCCAGCGCGTGCGCCGACCTGGTGGTGAGCGGCGCCGCCGTGCTGCTGTGCCAGGGCATGTCACGGCCGATTCCAGGAGCATCCTTGGTACCGCTGACAGGCACGCCGCTGCGGTGGCGTCACCTGCTCGGCTGGCACCCCGACGGCCCACCCGCACGGCTGGCCGCCGACGTCTTCGCGCACGCCGCGGCCGCGTACCAAGACGTCGTCGACCGCCGACCCCACTACGCCTCCTGGCTCCACACCCACCCAGACTTCGGCCTCACCTAGGCCGAACGCTCTCGCGCACTTGTTCGCCAGCTCGTCGCCCGCGGTCTTTCCGGAAAAGACACCGCCCGGGTGCTCGGCATCTCACCACAGCGCGTCTCACAATTGTTGCGGGCCCGCGACAGCGCACCCTCGCCGAGCCGGCCGCGGGCCAAGCCAGCAACCTAGACGGGGCATACTGCGAGACATGCTGTGTGAGCCGTACCTGCTCGATCCCCGGCCGGACGGCGTACACGTTGTTTGGCACACCGAGCGGCCCGGCTCCGGCCACGCGGTCCTGGTGGGTCCGGGCGTTCCGGCAATGAGCGACGATGCGGCGGTGCGGGCCGCCACGGGTGAGGCTGGCGAGGGCGACGGCTGGCGCCGTTTCGCCGCCACGACCGCTCCACTGTCCCGTACCCGCGAAGACAGCGAGTCGTCCGCGCCCGGACGCACCTACACCGCGCCCACGCGGCGGCCCGTGTACCGGCAGCTCGCGGTCGTCGACGGCCTCGCGCCCGGACGCACCCCGTACCGCGTGGTGTCCGATGGGATCGTCACGGCGGCGTACAGCCTGGCACCCGCCGCGCCGGCCGACCAGCCCGTGCGGTTGCTCCTGACCAGCGACCACCAGCTCAAGCCGATGGTGCCGGCCAACCTGGCCAAGGCGGCCGAGACCGCCGGCGTCGCGCTCGACGGTGTGCTCATGGCCGGCGACATGGTAAACGTTCCGGACCGGGCGACCGAGTGGTTCGACAGCACGGCCGAGACGCCGTTCTTCGCCAGCTTCGCGGGCATCCTGCAGCACTCACCCATCTACCCGGCGATCGGCAACCACGAGGTGATGGGGCGCTGGTCGCAGACGGCGACCCTGGACGAGCAATTCAACGACCCGCAGCCCGGCGCCTGGGACATCACCACGTACGAGGAGCTGTTTCCCGCCCCGGCCAGCGCGGCCGGCGGGCCTCGGTGGTGGTCACGGGCGATCGGCGACGTGCACGTGATCTGCCTGTTCGCCACGCACATATGGCGATCACCCCAGCTGGTGGGGCGGGGCAAGTTCCAGGAAGCGCTGGAAGACGTCGACGACCCCGACCGGTGGGGGTACGGGCAGTTCATCTTCGAGCCGGTCGGGCGGGGCTCGCCGCAGTACCAGTGGCTGGTCGGCGAGCTCGCGGCGCCAGAGTTCCGGTCCGCGCGGTACCGGGTCGTGATGTTTCACCATCCCAGCCATGGGCTGGGGCACCACTCGGTGCCGCCGTTCACCGATCCGGTGCGGGTGCGGGAGGGCAAGGAGATCCGGTACGAGTACCCACTCGCCGACGACTACATCCTGCGCGACATCGAGCCGCTGCTTTCGGACGCCAGGGTCCACCTGGTCCTGAATGGACACTCGCACGTGTGGAACCGGTTCCGGAACGCGGCGGGCGTGCACTGGCTGGAGACGTCGAACGTCGGCAACAGCTACGGCGCGTACGACGTGACGTCCGGAGCGGAGCGCCGCTACCCGGAGGGGTACGTGCAGCAGGGCGACCCGGGCGGGCTGGCCCCGATCGTGCCGACGGTGGCGCCGCTGACCGGGCCGGACGGCACGCCGCTGCCGTTCGTGGCGAGCAACGAGGTCACGGTCTTTTCGGTGCTCGACTCGGCGGCAGGCGTGGTCCGCTCGTACCGCTACGACACCAGCGACCCCGACGCCGAGGTCATCCTCTTCGACGAGTTCTCATTGGCCTGAGACGCGCCGCGCGGACCGCGCCGCCGTGCGCGGCGGCGCGGGGGCGCTACGACAGGCGGGCGATGATCAGCTCGCGGACGGTCTTGGCGTCGGCCTGGCCGCGGGTGGCCTTCATCACCGCGCCCACCAGGACGCCGGCCGCCGCCACCTTGCCCTCACGGATCTTCTCGGCCACGTCCGGGTTGGCGGCGATGGCCTCGTCGACGGCGGCGGTGAGCGCGCCGGTGTCCGACACCACGCCCAGCCCGCGCGCGGTCATGATCTCCGTCGGGGCGCCCTCGCCGGCGACGACGCCTTCCAGCACGGCGCGCGCCAGCTTGTCGTTGAGCTTGCCCTCGTCGACCAGCCGCTGCAGCTCGGCCACGTGCGCCGGCGTCGCGCCCACGGCGGCCAGCTCGATGCCGGCCTCGTTGGCGCGCCGGGCCAGCTCGCCGAGCCACCACTTGCGGGCGCCCTCCGGCGTGGTGCCGGCCGCGATGGTCTGCTCGATCAGCTCGACCGCGCCCGCGTTGACGACGGACTGCATGTCTAGGTCGGACAGGCCCCACTCGGCCTGGAGCCGCTTGCGGTGCAGGCGGGGCAGCTCCGGAAGACCGGCCTTCAGGGTCGAAACCCACTCCGCGTCCGGCGCGAGCGGCACCAGGTCGGGCTCCGGGAAGTACCGGTAGTCGGTCGCGGTCTCCTTGGAACGGCCCGATGTCGTGTCGCCGGTGTCCTCGTGGAAGTGCCGGGTCTCCTGGACGATCCGCCCCCCGGCGTCGAGCACCGACGCCTGCCGGATGATCTCGGACCGCACCGCCCGCTCGACCGAACGCAGCGAGTTGACGTTCTTGGTCTCGGTGCGAGTGCCCCACTCGTGACCGGGAAGGTTCAGGGACGTGTTGACGTCGCAGCGCAGCGAGCCCTGCTCCATCCGTACGTCCGACACGTCGAGCGAGCGGATAACGTCACGCAGCTCGGTGACGTACGCCCTGGCCACGACCGGGGCAAGAGCACCCGTGCCGGGGATCGGCTTGGTGACGATCTCGACCAGCGGGATGCCGGCGCGGTTGTAGTCCACAAGGGACTCCGTCGCACCGTGGATGCGACCGGTCGCGCCGCCCACGTGGAGGGTCTTGCCGGTGTCTTCCTCCAGGTGCACCCGCTCGATGCCGATCCGCACCAGCTCGCCGTCGACCTCGACGTCGAGCCACCCGTCGGTGCACAGCGGCTCGTCGTACTGGCTGATCTGGTAGTTCTTCGGCATGTCCGGGTAGAAGTAGTTCTTCCGCGCGAAGCGGCACCACGTCGCGATCGTGCAGTTGAGCGCAAGTCCAATGCGGATGGTCGCCTCGATGGCGGCCTTGTTGGCCACCGGCAGCGAACCGGGCAGGCCCAGGCACACCGGGCAGATGCGCGTGTTGGGCTGACCGCCGAAGTCGGTCGGGCAGCCGCAGAACATCTTCGTGTTCGTGCCCAGCTCGACGTGCGTCTCCAGGCCGATCACCGGCTCGTAGCGCGCGACCACGTCCTCGTAGGGCGGAAGAGTGACGGTCATGACAGCTCCCCAGGGGTCAGCGTGCCGATGGCGGACTCCAGCGCGGCGGCCACCCGGTACATGCGGTCGTCGGCGAGCGTCGGCGCCGCGATCTGCAGGCCGACGGGCAGGCCCTCGGACAGTCCACACGGGACGGAGATGCCCGGGCCGCCGTACAGGTTGACCGGGATCGTGTACAGGTCGGCGAGGTACATCTGGTACGGGTCTGCCGTGCGGGCGCCCAGCGGGAACGCCACGAATGGCGTCGTCGGCGAGATCAGCACGTCGACCTGCTCGAACGCGCTTGTGAAGTCGCGCGTGATCAGGGTGCGCACCTTCTGCGCCTGCCCGTAGTAGGCGTCGTAGTACCCGCTGGAGAGCGCGTACGTGCCGATCATGATGCGCCGCTTGACCTCGGGACCGAATCCTGACTCGCGCGTCAGCGACATGACCTCTTCGAGCGACTTGGCACCGTCGTCGCCGACGCGAAGTCCGTATCGGACACCGTCGAAACGAGCCAGGTTGGACGAGCACTCGCTCGGCGCGATCAGGTAGTAGGCCGGCAGCGCGTACTCGAAGTGCGGGCAGGAGACCTCGACGACCTCGGCACCCAGCTTGGTGAGCGCGTCGACCGCGTCGTGGAAGGCCGCCATCACACCCGGCTCGGCGCCCTCGCCGGAGAACTCGCGCACCAGGCCCAGCTTGACGCCGGTCAGGTCGCCGCTCGCCCCGCGCCGGGCGGCGCCGACCACGTCGGGCACGGGCTGCGGGATCGACGTGGAGTCGCGCGGGTCGTGCCCGGCCAGCACGGCGTGCAGCAGGGCGGCGTCTTCGACAGTACGCGCGCAGGGGCCCGGAGTGTCCAGAGAGGACGAGAACGCGATGAGGCCGTAACGCGATGTGCCACCATACGTGGGCTTCGCGCCGACGGTACCCGTGACGGCCGCCGGCTGGCGGATGGAGCCGCCGGTGTCGGTGCCGACGGCGAGCGGCGCCTCGTAAGCGGCGAGAGCCGCCGCGCTTCCCCCACCGGAACCGCCCGGGATGCGGCTGAGGTCCCACGGGTTGAATGTGGGGCCGTACGCCGAATACTCCGTCGACGAGCCCATGGCGAACTCGTCGAGGTTGGTCTTGCCGAGCATGACCAGCCCAGCCTCGCGCATACGCGTCACGATCGTGGCGTCGTACGGCGGGCGCCAGCCCTCAAGGATCTTGGAGGCGGCGGTGCTCGGCACGCCCTTCGTGGCGACGATGTCCTTCACCGCGATCGGCACGCCGGCCAGCGGCCCCAGCTCCTCGCCAGCGGCGCGGCGCTCGTCGACGGCGGTCGCCGCGGCCAGCGCGCCCTCCGCGTCGACGTGCAGGAACGCGTGCACCCGGTCGTCGACCGCCGCGATCCGGTCGAGGTGCGCCTGGGTGATCTCGGTGGCGGAGGCGTCGCCGCTGGCGTCGCGCGCCGCGATCTCCGTCGCGGTCAAGTGAAAGACGTCACTCATGCTTCTTCCTCCAGGATTCGCGGTACCCGGAACCGCCCCTCCTCGGCGTCTGGCGCGCCGGCCAGCGCCTCCTCCGGGGTGAGGCAGGGCTGCACGACGTCGTCTCGCAGCACGTTGGTCAGCGGGACGGAGTGCGACGTCGGCGGGATGTCCTCGGCGACCACCTCACCGACCCGGGCGACCGCCTGGAGGATGACGTCGAGCTGGCCCGCGAACAGGTCGATCTCCTGGTCCGTGACGGCGAGCCGCGACAGGCGCGCGAGATGCGCGACCTCCTCGCGGGAGATGGCGGCCATGAAAATGCCCCCTTCGGTGCGTGATGGGTGTCGCGCAGCGAGTCTATTTGTCACGCTCCGCAGCCTCGCGGCCGGCTCCCTACCTTCCGACGGGGCGGACCGCGCGGTAGCGGGAGAGCCAGTCGACCAGCTCGTTGGCCGGCATCGGGCGGGCGTAGAACCAGCCCTGCGCCACGTGGCAACCCGCCGCGTGCAGCAGCCGCCATGTGCGCTCGTCTTCGACACCCTCGGCAACCACCCGCAGGCCCAGCGCGCCGGCCAGCTCGATCACCGAGCGTACGATCGCCGCGTCGTCGGTGTCGGTCGCCATGCCCAGGACGAACGACCGGTCGACCTTGACCTCGGCTAGCGGCAGCCGGCGCAGGTGCTGCATCGAGGAGTACCCGGTGCCGAAGTCGTCGAGCGCGATCGCGACCCCGATCTGGTCGAGCCGGGCGATCGTGGCGAGCACCCGCCGCGGGTCGGCCATCAGCGCGCCCTCGGTAATCTCCAGTTGCAGCCGTTCGGGTGACAGACCGTAGCGCGCCAGCCGGTCGGCGATCTGATCGGCGATCTCCCCGGTGTGCAGGTCACGGACGCTGACGTTGAGTGCCGCCCGCAGGTGCAGCCCAGCCGCCGACCACTTCGCGACCTGCTCGACCACGTCGTCGACCACTCGACGGGTCAACAGGCGCATCACCGCGCTCTGCTCGGCCACCCGGATCAGCTCCTCCGGGTCGACCATGCCGCGCACCGGGTGCCGCCAGCGCAGCAGCGCCTCGACGCCGACCACCTCGCCGGTCTCGATGGCGATCTGCGGCTGGTAGTACATGGCGATCTGGTCACCGTCGGGCGATTCGAGCGCCCGGCGCAGGTCGGCGAGCAGGTTCAGCCGCTCCGGCGAGTTGTGGTCGGACTCGGGCGAGTACACCGCCACCGTGTCGCCGCGATGCTTGGCGTCGTACATCGCCACGTCGGCGTGGCGCAGCAACGTCGCGAAGTCTTCGCCGTGGTCCGGGTACAGGGCGATGCCCATGGAGCCGGCCACGTCGAGGGGCAGGCCGTCGAGCGATACCGGCTCGGCGAGCGCGGCGACGACCGTACTGGCCAGGTCGCGGGCGGCGTCGACACCGTCGAGCCGCGGCGCGAGGATGGCGAATTCGTCGCCGCCCAGCCGCGCCACCAGGTCACCCGGGCGCACCGCCGCCTCCAGCCGGCTGCCCACCTGTACGAGCAGCCGGTCACCGACCGCGTGCCCGAGTGCGTCGTTGACCCGCTTGAAGTGGTCGAGGTCGAGCACGAGCAGCGCCAGGTGCCGGTCGGCGTCGCCGCGGGCGACCCGCTCGGCGTGCACGGGCACGTGGTCGGCCACCTCGGCCAGCAGGGCCTTGCGGTTGGCGAGGCCGGTGAGCGGGTCGAGCCGCCCGAGCTGATCCTGCTCGGCCGAGAGGCGTGCCATGCGGTACACGGCGTAGAGCGGCACCACGACGAGCGGGATCAGGGCCGCGCTGGTCTGCGCCGCGGCGAGCAATACCGGGCTGAGCAGCAGCAACGATCCGGTCGACAGCGACTCGAAGGCGAGCCCGTGCTGGAAGGTCGACCACCACCGGCCGCCGAACCGGAGTCGCACGGCGACCGTGACCGAGCCGTACTTGACCAGGAACCAGGCCACACCAGCGAGCGCGAAGACCACCACGTCCGTCCACCCTGGACGGCCATCGTCAGCGAACCGGGTGACCGAGTACGCCGCGGTGAGCGCCAAGGCGTACTGGCTGATGTTGAAGATCGCCCGCCACGGCGGGTGCCGCATCCGCCACGCCGACACCACGACGGCGGCGGCCTGCGCCGCGATCGACTCGCCCAGCCCCCAGCCCAGCATGATGGCGAAGGTGAAGCAGATCGACGGGAAGACCGCCGAGCTCTGCCGCCGCCCCGGCGGCGTGAACGGGCGCGCGTCGACCAGCACCGCAAGGCCCGCCATCAGCCAAAACGCGGCCGGCAGATCGGACAGGTCAGCGGGGATGTGGGCCAGGACCGGGGCAGATGCGAGGGCGGCCACCAGAGTGACCGCCCACACGAAGCCAAAAAATGGCACACGTCGATCGGGGGGAACGGAGTTCCGCAGCGCCGCGGCCTCCATGCGACCCTCCCACCGTGTTTTTTGTAAACCGCAACCACCCTACGAGCGGCGCCGTCGCGGGGTGGGGTCCTTCAGGCGGAGTCGTGACTAACTTGAGACCTCACCCACTTGCGCGACCTCGCGCGCGGCGTCAGGCCCCTGATCAAGCAACACTTGGAAACCCGGCTCGTCGAGCACCGGCACCTTGAGAGAGATTGCCTTGTCGTATTTGGACCCCGGGTTGTCGCCGACGACGACGAACCCGGTCTTCTTCGACACCGAGCCGCTCACCTTGCCGCCGCGCGTCGTGATCTCCTCGGTGGCCTGATCACGCGAGTACGTCGACAGGGTGCCGGTGACCACGACGGTCACCCCTTCGAGTGGACGCGGCCCCTCCTCCGTGCGCTCCTCGGCGAGCCGCACACCGGCCTGCCGCCACTTTTCGACCACCTCGTTGTGCCAGTCGACCTCGAACCACTCCTTGAGGCTCTCGGCGATCGTCGGGCCGACCCCGTCGACGGCTGCCAGTTCCTCCTGGCTGGCGTCTTTGATCGCGTCGAGCGACCGGAAGTGCCGGGCGAGATCCTGCGCGGCGGTGGGGCCGACGTGCCGGATCGAAAGCGCCACCAGCACCCGCCACAGCGGCTGCTGCTTGGCCTTTTCGAGCTGCGCGAGCAGTTTTTCCGAGTTGGTGGTGAGCGTGCCGTCTTTCTTGCGGAAGAAGTCGGACTTGCCCAGTTTGTCGGCGTCGAGCGAAAAGATGTCGCCCTCGTCCTTGATCACACCGGACTCCAGCAGCGCCGCCGCCGCCTTCATGCCCAGCACCTCGATGTCGAAACCACCGCGCCCCGCCAGGGCAAACACCCGCTCGCGCAACTGGCCCGGGCAGGACCTGCTGTTGGGGCAGCGGATGTCGACGTCGCTCTCCTTCGCCGGCGCCAGCGGGGTGCCGCACGACGGGCAGTTCTCCGGCATCACGAACGCCCGCGCGTCGGGCGGGCGCAGCTCGACCACCGGCCCGAGCACCTCGGGGATGACATCGCCGGCCTTGCGGATCACCACCGTGTCGCCGATGAGCACGCCCTTGCGCTCGACCTCGCGCGCGTTGTGCAGCGTCGCCTGCGCCACCGTCGAGCCGGCCACCCGCACCGGCTCCAGCACCGCGAACGGGGTCACCCTGCCGGTGCGCCCCACATTTACCTCGATGCCGAGCAGCTTGGTGTTGACCTCTTCCGGCGGATACTTGAACGCGATCGCCCAGCGCGGCGCCCGGCTGGTGGAGCCGAGCCGCCCCTGTATCGCCACCGGGTCGACCTTGACCACCACGCCGTCGATCTCATGCTCGACGTCGTGCCGGTGCTCGGCGTAGTAGGCGATGTATTCCCTGACCCCAGCCAGGTCGGCCTTGAGCTGCCAGCGGTCACTCACCGGCAGACCCCAGGCGCGCATCACCTCGTACGCCTCGGACTGCGCCGCCGGCTGGAAGCCACGCCGGGCGCCGACGCCGTGCACGACCATGCGCAACCCGCGGGACGCGGTGATGCGCGGATCTTTCTGCCGCAGGCTGCCCGCCGCCGCGTTGCGCGGGTTGGCGAACGGCGGCTTACCCTGCTCGACCAGGCCCGCGTTGAGGTCGGCGAAGGCGGACACCGGAAAATACACCTCGCCGCGGACCTCGACCAGGTCGGGCACGTCGTCGCCGGCCAGCCGCTCGGGCACCTCGCGGATCGTGCGCACATTGTTGGTGACGTCTTCGCCCGTGCGGCCGTCGCCACGGGTGGCCCCCCGCACCAGCCGCCCGCCCTCGTAAGTCAGATTGATCGCGAGACCGTCGACCTTGAGCTCGCACAGGAGGGGCACCGGCCCGCCCGCGTCGCGCTCGACCCGCTCGGCCCAGGCCGCCAACTCCTCGTCGTCGAACACATTGTCGAGCGACATCATCCGCTCGGCGTGCTCGACCGGCGTGAAGAGCGTCGAAAACGTGCCGCCGACCCGCTGAGTTGGCGAATCGGGGGTGCGAAGCGCCGGAAACTCCTCCTCGAGGGCCTCCAACTCACGCAGCAGCCGGTCGAAATCCGCGTCGGACACCGTGGGCGCGTCGAGCACGTAGTAGCGATACTGATGGTCGGACACCTCGGCGCTGAGCTCGGCGTGCCGCTCACGCGCCTCGGACGGCGGCTCGGCCCCCGCCGCCGCGACCTGCTCGGGGGTCACCTGCTCGGGGGTCACCTGCTGGATCGCTTCCTCAGACACACAAGCACCGTAACCAGCACGTACGACGTTCGCTCCCCGCCGCGCGGCTCCTCCCCACCCCATGTCCTCCCCGCACGCCGCGCCCGCGCGCGCCCCCGCGCGCCGCGCCCCCCTCTCCGCCGATCAAGGGCGAAGGCACGTGGTTCGATCTCATTTCCGCGTGCATTCGCCCTTGATCCATGCAAATGGCCTTGATCGCGGGCCGAGCCCACGCCGGCGCCAGGCCCGGTCCACCAGCGGGCCGGGCCAAGCCCACGCCGCCCGCCGCGGGGTCAGCCCGGCACGGGCGGCAGGCCGGCCGCGGCGCGGAACGGGCAATCCGGTCGATCGAGGCGTCATGACCTCCAAGATTGGGTGCGTGCCGCGCATAATGCCGCAACTTCCCCGAGGATGCGGCCTCCAGGCCGGGTTGAGGCAACATCCTCCCCGAAAATGCGCGGCCCCACGATCGGAGTTCGCACCGCGCCCCTGGACCGCCAGCGGGCGACGGGCGCCGATCAAGGGCAATCGCATCGATCAAGGGCAAACGCACGCGGAAAAGAGATCGAACCACGTGCATTGCCCTTGATCGGCGGAGGGCACGCGCCGCCCGCGCGGAGAGCGCGAAGCCGCGCGGAGAGCGTGCGTAGATCTTGGGTGCGGCGCTTGTCACAGCGGGCCGTGACCTGGCGATCTGACGGCGAACCGGCACTCGCGGGCGCCGGATGTGATCGCGTTTTCGCAGGTCAGGTAGGGGCCGGCAAGGCTTGTCGCGCATCGTACCCGCCCGCGGACGTAGATGCACCCGCATTACTTGCACCAACATCCTGTGCATGGACATCTGATGCACATGCATTTAATGTTCCCGACGTGTCTATCACCGAAGCCTCCACCGGTCCGGCGCACGCCGCGACCGCGACCATCCCGTCGACCGCGCCCGAACCAGCCGAACAGCGCTGGACGCCTCGACTCTGGGGTGTGCTCGCGGTGCTGTGCGCCGTGCTGTTCCTCGATGGCCTCGACGTCTCCATGGTGGGTGTTGCGCTGCCGTCCATCGGCACCGACCTGGGCATGTCGACCACCTCGTTGCAGTGGATCGTCAATGGCTACGTGCTGGGCTACGGGGGCCTGCTGCTGCTGGGGGGCCGCACCGCGGACCTGCTCGGCCGGCGAAAGATCTTCCTGATCGCCCTCGCGGTCTTCGCCGTCGCCTCGCTCGTCGGCGGCCTGGTCGACGACGGCACGCTGCTCATCATCACGCGCTTTGTCAAGGGTCTCGCCGCCGCGTTCACGGCGCCGACCGCCATGTCGATCCTCACCACAACGTTCCACGAGGGCCCCGCCCGCAACCGCGCGCTGTCGATTTTCACCGTCTTCGGCGCCAGCGGCTACTCCTCCGGCCTCATCCTCGGTGGCCTGCTCACCAGCTTGGGATGGCGGTGGACGTTCCTCGTCCCCGTGCCGCTGGCACTGATCGCCCTGGTCGCCGGCTTCGCGCTGATCCCGCGTGACCGGCCGGCCGCCGACGGCGGCCATGACCTGGTCGGCGCGGCCACACTGACGGGCGGCATGTTGCTGGCCGTGTACACGGTGGTGTCCGCACCCGACCGCGGCTGGCTCGACCCGGTCACCCTCGGATCGGCCCTGGTCGCGGCGGCACTGCTGGTCGCGTTCGTGGTCACCGAGAACCGGATCGCGCACCCGCTGATCCGCCTGGGCATCCTGCGAGTGGGCTCGATCGTCCGCGCCAACCTGAGCGTCATTGCCCTGTTCGGCTCCTACCTGAGCTTCCAGTTCATGATGACGCTGTACCTGCAGGACACCCAGGGGTGGTCACCGCTGAAGGTGGCGCTGGCCCTGCTGCCCGCCGGGCTCCTGGTCGCGTTCACCTCACCGTTCGTCGGTGGGCTCATCAACCGGTACGGGACGCAGCGGCTGATCAACAGCGCGATGGCCTCCCTGACCCTCGGGTACGCATGGTTCCTGCTGACCTCGGGCACCGTGCCGAACTACCTGGTCACGGTCCTGCCGACCATGCTGCTGCTCGGCGGCGGGTTCGCGTTCGGCTTCAGCTCGATCATGTCGCAGGCCACCGAGGGCATCGACGACTCGGAGCAGGGGCTGGCCGCCGGCCTCGTGCAGACCTCCGGCCAGGTCGGCGCCGCGCTGGTGCTGGCGGTGGTCACCGCGCTGGTCACGGTGACCGGGCCGGCCGAGGCGACGGCTGACTTCAGCCAGTACCACCCAGGGATCAACCTGGTCACGGGCGTCGCGCTGGCCGGTCTGCTGCTCAACGTCATACCCCTTCTGAACCGCAAGCGGCGGCTCGCGACGGCCGCCTGAACCGCAACCACCAGCCAGCGGGCCGTGGGGGGTGCGGACCCGCGGGCCGTTCCGCGGGTCGCGGTGGGCCGGGAGGGGAGGGGGG